>JBNMKU010000029.1:0-23814 GCA_050874505.1 Roseburia sp. | reverse complement strand
GTACCGATCGTATTGGGACTCTCAAAAAATCCCAGAAAATTCTGCATGGTAAATCTGCCTTCCCCATTGGTAAAGGCATAGGACAGTATCACGAGCAGCGGTGCCACGACAAAGCATAACAGGAACACTGCATACGGAATACTTAACTGTTTTCTTGAAAAACGCAGGTTCATGCTCTTACTCCTTTCCCGTCTCTGTTGCAAAAGAAAGTTCGATCCGGTCTTTCGGGATCATCAGGCGGACATAGTCATTTTCATTCCACAGATATTCGTCATGCAGATGGATATCCTCATCGTCTTTTGTACGAACGATATAGTGGTAATGGTCTCCTTTGTAAATGAGCGATACGATATGACCGCAGATACCTTCCTCGGTCTCCGTATCATCACTCATGGATACCGCGGTTACCGGGATCTTAACGGTTACCTTTTCGCCTGCCGTATGGATCTCATTTCCCTGTGCATCCACCAGAGTATCGTTCTCATCAAAGTAGGAACCGTCATATAACTGTGTGACATCGCACTCATACTCGCCACCTGCAAATACAACGGTATAATTCTTGGTCAGTTCACCCTCGAAGATATTGTGGTTGGTCTCTGCTAAAATGACATGGATGCCATCCGGCTCAATACACATGCCGATGGTATCGCCCTCTTTGGCACTCTTGGTGCTCTGGATCACGACTTCATTGTCGCCGGACTCCACGATGATCTCATAGTGCATTCCCTTAAAGATCACGGAATTGACAAGACCTTTGATCGTACCGTCCTCCGGCTTTGTCATGATCACATCCTCCGGCCTTACGACAACATCCACCTTGGCACCAAGCGGCATATCATCGAGACATTCAAATTCAGCACCACAGAACTGCACCCGTTTGGTTGCGGTCATCTTTCCGTTGTAGATGTTGCTCTCTCCGATAAAGTCCGCAACGAATACATTTTTCGGCTCATTGTAGATTTCTTCCGGTGTGCCGATCTGCTGGATCATACCATCAGACATGACAACGACTTTATCTGACATCGTCAGTGCCTCTTCCTGATCGTGTGTGACATAGATAAAGGTAATGCCAAGCTCCTTGTGCATCGCCATCAACTCTAACTGCATTTCTTTACGCATCTTTAAGTCCAGTGCGCCAAGCGGCTCATCTAAAAGAAGGATCTCCGGCTCATTTACGATCGCCCTTGCGATCGCGATACGCTGCTGCTGTCCACCGGATAACGTCGTGATGCTTCTCTTCTCAAAGCCCTCAAGATCCACGACTTCTAAGGCGTGACGTACTTTCTCCTGGATCTCTTTTCTGGAGAGTTTTTCCTGTCTTTTGATCGTCTCTCCTGCTTTATTCTGATAGGTCACTTCTCTTGTCTTTAATTTCAGTCCAAACGCAATGTTGTCAAAAATATTTAAATGCGGAAACAGTGCATACCGCTGAAACACCGTATTGATCGGTCTTTTATTTGGTGGAAGGTTACTGATATCCTTTCCGTTCAATAAGATCTGTCCCTCTGTCTGGCGGTCAAATCCGGCGATCATTCGCAGAGTTGTTGTCTTTCCACAGCCGGAAGGGCCCAAGAACGTGATAAATTCTCCTTTTTTTACCTGAAGATTAAAATCTTTCACCGCTTCGAAATTATCATCATAGCGTTTTTTAATTCCTTTTAATTCTATAATGTTTTCTGAAAAATTCTTATCCATGGCATACCCAAACACTCTGCCGCAGGCAATGTGCGGCAATGCGCCCCTTTCCTATGATACAAAAGAAGAGCAGTCAAGATGCCTTTCGTTTCTTGACCACTCTGCCTTTCGTTCCTATGCTAAAATCACTGATAAAATCATATCTGATAATACCTGCAATGTCAATGTTTTGTTGGCTTTCCGGCAATATTTTTTCTGGAAAATACGGCCTGTTTTTCTTTCCTCTTGACACAAGTACGAAATCGTACTATACTCTCACGAGTACGAAATCAGACTAAAAGGATGGAACATGTTATGAACCAGACATCAAACCAGACTGCCACTCCTTATATGAGTCCAAACCTCCGGGAATTCAACCGGCTTTTTAAGGAGTTTAACGATATCTACCGGGATGCAGCCCAGAAACTGGGCTTATCCAACAGCACCTTGGACATCCTCTACGCGCTCTGCGAACTTGGGGACGGATGTCTGCAGCGCGATATCTGCCGCACCACATTTATTCCAAAACAGACCATCCATTCTGCCATCAGCAAAATGGAGCAGGAAGGCTATGTCACGCTTTCTCCCGGGAAAGGCCGCAGTATGCACATTTATCTGACAGACAAGGGACATATCCTGATCGAGCAGACAATGTCTCCGCTCGTTGCGATCGAAAATGAAGCATTTTCCTGCATGTCCGAAGAGGAATGTCACATGCTCTTAGCCCTGCACAGCAAGTACATCAGGGCTCTTCGTGCAGGTGTTGCCACACTATAACGATTTGATCTAAATAACAGGGGATTACTATGAAGATACAATTATCAGAACACTTTACTTATAAAAAACTACTGCGATTTGTCTTTCCATCTGTCGTTATGATGGTATTTACTTCCATCTACGGTGTCGTCGACGGACTTTTCGTATCCAACTATGTCGGCAAAACCGCTTTTGCCGCAGTCAACCTCATCATGCCTCTTCTGATGGGTATTTCCGCACTCGGTTTTATGGTCGGTACCGGCGGCAGTGCGATCGTTGCCAAAACGCTCGGTGAGGGCAGACAGAAAGAGGCGAACGAATATTTTTCCATGCTCGTCTATGTGACCCTTGCAGGCGGCATCCTGTTTTCGTTCCTCGGTTTCCTCTTTGTTCCTTATGTTGCCTCCGCACTTGGTGCCGAGGGAGAACTGCTGCGCAACAGTGTGCTGTATGCACGGATCTGTCTTTTTTCCCTTCCGGCTTTTATGCTGCAAAACGTATTCCAGAGTTTCTTTGTCGCAGCCGAAAAACCAAAGCTTGGACTTTACGTCATCATTACTTCCGGTGTCACCAATATGGTCTTAGATTTTCTTTTCATTGGCGTACTCGGTTTTGGACTGCCCGGAGCCGCACTTGCGACGGTCTGTGGCGAATGTATCGGCGGTCTGTTTCCTGTTTTCTATTTTGCCAGAAAAAACAGCAGTCTGCTCCGTCTTGGAAAAACGCATTTTAACGGAAAGATCCTGCTTAAGACCTGCACCAATGGTTCCTCCGAGCTGATGACCAACCTCTCGAGTTCCCTCGTCAACTCTCTTTATAACATCCAGTTGATGAACCTCGCAGGAGAAGACGGTGTCGCAGCCTTTGGAGCCATCATGTATATCAACTTTATTTTTACCGCCATCTTCTTTGGCTATTCCATCGGAAGTGCACCACTCGTCAGTTACCATTACGGTGCCGGGAACCACGACGAGCTGAAAAACCTCTTCCGCAAGAGTCTCAGTCTGGTTGCTGTCTGGGGTGTTTTACTTGTCATCGCATCACACCTGCTTGCGACACCGCTTGCAACCCTCTTTGTCGGATACGATGCGGATCTGTTTGAACTTACCAGACACGGACTTGCGATCTACTGTACCGTTTATCTGATCAACGGCTTTAATATTTTTGGCTCCGCCTTTTTTACGGCTTTAAACAATGGTCTGCTCTCCGCTGCCATCTCGTTTCTCCGTACCCTGGTATTCCAGATCTCGATGGTACTGCTCCTTCCGATCCTCTGGGGCATTGACGGCATCTGGTGGGCAGTTACCATGGCAGAACTTCTGACCCTGTGCGTGACCGTTACCTTCTTTATCAGACAGCGGCACCGGTATCATTATGCCTGATATTTTACAGCAGCATCAGTAATGTGCCGCCTACGATCAGTACCAGTCCAAGCAGTGCCTTTTTGCTTAACTTCTCGTGGAATACCAGATAAGAAAACAGGATTGTCACGACGATGCTCAATTTATCGATCGGTACCACCACGCTGGCAAGTCCATCCTGCAATGCTTTATAGTAGCACAGCCAGGAAGCTCCGGTTGCCAGTCCGGACAGACAGATAAAGCCCAGTTCCTTTCCATCCATCTCTCTGATGGTGTGCTGTTTTCCTGTGACAAATACGACGATCCATGCCATGATCAGTACCACAATGGTTCGGATCGCAGTTCCAAGGTTTGAATTGATCCCTTCCATTCCGACTTTTCCAAGAATAGAGGTCAGACTGGCGAAAACAGCCGATAACACAGCATAAAACAGCCATCCATGCCCTGCCTTTTCTGCTCCGGTACTTTCCTTTTTTGTGATCATCAGATAAGTACCCACGCCGATCAGACAGACACAAAACAGTTTTAACGGACTGATCTCTTCTTTTAAGAAAATGAATGCCAATACGATCGTTAAGATCGTACTTGATTTATCGATCGGTACTACCTTATTGACATCCCCGATCTGTAATGCCTTAAAATAGCACAGCCAGGAAGCTCCGGTCGCAGCACCGGATAAGATCAGAAAGATCCAGGTCTTTCCCGATACCGATCCAATTTCATGTTGTGCTCCCACCACAAAAACCATGATCCATGAAAATACCAGTACAATAATGGTACGGATCGCGGTCGCTACATTTGAGTCCGTCTTTCTGATCCCACACTTTGCAAGTATGGAAGTAAGTCCGGCGAACAATGCGGAACCAAATGCAAATACTATCCACATAATCTCACTTTCTTTCTCTATCTCCGATAATCTCCATTTTCTCTATGGTACCGCTCCTTCTCGATATACATGCAACGATCTGCCTCTTTTAGCAGGCTCTCGATATCATCTACATTTTCCTTCCACAGCACCCCGGCTGATACACTGACCTTATTCTGTTCCACCGCTTCATGGAGCTTTTCTATTTTCTGATAAAATGTATCCCTGTCGATGTCACAGCAGAGGATCACAAATTCATCTCCACCAACCCGATAACAATTGTCTTCAAAAACACTTGAAATTGCACCGGCAGCACTCCGGATGAATGCATCGCCGGCTTCGTGTCCCTGTTCATCATTTATCTTTTTCAAACCATTCAGGTCAAGATATGCAACGCCAACATTCCGAAGTCTCTGCTCCATATAGCGTTCCACATCCTCAATATATCTGTTCCGGTTATAAAGCCTTGTGAGCATGTCACGATAACTTAAGTACTGCAGCTGCTCCTGCTGCTTTTTGGTGGACAGGCTATTTGTGATAAAGAACTGGATAGACGATAATAAGGTTGCATCATTATAGTGCTTTGCCGGATTGTCCACTCCCAGGAAGCCTATGATGGTTCCCTCGTTTTTGAGCGGAACGGCGAGCAGTCTCTCAATATCCTGCTCCTTTAAAATCTCATAGGACGGAGATCCTTTTTCCTGCTCCAGGGAGGAAATATAGTACACCTGATATTTTCTGAATTTTTCCATCCAGACTGCGATCACATCCAGCGGTATTTCCTGCAGATTATCCATCTGTTGAGAAACCCCATTTTTGACGTACTCATGTGTATTGACAATAATGTTTCTCTCATAGTCGATTTCAAAAATATAAGTGCGGTCTGCATCAAAATACTGATTGATGATCTCAAGCAGATTATGGATCGCCACATGGATATCCCGATCCGAAGAAAGTTCTGTCACACAACGGTTGATGGTCGTTGATACTTCAAGCTGTTCGATCGCCTCATCCTTGCTCTCAGAAAGCCGCTTCATCAGCCTGCTCTGCTCACTCACTGCCGCCACAAAAATTAAGATCATCGAAATACAGATGGCGATATTGATCAATGATATTCCGTAATAAAATGTCTGGATGACCGCTGCGACAAGTGGCAGGACAATATAAGACACCATAGCAACAAAGCTGTCTCTGCTCAATCGTTTCCGATATTGCAGTAACAATGAAAAATCAAGTAACATGCCACTTAATGGAAGCAGCATGGAAATCAGGTACATCGTATTTCTGTGGTAAAAATTATCGGCATCAAAATAATAATACAGATGTGTGAACTGTGATACGATCACAAGCACCAACGCAATCGTACAGATCAGCCAGACCAGTTTTGTCCGGCAGATCTTTTTGATCTCATCTTTTCGAAATAAGTAGCTGCAAACATATGCATGAAAGAAAAACAAAACAATCGCGGTAGCCGCAAATACAACAAAATTGCTGATGCGTACCATCACATACCCAACTGTCCCCGGATATCCACGGAATGCCCATGCCAGTGCATCACTTCCCAAAAGCAATGCCGTAGATGTCTGCATGGAGATCATCCATCTTCTCTTTTCTTTTTCAAAATTTTTATTCATAAACATGCACAATGCTGCAATCAGGCAGAAAATACATCCCCACAATAACAGTGCAACATGTGTGGACTGACGGTCAAACATCTTTCTTCCTCCCGTTCTTCCTCTGTTTTATCCTTTGCTTTCTGTGATTCTAACACTCCACCTTCTATCCGTCAATTTATACTTTTTATTTCAGATATGCCACCAGTTTTTCAAGGCGTGCCAGGGTAAGTTCCGTAAGTGTATCGTAGGAAACAGCGGTTGCCATGCTGCCTCCGCCATATTCTGCTGCCGCCTGCCCTGCCTCATTTTCTTTGTAAGCGATCCACTCTCGCTGTTCGTTTCGAATCGACTCAAAAGTTGCTTCATCCGTATTATATTTGATCAGATTCCAAACTCCGTTTAAACATCCATCCACTGCTTCGTAACGTGCCTGTGCGATCTGATTGATCTCAAACTGTGACTCTGCCGTATCGATCTTCTGTAACCAGTACTCATTGCTTTCTTTTGCGCCTTTAAGCATCTGCTCTGCATCTTCCAGCGGATTCATTCTCTCATACGAACAGATGCCCTCCTGCTCCGGTGCATTGACGATTGCCATCATCGTAAGCTCTGTGTCACTTTGATTTGCCATAGAAAGCCACCAGTAGACATCTTCGGAAAATTCGCTGACCGGCGTTCCTGGCAGATATATGAGAAAACGATCTGTTCCGGTCAGTCCGTATGCGTCCAGATAAATATAATGTACGCCATCCAGTATGTCTTCGGTTCCGATTTCATCCGCATAGCTGATGTCTGCCAGTGTCATCTCATAACAATAGTCATTTACTTTTGTCAGATCTGTAAAATGCCCGGAAAAGTCACTGTAATACATCGTGCCGTTTTCATAGTCTTCCCCGGTATCTCCCATATCGGAATCATGATAGGTTCCATGGAAATATCCATCTTTTTCTATGACAAAATCCGTGCTCCAGCCACCGGCACCACTGCTAAATTCAAACTGTCGTTTTGCCAGATCCGCAAAGGTCAGCTCTGTATAAGTATCACTCTCTGTTTCCGTCTCTGTTTCTGACAGTTCATTGTTCACTTTTTCCGTATCAGGCTCTTCTGTGGCAGAAGACTCTGTGGTGTGAACAGAGCCCTCCGCTATCTCCTGTTTTTCTGTCTCATCTGCCGGTATGATTCTTCTCTCTGTCTGCTTTGTGCCACATGCGGTGACACTCATTACGAGAAATCCGGCACATAATACCAGCTGCATTTTCTTTTTCATAACTTTTCTCCATTTCTGATCACAGCAGGCAGACTGCAAACGAATTTGATCCGATCTCTACGGTTCCATTCCCGGCATGTATGTCTTCTCCGTAGGAATAGATCGTTTCCTTTATCGCATATTCTGTCTTAAATGCTGCTTTTTTGTCCGATGGGTTGAGCACCACAAGCAGCTTTTCTTCCTCACTGCTTCTGATGTATGCCAGCGGATATTCCTGTTTTTGGGCATAAATAAACTCGATCTCTCCCTTGCTCTGCAATGCCTTATGTGCCTGTCTTAAGGTGATCAGGCGTTTGACTTCACTCCGCAGGGATGTCTCATCTTCCATCTGCGCTCTGGCATTTGGTCTGTCATCGCTTTCATCCAGTGGAATGTAGAGCAGTTCCGGTTTGGAACTTCCAAAACCGGCATTTAACGAATCATCCCACTGCATCGGGGAACGGGAGCCGGTTCTTCCAAATCCTCCCTCAACCGAAGTCAGCCCCTCCACATAACGCATGCCGATCTCATCTCCATAGTAGATAAACGGTGCGCCCGGCATCGTTAAGAGGAATGCAAATGCGATCTTCTGTTTTTCGCCTTTTATGGTTCTTGCCAGTCTGTCCATATCGTGATTGCCGGATGGGATACAGATGAGTCCTTTGTGCTCTGCTTTCTCATACAGTTCCTGATATTTTTTGACAAATTCGGATACATCTCCGTTTCCTGCAAAAAACGGCGTTTCACAGCGGAACAGATCGTTATAATGTGACGGTCCAAAATGTAACAGAAAGTCCATATGAAAGCCGCCCTTTATACTCTTATCCGGTTCTCCCCATTCGGAGATCATTGCCGCCTGTGGAAATTCTGTATCCAGAAACTGACGGATCTTCTGCCAGAGCCGGATGGTTCCTTTTCCGTCTTCGTCTCCTTTGACCAGAGAACCTGCCATATCGACACGAAAGCCATCACATCCCATCTTAAGCCAGAAACGCATGATATCAATGACTGCCGCTATCGTTTTTTTAGGTCCCACATCCTCCATGGACTGCTGCCACGGCTCCTGCGGGTCCGGTTTATAGTAGCCATAATTTAACGCCGGCTGATGGGAGAAGAAATTGACCGCACAGCTTCCATCCCGGTCTGAAATGCCGCGCAGGGAACCATAGCCCGTCGGCTCTTTCCAGATACTGTCCGTCCAGATATAACGGTCGGTATACTCGTTTTTCTCTGCTTTCATCGATTCTTGAAACCACGGATGTGCAACCGAAGTATGCCCCGGAACCAGATCCAGCAAAATGTGCATGTTCCGTTTATGTACCTCATCAAAGAGCTGCTTTAGATCCTCATTGGTTCCGTAGCGCGGTGCTGCCTTGTAGTAATCGGACACATCATATCCTGCATCCCCAAACGGAGACTCAAAGCAGGGATTCATCCAGATCGCCGTGCACCCCAGTTCTGCAATGTAATCCAGTTTGGAAATGATCCCCTGAAAATCCCCGATCCCGTCTGCATTGGAATCTTTAAACGACTGCGGATAGATCTCATAAAATACGGCATTATCAAGCCACTGTGGAAATTTGGTACTGTTCATAAAAAACCCTCCATTTCTGTTGAAATCACATGTTACCCCTATCATAAATGTACGCTTCGCGGACATTCCATCCGTATGAAAGCAAGACAGGAAGAGACCTGCGCCTCTCCCTGTAAAATATTCCTATATTCTTCCGATCATATGCTCCACTAATTTTGCAGAGTGTGCTGCTGCCGCACGCTCGAATGTTGGATAATCCATCTGTGCGCTGCCGTCTGCCTTGTCTGAGATCGCACGGATCACCACATATGGTACATGGTTTAAATATGCCGCCTGTGCGATCGCCGCGCCTTCCATCTCCGCGCAGGAACCCTTGAATACACCGCTTAATCTCTCTTTCTGCTCTGCACTGGAAATAAACTGATCTCCGCTGACTACTCTTCCTGTAAATACGGAAATGTCAGGATTTACTTCTTTGCAGACCTCTGTTGCAAGTTTTACCATATGCTCGTCTGCCAGAAAAACAGAAGTCTCAAGCTGCGGTATGACACCAGGCTCATAACCCAATGCGGTTACGTCCATATCATGCTGTACGCTCTCGGTGGATACCACGATGTCTCCGATGTTGATGTCGTTGCACAGTGAACCTGCAACCCCTGTATTGATGATCGCCGTCACGTCAAATAAATCTGCAAGGATCTGCACGCACATACCTGCATTTACCTTACCGATCCCGCACTGTACGATCACAACTTCTGTTCCGCCTAATGTTCCCTCGAAAAATTTCATCTGTGCCTTTTCAAGGATACGATCTACTTTCATCTGTGCTTTCAGAGCCTCGACTTCAAGTTCCATTGCACCTATAATTCCGACATTTTTCATTTTTTCCTCCATGGTTTTACCACTATTTTCCTAAATCTTATTCATGAATACTATACATAGGAAGCTCTCTTTTTGCAAGATAATTTACCACAAGTCATACCGCTTCATCGTTTCTTTATTCCTGTATTCATGTTTTTCATAATAACCCATCAGCTTTCCCTGATTTCTGAGTGCCACCATATAGACATCTTTATTCTGCTTTTCGTTGTGGGATGTGTATATGATATTGTGGCTTTCATCTGCCGCAAACCAGTCGATCACCTGATGTATCCGCTCACACGATTCTGCATTGTGGCATCCTAAAAGGCTTTTTCCAACCAGATTGCTTCCGCCATATTTTTCATAGCTTTTTATTGCCGTCGGGTTCATATAGACGATCTCGTGTGCCAGATTGCAGATCACGACAGAGCACCGGTCCTGATCAATGATACTTTTAAAATAACTGTTACAAAGCTGTTCCTGTTCTGACATAGTTCCACCTCTTTCTTTTCTTCTCTTATCTTATCGACATTGAAGAAAGATTGCAACCGGTTAAATCCAACTTTCCGCTTCTCTGTCTGCCGCTAAACTGATTTTCTATGGGATGTTTCGCATATCTGACATTCCTGCATAATATGTAAGTAACTATGAATTTATGCAGGGAGTTTTATTATGAACTGTTCAAATAATAAATCTGGTAATTGTTATAACAGCTGTAATTCCTGTGGCACTTATGCAACGATCCAGGGACCTCCGGGGCCTATGGATCCAGAAGGTCCACGGGGCGAACAGGGTCCCCGCGGGGAACAGGGTCCTATGGGTCCACGCGGCATCAAGGGCGACACCGGCTGTCCCGGTCCGGTCGGTCCTCGCGGTGCTACCGGGTCTATGGGTCCACGCGGTCCTCAGGGCGTTCGCGGCGATATTGGTCCAAAAGGCGATACTGGCGATATCGGGCCGCAGGGTATTCAGGGAAATCCGGGTCCCATTGGTCCAAAAGGCGATACTGGGCCAATCGGTCCAAAAGGAGATCCCGGGCCTATGGGACCTCAGGGACCAAAAGGGGATCGTGGCGAAAAAGGCGAACGCGGTCCCATCGGAGAGCAGGGTCCGATCGGAATGCAGGGACCTCAGGGCGAGCTTGGACCGCAGGGTATTCAGGGAGACAAGGGATGTCCAGGACCTATGGGCGAACAGGGCATTCCAGGGCCTCAAGGACCCGCCGGGCCAAAGGGTGATCCCGGACCCAAAGGCGACAAGGGCGATACCGGACCGCAGGGCGAGAAAGGCGATACCGGCGAAAAAGGTGAACAGGGCATTCAGGGACCTGTGGGCGAAAAAGGCGATACCGGACCGCAGGGCGAGAAAGGCGATACCGGCGAAAAAGGTGAACAGGGCATTCAGGGACCTATGGGCGAAAAAGGCGATACCGGCGAAACGCCTGCGATCACTGTCGTTGAGGACACTCCTCTCACCTACAAGCTGAATTTCAAAACTTCTGCGGAGGATATCACAACGCCTAACCTGTTTAAATCTCTCGATGAATACCATGTAGACCTCTCCGCTTCCGGCAGTACTCTGAACATTCCTTTGGGGAGTTTGATCCTGACCTATCAGAATACCTCTTCCTCCTCCATCCGGATCAGCGTAGCGGCAAAAGATACGGCAGCTCCTGTTCTCACGGATATACGTCGGATCACTATTTTTAACGCGAGTTCTATTGAATCTCTGACACTTAACAATACCGCCGTATCAACCCGTATTGTACTCGATGATCTCGTGTATAGCCAGTCTCAGGAATCACACAGTATGAAGATCCGCCAGCAGGATCCCGTCACAAAGCTCTGGTCCTTATGTGAGATCCGCTCTTTTCTCTCGAATGGTGGCGCAAGAACTTCCATCTGGATACAGTGGAGTGAAATCAATGTCAGCTATGAGGTGCCTTCCACTTAAGTGGTAGCCTTTCTGTCGATCCACTATTTCATAATGTTAAGAAGAAAGCCTCCAAATCCATCGTAGATTTGGAGGCTTTCTTCTGACACTTCTTATTTACCAGAAGCATTTTCCAGCTATCATAAAAGAACTATGCAAGCGCAGGTTCTTTCCCTGCAATAATTGCTTTCACTTCTTCTATGTTTTTATCTGTAGCTGCGGCTATCTGCTCTGCTGTAAAACCATTTTTATACATTGTCACAATGAGTCCTGCTTCACCTTCCGCACGTCCAATCGCAATACCCTTTTCTTCAATTCCCTGACTCAAGTTACACATAACACTCACATCCTTCCTGAAGTTCTCCTCAATAGGAATATCGTATTCATTTCCGATTATGTTTAATTTTTCATCTATTGTAAGTTCCTGTGACAGCAACGCTCCTAACAAACGATGCAGTTCATATGTTTCATCATGTTCCGGCAGTTCCCTTGCTAATCCCAACATTATGATATTCAGCAGATCAAGATTTCCTTTCCATTCATAGGAACCGATCAGATCTTCTTTGGTAAGGTGCACATGACTCATGCTGTTCTCATCCATATTCATACATACCCAGATGGAATATACACGCTTAATGTCATCGTAGCTGGAGTTCTCAAAATCACGTTCTTTTTGTGATGAGATCAGTCTGCTTACATAAAAGATTGCCCGGTTTAAGATTTCGTATCCCTTCGGCTCGTCTTTCTGTGCTTCCACATTTATGATGATCTGTGTCAATCCATTCTTACCGCCATTTTTACACTTGATACTTCTTTCATTCTCCAATTATGACCTCTACTACACCCACAAAATCAATTATAATAATACCCCTTTTCATCCGTCTTTTTTCTTCATCCGCTGCATCCTCCGATAGACCAAGCTGTTTATCTTTCCTTCTTACTCCCGGTTTTTCAATACTTCTGCCGGAACGATCTTATCCAACCTTCTGACCAGTACACCATTGATCATGCCATATAATAAAAGAATTGTAACATATAATATGCCCCACATCCACGGTTTGTAGCTGATGTCAATTCCACAGTTGACATTCGACACCATAAACGGATACGCCTGATCCATGATCCACTTTGAAAGCGGCAGACAGATTGCCGCACCAACTGCAATGATAAAGAAATTGCCATCCAGATAAAGTTTCTTTATCTCTTTTTTGCGGAAACCAAATACTTTGATCAAAGAGATCGAGAATGCCGACCGGTCTATCATTACCTTCATCATCAAATACATCACCACGATAAAGATCAGTGTTGCGACCACCACGATCATAACGACCATGCTCCTCATCAGATCCGAAAAAATACCCGCAGCCGCCTGGATATCACTCTTACTTACCACGGCATAAAGTCTTCCGCTGTCGATCAACAGTTCATGGTCTGCAAATACGACATTGTACGCATCCTTTTCTGCCCCAAACAGTTCTCTTGCATCTTCAATATTCATAAATACATAGAATGACGGTGCATACTCTGCAATGCTTTCTACCTGAAATGCGTAATCGATCTCGTTTTCTTCGTCATGCAGCACCAGTTCATCCCCTGCTTTTACACCATACTTCTGAGCCACCGCAGAAGAGATCGCAACTTTATTTTTCCCTTGTGGTAGTTTGACATCAAAATACTTTGTATTTTCTTTTAATCCCAGCACATTGACATCCCAGTTGTATCCCAAAATTTCTTTTTTTAACGTCGTCATATATGCCTCTTCGCCACCGTCTGGTGGATCTTCGGTCTGATATTTATAGGTATACATATACTCGTATTTTGTGTCATTCACATTGTTTATTTTTACATTTTCACATAAAACAGCCGTATTCAGGCTCAGCATCAGGCATACAAGTGAAATAAACATTCCAAGAACAACCGTGATCCCGGTCCGCAGTTCTCTTAACATCTGCCGGGTGCGGAATCTCCCTACAAATCCCATGTTTCCAAGCTCTACATTGCTTCCTTTCGGCTGCTTTGCCTCGTTCCGGATCAGCGATAACGCTGTCTGTGATAATTTTCTGCGGATCACAAAATAATTCACAACAACAGCCGCAAGCGGCGGCATAAGGATCCCATATACGATCAGAACCGGCGGGATCAGCACGTTCATAGCGGGAATGGAATAATACGCATAGGCATCTGCCATCTGTGTCGGAATACCAATGCTGCTGATACCCAGCGCAAAACCGATCAGTCCAGCGATCATTGTTACACACACCGGAAGTGTCAGGTAATGAAGCATCAGATCACGTCTTTTGACCCCCAATGCGTACAACGCACCGATCACACTGCTTTCCTTTTCTATTCCATGCACGACAAACACAGAAATCACATATGTAAAAAGCATCATAAGAAGTACACCGAAAAAATAGCCACTCTGGACATTGATCTGCTGATCATCCGCTGCGGCACCGATCCTTGCATTATCCTTCGCATCAAGAAACAATGTCAGGTTCTCCAGCTCTGTATCCTGATCCTTGAGGAAATCATCTGTCTGTGTCCGCAGCTCACTGACTCCATCTGCCAGTTTCTGCGCACCATCGCCGGCTTCCTGAACCGCATCCGTGTATGTTTCCAGTCCATCTTTAAATTTTTGAATACCTGCTAAGCTTCTTCTGACCCGGGAAATGCCAAGTGCAGCGAGTCCGCCCTGTTCATCGGCAAGTTTCCTTAATTCCGTGTCAAAATTATCCTCCGTAAGTTCAACCTCAAAGCCATATTCTCTTAATGAATTGTTTGCCTGCTTCAGATAGCCCTGCAATAGTTCGTCGGCAGCTTCGTTTAGATCCTCATTATTGTCTGTAATTTCATGCAGTCCCTCTGCCAGGTCGCCGCTTCCGTCACTTAATTCCCGGACTCCATTCTTAAAGTCATCCAGCACTGCCCCGGTCCGATCCCAGTATTCCTGAAACAGCGGGTCCTCGATCTTCTCTGTATCAACTTTGATCTTTTTTACAGCCTCACGGACATCGTTACTTTCAGTCGTTCCCTCGCAGACATACGCATATAAATACGTCTGTGTCTTATTGCTTGCCCCGGTCTTATCGAGTAAGTCATATGCTTTCTGTGTCACAAATACCGTGCCGAAGCTTTTACTGTCGGCAACGGAATCGGCAAGTTCCTTAAAAAGGCCATTATAGTCCGGCGAAGTTCCTATTCCGGTAACGGTAAAATCATACCCTGCGATCGTAACGATGTCGCCTGGCTTAATATCATTCTCCTCACTGTAACGCTTTTCCACAACAATTTCATCTTCATTCTCAGCAAGTCTCCCCTCATCACATTCCACAAGATCTATTGCCTTGCGGTTTGCAAATACACGCACAACCTTATCATTTTCTATCGTGTAATCTTCATAAAACATTGGCTCAACCTGTGCCCCTGCCTTCTCTACCTGTTCGATCTGTGCATCCGTAAGCGGTACAAATACTTCAAATTGTCCACTTTCTACGTTGTTTTTCCTGTCATGCTCCGCTCCATTATCGATAATGGTCGTTCCTGCTCCGATCAGCGAAACAATGATATACATTCCAATAATGATCAGAAATCCCAATGCAAGATAACGGAACAAATTTTCTTTAAGATCTCTGAAAACTCTCTTTCTAAGCACTTTCTGCATCCTACAAATCCTCCAATTCTGCTGCCGGTATCCGTTTCTCATTTTCATACTCTTTGCTGATCAGACCATCCTTGATGTAAATTACTTTGTGCACCATGTTTTTGATCGAATTATTATGTGTAACGATCAGCATTGTCGTGTGATATTTCCGGTTGATCTCTTCCAAAAGGATCAGAATGTCTCTGGATGTTTTCGAATCCAGTGCTCCTGTCGGTTCATCACAAAGAAGTAATTTCGGATTTTTGACCAGGGCACGGGCGATCGCGCATCGCTGCTGCTGCCCTCCTGACAACTGGGACGGGAATTTATTCTGATGTTCCGTAAGACCAAGTGTCTCGATCAGTTCATCCATTGGAAGCGGATGATCCGTTAAGTATTCACACACCTGGATATTTTCTCTTACGGTAAGATTGGGGACCAGATTATAAAACTGAAAAATAAAACCAAGATTGTCCCTTCTGTAATCCGATAACTGTTCACTTGTCATCCCTGCGATCTCTGTTCCATCGACCTGTATCGATCCCGAATCCATGGTATCCAGTCCCCCGATACAATTCAGAAGCGTTGATTTACCGGAACCTGACGTTCCCTGAATGACACACATCTGCCCTTCTTCCACTCCGGTACTGATCCCTTTTAATACCTGCACAAAGCTTCCGCCCTCTCCATAACTCTTTTTTACATCTGAAACTTTTAAATACATCGTTGCTTCCTCCCTGTTTTATTTATTCTTATATGTTCACTTGTTCACATAACGCCGTTATGTTATTGGTCTTATTTTGGACTTCCGCATTTGCGAAAGCCCTGTATCCTAAGCCGTTACGATTCCGTACCACCCACCAAGCAAATATTTCATGCCTTTTTCTGCGAACAAAAATGCCTCTTTCTCATTCTCAATGTGGGTCACCATATAGATAAACATGTCGATCTGCGAATGTGACATCCAGTGGATCACTTTTTTTTCAAGCATCGGCACACCGTTTGCCCTGCACATCGCTTCACAGATCAAAACGTTATGCGCATCCATCTCGTCCACAAGCCGGTCCGGTACAGATTCCATACTCGATCCCTGGGACTTTGTCAAAACGAGAAGTGCTTCCTCACGATGGGTATACAATTCATGTACGATCTGCGCCATTGACTCATAGTCACTACTGTCATCGTGCGTCGCTCCCTGCTCCTGCAGCATTTCTTCCTCTTCAAAGGAAAGGTGCTCCCTGATGATCACATCCAGCCGGTCCATCAGATCTCCAACGATCTGGCAAAACAGATCATCCTTATCCTCAAAAAAGAAATATAAAGCCCCTGTCGTAACACCTGCTTTTCCGCATATGCTGCGAAGCGATGCTCCTGCAAATCCTTTTTCCATAAATTCTTCCTTTGCACACTTCAGAAGCTTTTCTTTGGTTTCTCCATCGTGAATTTTCTGTGCTGCCATTTCATTCCTCCAACATAACACCGTTATGTTATCATGTCATCCATTTCCTGTCAAGGATGATTTCCTCAATCAATCTGCAAAGACTTCTTTAAAAAGTCTACGATACTTTTGGCATATTGATCTTTGATGATATTTTCCTTGCTTCCATCAATGCTTCCATCCACAAAATATTTGCCTGTCTCTTTGTTTATTGACAGCGAATCCAGCGGCCATCCTTCAAATCTTTTTGCCGAGGCTTTCTCAATCATATAAAATGATCCTGTCTTCTTTGCCGCATGTGCATCCATAAACGACGTAATCTTTCCATGCTGATAGACCGCAATCCCATCCAGATAGTATGCCGACACTTCACCACCAAGCGTACCAATCAGCCTGGAATAATAATCGATCATCTCTTCCTCGGACAGGCGAGCCATCTGCATCGGCGTTCTGACATTTAACCCCGGCTGGCGCACATCGTCCAACGCAAGTTCCTCAAAATACAGGCCCGTATCATTGCAGATAACAACATCAAAATACTGCCCGTAAAATTTTGCCTTCAGGATCGCATTTTCTTCCGGTGTTGTTCCATTTTCTTCGGGTTCGGCTGTAATTGCAAGATCCTTTAAAGTGACAAACTCCACATCACACCCTTTTAGCAGATCCGAAAATCGTTTCACCTTGGACGGATTTGTTGTGCCTAATAAAATTTTCATAGTGTTGTGCTCCTGTCACTTTGTGATTTACTTTTCATCTAACACAGATTTTTTTAATATTTTGCTTTTCTCGTTAAAAGGCAGATTGCCTCGCAATGTGTCGATAGGGTGATTGAGATGCACTTTCCAGAGTTTTCACTGTACTCCAGAAGTGAAAAATGCTTCCATCCTCTCTGATGAGGCTGCAAAAAATTGACATGATGCACTCTCTTATGCCTCTGCATAGAAAAAGATTGCATTGTATTTTAGATGTAAGCCAGATCAGCTTACGATTGACTCTGCTCTTTCTCTATGGTCCACTACTCATCCCTTGATGATAACTTCTAAGATATTGTACCATAAATTGTTTATTGGGGAAATTACTTCCCGATAAAAATGGGCAGAAGAAAACCTCCAAATCTTTCAGGGACTTGGAGGCTTGATTCCAACCATTTTATTCACAGACAACTGTTTTCCTGCTACCATAAAAGAACTACGCAAGTGCAGGTTCCTTCCCTGCAATAATCGCTTTCACTTCTTCTATATCCTTATCTGTGGCTGAGGCTATCTGCTCTGCTGTAAAACCATTCTTATACATTTTCATAATGAGTCCTGCCTCTCCAATCGCAATACCATCTTCTTTTATTCCCTGACTCAAGTTACACATAACGCTCACATCCTTCCTGAAGTTCTCCTCAATAGGAATATCGTATTCATTTCCAATTATGTTTAGTTTTTCATCTATTGTAAGTTCCTTGGATAACAATGCTCCCAACAGACGGTGCAGTTCATACGTCTCATCATGTTCCGGCAGATTCTTTGCCAGTCCCAGCATGATGATATTCAGCAGGTCAAGGTTTCCTTTCCATTCGTAGGAACCGATCAGATCTTCTTTGGTGAGATGCACATGGCTCATGCTGCTCTCGTCCATGTTCATACATACCCAGATCGAATATACACGCTTAATGTCATCGTAGCTGGAGTTCTCAAAATCACGTTCTTTTTGCGATGAAATCAGTCTGCTCACATAGAAGATTGCCCGGTTTAAGATTTCGTATCCAGTCGGCTCGTCTTTCTGTGCTTCCACATTTATGATGATCTGTGTCAATCCATTCTTTCTGCCATCTGCGGATGGCATGCGTACATAAAAAACGATATCAAATCTTACCAAGCCTTCATTGATCTCTTCATTTTCTGTGTTGAAACCGACCAGTCTCTCACCATTTTTTTCGCTGGCTGCATTTGTGAGTCCAGGCTCTACCGGTACCGTACTGATATGTGGTGTTCCCTCAATGCAGTCGACCACATCCTTGGGATTCATGCCCTTAAACTCATCAACTGTTTTTACCAGTATATGTGCCAGTATGCTTTTTTGTCCTAACAAACGCTTTGCACTCGTATCATACTGCGCATCCTTATCTGTTGCTTTCACTGCATTTTTCAATTCTGTATTCACTGGTCTTCCCCCTTTTTATAACATATCTTCCCCGGATATAGTCATCCCCAAAAGGCATCTGACCACATTTATATTATAACTTATCCATTTCTTTTATACAATGAAATTTTACATTTGAAATAAAATGGTAATATTTCTAATTTTATCTAACTTTCTCCAATTGAACGATTGCCTCGCAATGCCCGGTCCATGGGAACATATCAACAGGCTGGCACTCTACCGCCTCATAATCCCGCTTCGTCAGATACTTAAGATCCCTTGCCAGTGTCTCAGGATTGCAGGAGACATACACGATCCGTTCCGGTGCCAGTTTTAATACGGAATTTAAGAACGCCTCGTCACTTCCGGATCTTGGCGGGTCCATAAATACAACATCCACCTTTTCTCCCTGCTTCGCCATATCCACCATAAATTCCCCTGCATCAGCATGATAGAAACGGACATTTTTGATCTGGTTCCGTTTTGCATTGATAATGGCATCCTTTACCGCATCCTGATTGAGTTCCACACTGATGATCTCTTTTGCCTTGGAGGCGGCGATCAGACCGATCGTACCGATGCCGCAATACGCATCCACCACGCGCTCTTTTCCGGTAAGTTTGGCATAGGAGATTGCTTTGCGGTACAAAATTTCCGTCTGGATTGGATTGACCTGATAAAATGATTTTGGGGAAATCCGGAATGTACAGCCACAGAGCGTATCTTCGATATAACCTTTTCCGTAAAGCACGGTCTCTTTCTCGCCCAAAACCATGCTGGTTTTCTTGTCATTTACGTTGAGCACAATTGTCGTGATCTCCGGATGCAGCTTGCGCAATGCCTTCACAAAATTATTTTTGGACGGAAGGATCGGCGAACCGAGCACTAAAACTACCATCACTTCCCCACTGAAAAAGCCCCGACGGACTAACACATGACGAAATAATCCATATCCGGTATCCTCATCATACGTTTTGATCTTAAACGAACGGAGTAACCCCCGGATATCCCGGATGATCGCACCTGCAATCTCATCCTCGATCTGACATTCATCAATATTTACCACATCATGTGTTCCCGCTGCATACACACCGGAAATGATCGTGCCGGGTGCCATGCCGCGCCCAAATGTATGTGATCGTCTCGGACCCTTATTTCCTCTTACGATATCAAAAACAGCATGTACCTTATTACGGTAATGATAGGGCTGCTCCATGCCGATGATCGGATTCACTTTACAGAACTTTCCAACATTCTTTTTTACCATTTCCTGTTTATTTTTCAACTGTTTCTCATAGGAAATCCCCTGATAATCGCAGCCACCACATTTTTTTGCATACATACAGAACCCATTATCCGCATGAGCCTGTTGCTCCTTCTTTTTCGGTGCTGGTCTGTCAATTTTCTTCTGCACCCTTTTTCGATCTGTATTTTTTCTTCTTTCTTCTTTCATTCTCTGTTCCATCGTCAGACTCCCTTTATCGGTATTCCTTTCTTTTCAGCTCGCGGACTGCCATTGCTCCCGTGACGACCGCCGCCAGGAGATCAGCACTCGGCCCCGCATACATGATCCCGTCAATCCCAAAAATAAGCGGAAACGCGATCAATAACGGCAGCAGGAATATGATCTGTCTCGTCAAGGACAAAAATACACCTACCTTCGGTTTTCCGATCGCAGTGAAAAAATTTGATGTGATCGGCTGCAGGAAATTCACAAATGTAAAAAACAAAAAGATATGGAAATAGTTGATCGCAAACTGATAATATTCCTCGGTTCCATTTCCAAAAATGGAGATGATCTGTCTCGGTGCGATCTGAAACAGTAAAAATGCCGCAATCGCCAGAATAAAACCACCGATGATTGCCTGTCGATACGCCACTTTGACACGCTGATATTTTCTCGCACCATAATTAAAACTTACGATTGGCTGCAATCCCTGCGAAATTCCAATGATAAACGACATAAATACCTGATTTACTTTTGTGATGATCCCGGCGCAGGCGATCGGGATTGCCTCCCCATAAACGGAAAGTGAACCATAATATTTCAACGACTTATTCATCACGATCTGCACAACCATCATCGCAAATTGATTACTGCATGGTGCCGCACCCAAAGATACGATCCTTTTCAGCTGGTCTTTGCCAATGCGAAGATGCTGCTTTTTTATCTGTATCGTTTTGCAGTGTCCAAGATACCAGATGACAAGCAATCCGGCAATCATCTGACCGATGATCGTTGCAAATGCCGCCCCACGCATGCCAAGTCCCAGTCCGAACACAAAAATCGCATCCAGAATGGTGTTGATCACTGCGCCGACGATATTGCAGATCATTGCCACCTGTGGTCTGCCGTCTGCACGGATCAAATGTCCCCCGCCCGCGGTCAAAATGAACAGCGGAAATCCTATCGCAACAATTCCTGTATACTCCTTTGCATAATCTAATACATTTTCCGGTGAACCGAAAAAACGCATCAGCGGTCCTAAGAAAATCTCGGTAAACACGGTTAAGATCGTTCCACATAAGACCATCATCACAGCTGCATTTCCAATATAGTAAACCGCCTCTTCCTTATCGCCTTTTCCCATTGCAAGGTTAAACGCAGATGCTCCACCTATCCCAAACAATAATGCGATCGCCACGCAGGAGATCGAAAGTGGGAACGAGATATTCGTCGCTGCATTTCCCAGTTCTCCGACACTTCTCCCGATAAAAAACTGGTCTACAATGTTATAAAGTGAACTGACCAGCATTGCAATAATACTCGGTATCGCAAACTCGACCAGAAGTTTTCCTGTTTTCTGTTCTCCTAATGGATTTTTTTCTAACTGTTCTTTCATTGTTACTCCGTTTCTGGTAATGTTTCATTTTTGTATCTTTTACCTTCAACAGTTTAACACGGATGCCATTCTTTTTCCATTCTATTATCATAAAAAAGACAACAGACCTCTCTGATCTGCTGTCCTTTCACCGTTTTCTATGTATCCTGTTATTTCTGTAACTGTTTTGTTATGAATGTCCTTTCATCCCCCTGAATACCCAAAGCATTCAGTGCCTGCTCCAACGTAAGTTTCATATTTTCCATCAGATTTTTGACAAAAACAGCCTTTTCTTTTGTGGCATATTCTTTTGCATATTCTTTCGCATATTCTTTTGCGTATTCTTCAACAGCTTCACACATTTGCTCACGTCCCCCTTCCGTTTCTTTGAAATGTTTTACTCCCTGTGCCAACGCACCATAATGTATCTTTTCCGGGTCTGTCTGATGAAAATCGCTTATCAACTGACCGATTTCATCCTTCCCTTTATAGTTTCCATTCACATATATGATATGGGAACCATCCTCGAACAGTTCTTTTGTCTCTCTTACATATCGGTCTACATGATACAATGGTAAACCTTTTTTGAACTTGTCATACTTATAGATAAATATCACATAAGAATCTTTTAACTGCTTAAACTGCCGCCCCTCTCTCAACATGCCAGCATCAACCATACTGCTGTGATATCGCGCCCGCCTGATATGCGCTCCTTCCGAGTTTCCCTGAACTTCAATATCAATTTCTTCCCCGTTTTCGTCAAGTGCATGCACATCCAAGGTTACATTTCGACCGCCAACTGCATGGTTCCTCATCTCGTCCTGTCCTTCTGCACGGATCACCTTAATATTTCTGCCAAGGATAATCCGAAGCACCAGCTCGGTTGCTTCAACATTCTGGTCAAAAACCCGGCTCATCAAATCATCATCAAACAACGTAAGACGATCCACCAGTCTATTGACGTCTTCTTTGTTCTGCCCCCAGTTCTTTTTATTCATTTGTTCTACTACGCTTTCTTCTCTCCCAATTCCATCTTAACACGATACTACAAGAGGGGCAAATAAAATTCTTATAAAATATACTGTTAAACTGGAAGTTTCAGCATTACTTCGTATAAATAACAACAAAGCTTTTCCCCTTTAAAATCTCCATAACTTCAATATCAGCAAATCCAGCCTGTTTTCCAAATTCTATCAGCTGTTCTGGCTCATATTTCTTAAAGCCTTTCTCTGTATACGAAAGTTTATCAAGCCATTCCTTTGTATATACAACATTATAAAACGAAGAAGCTTCTCTGAGAGTTCTATATATTTCCGATAAACCTTTTACCGGATCCGTCCAGAAATAGACTGTATTAATTGATGTAACTGCATCAAAATATTTTTCTGGATATTTCAAATTACAACAATCCCCAATCTCAAGATGCAGCTTTCCGTCACGCATAGCCTTTTTATTTCTTTTACCTGCCAGAATTTTCATATCTTCAGAAATATCTATCCCATATAGATTAGCTTTTGCTTTCCTGTAAATGCACTTAAGCAAATATCCATTTCCATAACCAATATCCAATACATTATCATTATCAGATAGCTTAAGCAACGAAACTGTCTTCTTATACATAGCTTTATTGATAATATTCATTATGCCACAACAAACTTTACCAACAAAACCATGTGGATTTCCAAATTGTTCACCTATATATTCCGTGAATTTACGCATATTCAACACCTTTTGTTCAGTAAATCGCATTTTACCAGCCCGTTAAACTAGAAGTTGTCACTCGGTTGTAGTTACTTCGGTTGCAAAAATCTTGCTGCATAATTCAAAGTATTCATCATAAGATATTTCCGTTCCATTCAATGTATATTTTTCTTCGCCCTCCACATTATCTTCATCAACAAGTTCTTCATGAAGATTCATTTCTGCAACTAAATTATCT
>JBNMKU010000028.1:0-24344 GCA_050874505.1 Roseburia sp. | reverse complement strand
CACGACGGACGTGCCCCGGACTACGATGACTGGGAACTGAACGGTGACATCCTTGTTTATTATCCGGTACTTGACATTGCACTTGAGCTTTCTTCCATGGGTATCCGTGTGGACAAAGCGGCTCTTCTCTCACAGTTAAAGAAAGCCGGCTGTGAAGAACGTGCGAACCTGCCTTTCCAGAAAGCGATCATCGACGGAGAGCTTCCTTATACGATCGGCGGCGGTATCGGACAGTCCCGTATCTGTATGTTCTTCCTGCGCAAAGCACATATCGGAGAAGTACAGTCTTCTCTGTGGCCGGAAGAAATGACTGCTGCCTGTGAAAAGAACGGCATCCAGTTATTATAATAAGTACATACTCTGATTCAAAAATCCCCCGACCTGGAATATACTTTCAGGTCGGGGGATTTATTTTATCTTCCGGTATGACTGATCGCGCCGTAACACTCCGGTCTCCGGTCACGGAACAGCCCCCACTCGAGCCGTTTTGCCTGCAATTCATCCAGATCATATTCTGCTGTTAAGATTTCCTCCTGATCTCTTGCTGCAGTCACAACAAGTTCTCCTGTCTCATCCGTTAAAAAAGAAGAACCGTAAAAAAGTAATTCAGACTTCTGCCCGCCATTTTCTTCGCAGGGCGTAACCTTTTCTCTTCCAATCCGGTTTGCCGCAACAACCGGCATCAGATTGCATGCCGCATGTCCCTGCATGCAGCGTCTCCAGTGCGGCATACTGTCACACTCTAAGATCGGTTCCGAGCCGATCGCGGTCGGATAAAACAGAAGTTCCGCTCCGGCTAACGCCATACATCTTGCCGTCTCCGGGAACCACTGATCCCAGCAGATACCAACTCCGATCGTTCCATACCGGGTCGCAAACGTGGTAAATCCACTGTCCCCCGGTGTAAAATAAAATTTTTCCTGATAATAATGGTCATCCGGTATATGCGTTTTGCGGTAAACACCGAGCAGTGTTCCATCCGCATCAATACACGCGATCGAATTATACAGATTATTGACCTCGCGCTCATAGAAGCTGACCGGCAATACAATCCTAAGCTCTTTTGCCAGTCTCATTCCCATCTGTACCGCCTCATTTTCCAGAACCGGCTTTGCATACGCATAGAAATCATATCTCCGCTGCTGGCAGAAATAATTTCGTTCAAACAGTTCCGGCAGCAATACGATATTGGCTCCCTCTGCCGCTGCCTTTCGTATCATGCGCTCTGCTTTCTGTAAATTTTCTTCCGGCCGATCACTGCACTGCATCTGGATCGCCGCCACTTTCACTTTTCGCATCTCATTTCTCCCTTTCTATGAACGTTTCCCTGCCGGTATCTGCTGGGTAATACAATGGATATTTCCCCCTCCGGTCAGGATATCTCTTGCATAGACCTGTATTACCTTCCGTTCCGGACAAAGTGCCTGCATCTGTTCTGCAGCAAGCCGGTCGGATTTTTCATTTTCTCCCCCAAATGCAGGTAAAATGACTGCTCCGTTGGAAAAATAAAAATTCACATAGGATGCGGCTAACCGCTCGCCCTCTTCTCTTTCGTCCTCGCCCGCTTCAAAAGTATAACCCGAAAGTTCCTCCGCCGTCACACACACCGGGACTTCCGGGATTGGCAGCTTATGCACTTTTAATTTTCTGCCTTTCGCATCGGTGACCTGTTCCAGATAATCGAGTGTTTCTTTGGACAGTGCATACTGCGGATCGTCTTTTTGCTCCGTCCACGCCAGTACCACCTCGCCCGGCCGTAAAAACGCGCACACATTATCCACATGCTCATTGGTCTCATCCTGATAAATTCCTCTCGGAAGCCAGAGTACTTTCTCTGCCCCAAGATATTCCTTTAAGTAGTCCTCGATTTCTTCCTTACTTTTCGATGGGTTCCGCCCTTTACTGAGCAGGCATGCCTCCGTGACCATCACCGTTCCCTCTCCGTCGCTGTGAATGGCTCCGCCTTCCAGCACAAACGGTGCGGCATCGTAACAGGTGCAGTCATAGTACGCCACAAATGCTTTCGCGAACGCATCATCCTTTTCCCAGGAAGCATAAAGACCATCCACCTCGCCGCCCCAGGCATTAAAACTCCAGTTGACACAGCGCACCAGACGTTCCTTTTCGTCCTCTTTTGTCACAAAAGTCGGTGCTATATCCCTCGCCCACGCATCGTCTGTCTCTGCCATAAAAACGGTGACAGGGCACAAGTTTTCTTTTGCCGCCACAAGCTCCTCGACTGCTGCCCTCGCCTGCACAAGATCTTTTTCCTTTGCCGCAAGATAGACCGGTTCGCTTTCTGCGATCGCTCCGATCACATTTAAAAATGCTCTTCTTGCCTCTTTCGCACCATTTCGCCACGAGCCGGGGCGTTCCGGCCAGATCAGAATACAGCCGGCATGCGGCTCAAATTCTCCCGGCATCCGGTATCCGTCGCGCTTTGGGGTTTCTGCCACGGCACTGCCTCTTTCTTTTTCATTCATACACATCTTCTCCACTTTTCTAGGACAGCCGCCCCTTGAAATCTTCATAGGAAAATTCTTTTACCATCTCTACGTTTCCATCCTCTTTTAAGACCGCAATTCCCGGCAATGGCATCCCGTTAAAGGTATTGTTTTTCACCATCGAATAGATCGCCATATCCTCAAATTGCAGCCGGTCTCCGACTTTGATCTCGTGAGAGAAACTGTAGTCTCCGATCACATCCCCCGCCAGACAAGTCATGGAGGACAGGCGATAAGTGTATGGCAATTCTCCTGCTTCCTGCCCGTCTTTTAATGGCGGACGATACGGCATTTCCAGCACATCCGGCATATGGCAGGCGGCGGAAGCATCCAGGATCAGGATGTCCATTCCATTGTGCACGATGTCCATGACTTCCGTCATCAGATAACCTGCCGACAGCGCAATGGCTTCGCCCGGTTCTAAATACACTTCCACACCGTATTTCTCCCGGATCTCAAGGATCAGGTTCTTTAATTCCTCAAACTGGTAATCCGCTCTTGTGATATGATGTCCACCACCCAGATTCAGCCACTTGATCTGCCCAAGATACGGTTTGAATTTTTCTTCAAATGCGCGGAATGTAGTGATCAGGTCATCTGCATTCTGCTCGCATAACGTGTGGAAATGGAGTCCCTCGATGCCCTCCGGCAGTTTTTCTCCAAACTCACTCCGCAAGATCCCAAGTCTGGAACCCGTTGCGCATGGGTCATAGATGGCATGCCCCTCCTGTGTGGAGCACTCCGGATTGACCCGCAGCCCGACACTGATCTTTTTGTCATGCGTACTACAGTAATTTTTTATCGTTTCTTTATGCTTCTCATACTGCGCAAAGGAGTTAAATACGATATGGTCGCAAAGTGTTACCAGCTCTTTCATATCCGCATCCTTGTATGCCGGTGCATACACATGGTTTTCCTTTCCCATTTCCTCGTAACCGAGCCTTGCCTCATAGAGCCCACTGGCTGTGGTTCCGCTGATGTACTGCCCGATCAGCGGATAGAGCGAAAACATGGAAAACGCTTTCTGTGCCAGAAGCACATGACACCCGCTTTCCCGCTCCAGTCTGTTTAGTATGGTCAGATTTTCTTTTAATTTCTTTTCATCCACGACATAACATGGCGTGGGAACATTTTGCAGTGTCATCGCCTCTTCCTCTTTTCTTACGCAACTGTCTGCGGATTTTCATCCACGATCCATGGCAGTCCATAGGTAGTTAACATTTCCATAAACGGGTCCGGATCAAACTCTTCGATGTTAAACACGCCATCTTTATCCCATACCTTGTCAACGACCAGAGCTGCTCCGATCATTGCCGGAACACCGGTTGTATAGGAGATTGCCTGTGAACCGACCTCTTTGTAGCACTCCTGATGGTCACACACATTGTAGATGTAAATAGTCTTTTCTTTTCCGTCTTTTTTGCCGGTAAAGATACAGCCGATATTGGTCTTTCCTACCGTTCTTGGTCCTAAAGATGCCGGGTCAGGCAGCAATGCCTTTAAGAACTGGATCGGCACGATCTCTTTTCCCTCGAACTGGATCGGAGAAGTAGATAACATGCCTACATTTTCAAGGCATTTCATATGGGTTAAATAACTCTGTCCAAAAGTCATGAAGAAACGGATCCGCTTTACGCCCGGCACATTTTTTGCCAGAGACTCGATTTCCTCATGGTGGAGCAGGTACATATCTTTCTCTCCGACCTGTGGGAAATTATATTCGCGTTTGATCTCCATCGGTTTTGTCTCTACCCAGTGTCCATTCTCCCAGTAAGAACCGTTTGCAGATACCTCACGAAGGTTGATCTCCGGGTTGAAGTTTGTTGCAAATGGATAGCCGTGATCCCCGCCATTGCAGTCTAAAATGTCGATGGTCTCGATCTCATCAAAATAATGTTTTAACGCATAGGCAGTAAATACACTGGTCACACCCGGATCAAAGCCGCTTCCCAGTAATGCCGTGATCCCTGCTTCCTCGAATTTTTTGCGGTATGCCCACTGCCAGGAATAATCAAAATATGCGGTAAATCCTTCCTCTTTGCAGCGTTTTTCGTAGATCGCACGCCACTCTTTGTCATCGGTATCCTCCGGCTCATAGTTTGCCGTGTCAATGTAATCAACTTTGCAGGCAAGGCAGGCATCCATGATCGTCAGATCCTGATATGGCAGTGCCACATTTAATACCGCATCCGGCTGATAGGACTGGATCAGTGCGATCACCTCTTCCACTTTGTCTGCATCCACCTGTGCCGTTGTGATCACGGTGTCTGTTGTCTTCTCTAATTTTTCTTTCAACGCATCACATTTTGATTTTGTTCTGCTCGCAATGCAGATCTCCTGAAATGTTTTGCTGTTCTGACAACATTTGTGGATCACAACTCCTGCAACACCACCGCAACCGATAATCAATAATCTTCCCATAACATCCTCACTTTCTGTCTTATGACTTTGTGTATTTTTACGCCTGTTTCAGCGTTTTTTCCCTTCTTCTTCCTCTAACATATCTTCCACATATCTCGGCAGCATAAATGCTCCCTTATGTAAATTGGTCGTATAATACCAGGTCTTGATCCCGCGTTCTTTCCAGCGCTTTACGTTCAGATCCTCCAGCGGATGGTATTTCTTGGAGGCAAATCCAAACAGCCAGTACCCCGAAGAACAGGTCGGTATGTGTGCCTGATACACACGGCTGATTGGGAAACTGTTGCTCGCTTTCCGGTGCATACCACGGCAGGACTCCTCATCCTCATCATAAAACGGGCTTCCATGCTGGTACACCATGATGCCATCCTCTTTTAAGGCGCGGTAACAGTTGCCATAAAATTCTTTTGTAAATAACCCAGCGGTATGTCCCAGTGGGTCGATTGCATCATTGATGATCAGATCATAGGCATCATGTTTTAACCGCAGAAATTTCAAACCGTCCTCATAAAACACCGACACGCGCTCATCGGAGAGCCCTCTTGCATTATCCGGGAAAAATTCCTTGCACACCTCGACAAACACACGGTCCGGCTCGACCACATCGATCTCTTCGATCTCTTTGTAATAGGACAGCTCACGTGCAACACCGCCATCACCGCCACCGATGACTAACACCTTTTTCACATGCGGATGCACTGCCATCGGAACATGAACGATCATCTCATCATAGATAAACTCGTCTTTCTCCGAAAAAACAATGCTTCCGTCACAGCTTAAAAACCGTCCGAACTCATCCGAATCAAACACATCGATCCGCTGAAATTCGGTCTGAAGTCCAAACAGCTGTTTCTGTACCTTTACCGATACTTTTACTTTTTCTGTCTGATAATCCGAAAACCAAAGTTCCATTCCCATCACATTCCCCCTATTTCCATATCTGTCTCTCATCCGAAAGCACATTCAGCCGCTCTACGGTCGGATCCTCGGTTCCCTGCATCGAGCATCCCTTTTCCTTTGCGTAAATGATGTACCCGATCAGCTCCTGCGTGATCATCTCTCCGGGTGCTAAGATCGGGATGCCGGGCGGATAACACATCACAAATTCCCCGCAGATTTTTCCCGCTGTCTCTCTCACCGGAAGCGATTTCTTCTCCGCGTAAAATGCCGTCTGCGGAGAAACCAGTACGGTCGGATTGATGTACTCTGTATTTAACATCTTTTCCGGGTCTTTGGAGTACAGCCGTTTGATATCCGCCAACGCTCCCACTAACCGCTCAATGTCCTGGATCCTATCTCCAATGGAAATGTAGGCGAGGATGTTTGCTATATCCCCCAGTTCGATCTGGATATCATATTCATCCCGCAGCAAATCGTAAACCTCGATTCCTGCCAGACCGATATCTCTGGTATATACCGACAGTTTCGTCACATCAAAATCATAGACACTTCCACCATTGATCATGTCCTTGCCATAGGCGTAAAATCCACCGATGGAATTGATCTCTTCCCTTGCATACTCTGCCATCTGGCTGACTTTGGCAAACGACTCCCTTCCGCGCAGCGCGAGATTTCTTCTTGAAATATCAAGGCTTGACATCAGAAGATAAGAAGCGCTTGTCGTCTGTGTCAGGTTGATGATCTGGCTGACATACTCCCAGTTCACATTTTTTCCGGTCAGAAGCAGGGAGCTCTGTGTCAGGCTTCCTCCTGATTTGTGCATGGAGACCGATGCCATATCTGCTCCGGCATCCATCGCACACACCGGAAGATTTTCCCCGAAATACAAATGCGTTCCATGCGCTTCATCCACCAGAACCAGCATATCGTGTTCATGTGCCAGCTTTACGATCGACCGAAGATCCGAACAGATGCCGTAATAAGTCGGATTGTTGACCAGCACCGCAACTGCCCCGGGATTTTCTAAGATCGCACGCTCCACCTCTGAGATCTTCATACCCAGTGAAATGCCAAGCTTCGTATCTACCTCCGGGTTGACGTAGACCGGGATTGCCCCGCAGAGGACCAGTGCATTGATGACACTTTTATGGACGTTGCGCGGCAGGATGATCTTATCCCCCGCCTTACAGCAGGAAAGCACCATACTCTGTACCGACGATGTCGTACCGCCCACCATAAAAAACGCATGATCGGCGCGAAACGCCTCTGCCGCAAGTTCCTCCGCCTCCTTGATGACCGAAACCGGATGGCAGAGATTGTCTAACGGTTTCATCGAATTGACGTCCAGACTGACACATTTTTCTCCCAACAGTTCCACAAGTTCCGGATTTCCACGTCCCCGTTTGTGTCCCGGAACATCAAACGGCACGACCCTTCTTTTTTTCAGTTTTTCCAACGCCTCATAGACCGGCGCACGCATCTGCGCATTCATTTCCATCCCAATCTCCCTTTCTATGACAAGCTTGAAAAACCTGCAAAGCATGTTTTACAAGCAAAAAAAAGACAGGTGAGCTTTTCACCTGTCTTTGAATCGTCATATTATCCTAGTCATTCCCTGATGTATCTATTTTCATATCTACATTCTGCAAAAACTATTCCAGAGCCTGTTGACACCTTCGTCAGCAAATATTTGCTATTCCTACTCTTTATTGACCGTTTCACAAGTGATATCTCGGTTGATAACTTATAAAATTTGAGCTTCTAACTCAATCAATAACGCGGCGTACACCGCAATCGGCAGCTGCCCCGCCTGTCCGTATGGGCTTAACCAATTCCTTGGTGGGCAAATATTTGCATGAAACACTTTTCGCATTCATGTGATTCGAAGTATAACATACCCTCTTTTAAAATGCAATAAAAGTTTTCCTGTTTTTTCCAGTTATTTTTCCGTCCATCCCCGGATGAGTGCGATCTCTTTCGCATATCCGGCATCATCATTTGGTGTTTCTAAGATAAAAGGCCGTCCCGCAAGCAGCGGATGTGTTGCAATGCGCTCCATCGCTTCTGCACCGATCTTTCCCTCTCCGATCTTTGCATGCCGGTCTTTATGCGAGCCACAGTCATTTAAACTGTCGTTAAAATGCACGGCATACAGCCGGTCCAGTCCGATCACACGGTCAAATTCTTCCAACACCTCATCCAGATGATCCACGATATCGTATCCTGCATCCCAGACATGGCAGGTATCAAGGCATACGCCCATTTTTTCCTGCAGCTTCACACCGTCCAAGATCGCGCGCAGTTCCTCAAAGCTCCTGCCGACTTCCGTTCCCTTGCCAGCCATGGTCTCAAGGAGCACTGTTGTTGTCATCGTCTCCGTAAGCACTTCATTTAACGCCTCCGTGATCAGCTCTATTCCGCGCTCTGCGCCCTGTCCCACATGGGAACCCGGATGAAAATTATAGTAATTTCCCGGGGTCACTTCCATGCGTTTTAGATCATCCGCGATCATTTCTTTTGAAAAGTTCCTCACATCCTCTTTCGCTGCGCAAAGGTTCATCGTATACGGCGCATGGGCGACCAGTTTCCCAAAGTCATGTTCCGCCGCCAGTGCCAGAAACTTTTCCACATCCTCTTTTTTTATCTCCTTTGCTTTTCCACCGCGTGGGTTTCTGGTAAAGAACGCAAACGTATTCGCATCCAGTGCAAGGGCAGCTTTTCCCATTGCAAAATAGCCTTTGGATGCCGATAAATGATTTCCTATGAACATAATTCTCCCTTCTGTAACTCTCCTTCCGGAATACTGCCGGCACGGTAGGCAGCCAGCAACGCCTCAAGATCCCGTATCGTCTCTTTTAATCCGCGTCCGATATCGGTATCTGCCACGGTCTTGCGGCGCACCACATGCTCAACTAACACAGTGTGCGAGATGATGTCGCTTCCCTCCTGTACCGCTTTTTCTACGGATTCAAATGGTTCATGTGCTGCCAGCACCAGTCCGTAGGAATTATAAATGAGCGTATAGCCTGCAATCCCTGTCTTTGCCTGATAAGCCTTGGAAAATCCGCCGTCAATGATGAGCAGCTTTCCTCCGCAGCGCACCGGGGATTCGCCCTTTTTCGCCTCCACCGGGATGTGACCGTTTATGATATGCGCCTCTGCGCCCTCCAGTCCAAATTCCGCTAAGATCCGGTTCACGACAGACTCATCCTCGATCAGCCTGTAATAAGGATTTTTTGCCTCCTCATGTGTCTTTTTATCTGCGATAAAATACCGCTCAAACGTTGTCATCTTCGCTTTTCCAAACACCGGCGAGTTCTGGTTTTCCCAGATAAACCAGAGGATATCCTGCCCCCTTTTCTTTTCTTTCGGGTCGATCGAATAATATCCTTTTCTCGCATAGCTCTCTAAGACATCATAAAGTTCTTTTCCTGCGTACTCGTTCCCATATACGTTGACTTTCGTAAAACTGCCGTCCTCATTCATCGGCATACAGCCGTGATAGAGCAGATTTCCATTGTAAACTTTATAAAGGCTTCCCTTGGCAAACAGGAAACGGACATGCCGCTGTAATTTTTCACAGTTGACAAATGCCATCGTAAGCCGCTCCATGACATCCCGCTCATCCGTGGACAGTTCGTATGGGTTCTCCCAGTCGATGGTCGGGAAAAACGTGTCTTTCAGCGGATATTCCTTTCCCTCCACGACTACAGTTCCCTTTTTCGGGTCGATCTTATCCAGCAATAACCGGTGATCCATCTGAAATTCCGGGTGCGCCTTTATAAGCTGTCCCTCTAATTTAAACTGCATGATGGCGATCGCCTTGTGCATTTTCTCATCTAAAAACGCATCTCTTACGTCATACTCGTCTTCCCTGTAATCCAGTTTAAAACAGGTACACGCATCTTTGTCATAGCATTTCATTGCAAAACGCGCCAGCGGCACCAGATTGATCCCGTAACCATCCTCCAAGAGATCCAGATTTCCATACTTTGCAGAAATACGGATCACATTGCAGATGCACGCCGGGCTTCCTGCCGCGGCACCCATCCAGTAGACATCATGGTTTCCCCACTGGATATCAACGGAATGATGGTGCATTAACGTATCCATGATCAGATTCGGGTATGGTCCACGGTCAAAGATATCTCCGACCACATGTAAATGGTCAACGACCAGTCTGCGGATCAGGTTACAGAATGCGATCACAAGCTCCGTTGCCCTTCCGGTGCGGATGACAGAGCTGATGATCTCATTATAATATGCCTCCTGATCGGAGATCTCCTGCCGTCCGGTCAGAAGTTCCTCGATCACATAGGAAAAATCCTTCGGCAATGCCTTTCGCACTTTGGAACGTGTGTATTTCGAAGAGGCACATTTGCATACACGGATCAGTCGGTACAACGTCACTTTGTACCAGTCCTCCATATCCATGCCATCCCGGTTGCGCAGCACCTGTTCCATCATCTGCTCCGGGTAATAGATCAGTGTGGCAAGCGATTTTTTTTCCGCTGCACTGATCGCGTTTCCAAATTCATCCTCTATTTTCCGCTTGATAGCACCGGAACCATTTTTTAACACATGCTGAAACTGGTCGTATTCGCCATGAATATCGGTGATAAAATGTTCGGTTCCTTTGGGCAGGCTTAAGATCGCCTGTAAGTTGATGATCTCCGTTGCCGCTGCTGCCACGGTCGGGTACTGTTTCGATAAGCTCCTTAGATACCGCAAATCCATCTTTTCCATAGTCTTCTCTGTTCTTCTCCATTTATGATGTTTTCTGCAAAGTTTCTGCTGTCTTTTATCTTAACACATGCCCCATTTTGCAATCAACCTAAGTTAATTTCTTAACAACTGTGTTGTTTCCACAAAAAATACGACTGGCAGACTGTCAGTCACATTTTGCATTTCTATTCGGTTGTCCCTACCGGTTCGCGATCGTCTCTTTGATGACATCACTCATATCGTAAAACCCTGCCGGTTTTCCTGCCAGGAATTTTGCCGCCTCCACAGCACCCTTTCCAAATACGCTTCTGGAATATGCGGTGTGGCGGAAAGTAATGACTTCGTCCAGTCCGGCGAAGATCACATCATGCTCTCCTACGATGTTGCCACCACGGACTGCGGAAATGCCGATCTCATATTTTTCTCTCTTTTTGCGCTCCTTGCTTCTGTCGTAAGTATAGGAATACGCGTTTTCCAGTGCCTCGTTCATCGAATCTGCCAGTGCCAGTGCGGTTCCGCTCGGTGCATCCAGTTTCTGGTTGTGGTGTTTTTCCACGATCTCCATGTCAAATCCTGCCGGTGCCAGTATCGTGGCAGCCTGTTTTAACAGTTCCATTAAGGTATTGATGCCAAGTGACATGTTCGCTGATTTTAAAACAGCGGTCTTTTCAGATGCCTCCTGCACTTTCTTTAACTGCTCCTCAGACAGTCCAGTCGTACAAAGTACCACCGGAATCTGTTTGTCTGCACTGTATACTAAAAGATCATCCACTGCTTTTGCATTGGAAAAATCAATGATCACGTCTGCTTTTACATCGCAGACAGAAATATTTGGAAATACCGGATAATCATTGGCAATGCCATCATACAGATCCACACCTGCCACGATCTCGATCTCCTGGTCTTCTTTGCAGATTCCGGTGATGACCTGTCCCATCTTGCCGTTGCATCCATTCATAATTGCTTTTATCATATTGTCTCCATTCCTGCCACTTTCAGGCATCTTTTAAGCTCTTACCGGAAGTCCGTACTGTTTCATGGCTTCTGCTAATTTCTTTGCATTTTCCTCTGTCATCTCTGTTAATGGAGAACGCAGGGAACCTACTTCCATTCCCAACAGGTTCAATGCCTTCTTGACCGGGATCGGATTGACCTCACTGAACAGCGCATCCACAAGCGGCTGTGCCTTTAACTGGATCTCCATTGCCTTTTTCGTGTCGCCCTCAAAGAATGCCATGCACATCTCATGCACATCTTTTGGTGCAATGTTGGACCATACAGAGATCACACCGACTGCCCCGATGGACATTAACGGAACTACAATGCCGTCCTCTCCGGAATACAGATCGATCTTTCCATCGGTCAGGTACATGGTCTTTGCTGCCTGTGCCACATTTCCGGTCGCCTCTTTGATTGCTACGATGTTTTCCACGTCGTGGTAGAGTTTTGCAGCTGTCTCCGGCAGAATGTTACATCCGGTTCTACCCGGTACATTATACATGATGATCGGTAATTTTACAGAGTTCGCGATCTGTGTATAGTAATCGATCAGTCCGCCCTGGGTTGCCTTGTTATAATATGGGGTAACTGCCAGTAAACCATCCACGCCTGCTGCCTCTGCCTCTTTGGACAGATGGACTGCCTCTCTGGTGCAGTTGGAACCGGTTCCTGCAACAACCGGGATACGGTGTTTGGTGAACTCAACTGCTGCACGGATGACTGCTGCATGTTCCTCGGTGGTCAGTGTTGAACTCTCACCGGTGGTTCCTGCAATAATGATACAGTCCGTTCCCTCTTTGATCTGATACTCGATCAACTCCTCTAATTTGTCATAGTTTACTTCCTCGTTGTTTTTCATTGGTGTGACGATCGCAACACCTGCTCCTTTAAAAATTGACATCTGCATTTTCCTCCTACACAAAAAGCCGGCTCACAGCGAGCCGGCTTATTATCTGCAAACAATAGGTTTTAATAATCTCCGATAGCTCCCCATCTCATAAAAGATGACAGTCATAAGGTTCTTCACCTCATGCCCAAGGTATCTATCCGCAGAAGATAAATCCTTTCGGCGTGCTCCCCTTTTCTCTCCCTTCTCCTGTGCCTGCCACATCCGGGAAATGACTCATGAAGTACGCGACCTCTATCTAACTATGTATCTCTTTTCTATGAGAATAGCACTATCTATCTTCTCTGTCAATCCACATCCTCTAAAAAATCTACTTTGCTGACGGAAACCTCGTATGCCACTCTCTTTTCCGTCTCCGTCTCGGAAAGTTTCTTGACATATTCGCGGCTCTGGATACGCCCCCATACCTGCACATGACCACCTACATCAAATCCGGATGCAAAACGGGCATTTCTTCCCCAGCAGATACATGGGATGTAATCTGATTTCCCATAAGAACGGTTGACTGCGATCAGAAGGTCTGCGATCTCACGTCCAAGCGGTGTTTTCCGGTAGATCGGCTCTTTACAGATATAACCGTCCAAAAAGATCTGGTTACTCTTCATCTCCTCATCCATTTCCTCTAAAAACTCCAGTTCACGGACAAACACGGATAAAACAAGGCGGTTCTTTTTCTCCTCGTGACGGTTGAAAGAACGGAACTGTCCTGTCACATAGATGCTTCGTCCGATAAAGTTCTCATTGACATCGATAAGACGTTCCGAGATCATAAGCGGTATGTAATCCATATAGTTGCTCAGGCGGTTCACTGCAACATCTACCATATAGAATCCCTCTCCATATACTTCGTGACTGAACCGGAAATCCGAAACGATCTCCCCGACTATCGATACCTGGTTGTTTTCAAAAATTTTATCTGCCATGAATTTTTCTCCCTTCCTCTAAGCCGCACGCCATCTGGTATGTTTTCGTATTTTCGTGCGGTCTGCCTGACACCATTGTTTTACCATGAATGACGGGCAGTATTTTCGTGCAACGTGTCGATAAGAAATCCAATGTATTAGGAGATTTTGTCGGATTTTTAATCTTGCGTATTTCCCCAAATATGATAAAATATATTGGTTGGTTTTTTCTACGTACCTACTAATAGGACATAAGTACTGGTGAAATAGTACTAGAAAAAACTTGTTTTGTCAAATTATTTATTGTCAGTTTCACACAGGAAAGAGAGAGATTTCGCATATGAAAATGAAACGTGAAGACGTCCGTAACATCGCCATCATCGCACATGTCGATCATGGTAAGACCACTCTGGTAGATGAACTTTTAAAACAAAGCGGTGTATTCCGTGACAATCAGGAAGTTCAGGAGCGTGTTATGGACTCCAATGATATCGAAAGAGAACGTGGTATCACGATCCTTTCTAAAAATACTGCCATTACCTACAAGGGAACTAAGATCAATGTCATCGATACTCCTGGACATGCAGACTTCGGCGGAGAGGTTGAGCGTGTACTGAAAATGGTAAACGGTGTTGTACTTGTTGTCGATGCCTTTGAAGGTGTTATGCCTCAGACCAAATTCGTTTTAATGAAAGCACTTGAGCTTTCTCTTCCGGTTATCGTCTGCCTGAATAAAGTAGACCGCCCGGAAGCAAGACCAAATGAAGTTGTAGATGAAGTATTGGAGTTATTCATGGATCTGGATGCTTCCGATGAGCAGCTTGACTGCCCATTCCTCTTTGCTTCTGCAAGAGACGGATATGCCGTTCGTGAGATCCACGATCTGGTCAACAACAAAAAAGATATGACCCCTCTGTTTGAGACCATCATCGATTACATCCCTGCACCGGAAGGTGATCCGGATGAAAATACACAGGTTCTGATCAGTACCATCGACTACAACGAGTATGTTGGCCGTATCGGTATCGGTAAAGTCGACAATGGTGCCCTGCGCGTAAATCAGGAAGCGGTCGTTGTCAACCACCATGACCCGGACAAACGTGAAAAAGTCCGCATCACCAAACTCTATGAATTTGATGGTTTAAATAAAGTAGAAGTTGAGGAAGCAAAGATCGGTTCGATCGTAGCGATCTCCGGTATTGCAGATATCCACATCGGAGATACCATCTGTGCTCCGGAAAATCCGGTTGCGATCCCGTTCCAGAAGATTTCCGAGCCGACACTTTCCATGAACTTCATCGTAAATGACAGCCCGCTTGCAGGTCAGGAGGGTAAATTCGTTACTTCCCGTCACATCAGAGACCGTTTGTTCCGTGAGCTGAACACCGACGTTTCTCTCCGTGTGGAAGAGACTGAAAGCCCTGACTCCTATAAAGTATCCGGACGTGGAGAGCTTCATTTATCCGTTCTGATCGAGAATATGCGCCGTGAGGGTTATGAATTTGCAGTCAGCAAGGCTGAGGTTTTATACCACACCGACGAAAACGGCAAGAAATTAGAGCCAATGGAGATCGCTTATGTTGATGTTCCAGATGAATTTACCGGTGCTGTCATTGAAAAATTAAGCCAGAGAAAAGGTGAGATGACAAACATGAAACCGATCACCGGAGGATATACCCGATTAGAGTTTAATATCCCATCCCGTGGCCTTATCGGTTATCGTGGTGAGTTTATGACCGATACCAAAGGAAATGGTATCATCAATACGATCTTTAACGGCTATGCACCATACAAGGGAGAGATCGCTTACCGTAAGCTTGGTTCCCTGATCGCATTCGAGTCCGGAGAGTCTGTAACCTACGGTCTGTTCTCCGCACAGGATCGTGGTACCTTATTCATCGGACCTGGCGAAAAAGTTTATGCCGGAATGGTCATCGGTTCCTGCTCAAGAGCAGAGGATATCGAGTTAAACGTATGTAAGAAGAAACATCTGACCAATACCCGTTCTTCTTCCGCAGATGAAGCACTGACCCTGGTTCCACCAAGAATTTTAAGTCTGGAGCAGGCACTTGACTTCATCGATGTGGATGAGCTCTTAGAGGTAACACCAAAGAGCCTTCGTATCCGCAAGCGTATCTTAGACCCAACCTTAAGAAAACGTGCCGGAATGAAAAAATAATTTTTTATCCCATAAAAAATCCCGACAAACAATTTGTTTGCCGGGATTTGTTGTTCATGATATATTTCTATTTCTTTGCTGCTTTCTTTACGGTGATCTTACAGGTTGCCTTCTTTCCATTGGAGGTCTTTGCTGTGATCGTCGCTTTTCCTGCTTTCTTTGCCGTTACTTTTCCGTTCTTGCTTACTGTCGCTACCTTTTTGTTTGAGGTGCTCCATGTGATCTTTTCTTTCGCAGAGATCGGATTTCTCTTCACACCAAGTTTCACGGACTGTTTTACCGTAAGCGTTGCTTTCTTTTTGGACAGTGTCAGCTTTTTCGTGGTAACTTTTTCATTCTGGACAGTTACCTTACAGGTTGCTTTCGCACCGCTCTTCATGGTAACGGTTAAAGTTGCCTTACCTGTTTTCTTTGCTGTCACTTTTCCACTCTTGCTTACCGACGCAATACTGCTGTCGGAAGACTTCCAGGATTTTACCTTGTCGTTCTTCACGGTCTTTGATGCAACTTTTAATGCCTTTGTGGAAGTTCCAACCTGAAGCGGCATGCTGGATGCGTTCAGTTTTACGGTTGCAACTGTTACCTTACAGGCTGCCTTGGTTCCATCTTTTGCTGTTGCAATGATCTTCGTGGTTCCACCCTTTTTACCGGTTACTTTTCCGTTTTTATTTACGGTTGCGATCTTTTTGTTCTCGCTGGACCACTTGATACTCTGCTTTGGTGTTACCGTTGCCTTTAACTGGATGGTCTTTCCTTTTACCACAACCGCTTTGGTCTTTGACAATTTGACAACGGTCTGTTCCACGGTCACACTCGTTTTTACACTGTCAGAAGAGATCGCTGCCGCATTGTCTCCCTGATACAGCTCGATCGGCGCAGTCTCAAATGTGCCGGTTGCTTTCTGGATATCGCTTTTCAACCGGAATGTCACGGTCATCAAGGTTCCGCCGGATGTGATCGGATCACTGGAAACACCTGCATAGGAAACACCAGTTTTTCCGTCCGCTGTATATGCCGGGTTACAATCTTCTACTTCGAAAACTCCGCCTGTTTTGGTGTCTGCCACCTCAAACAGGTCTGCATCATAATAGGCTACATACCGCCCACTGGTAAGCTGATTGGCATCGTTTAATTTTACCGTAAACTCTACGGATCCCTGTCCTGCTGCTGTTGTTTCCACGGAAACCGGACTTGTCTCCGCTGCCGCTGCCGGCACTGCGAAAATTGCCAGCATCAGGGAACAAACGATTGCACCAAACATTGTTTTTATTGCTTTCATGTCTGTTCCTCCCTTTCTATCTGCCGATTTCTTCTGCCGGCTCGACTCCGTTTATCTCTGTCTCTGTGTTCATCGGCTGCATCTCAATGCCCTCAAACAGAGTTGTGAGGTCAGATGAACCTGATGTTCTTCTGCCATCTGTGGTCTGATAAAGTCCTGCAACCGGCCATACATCATCCGGGAAGTTTCCAATCTCATAGATTGCCGCCTGATTTGCACTATCGGTCGAAGTATCTTTGATCGCATATAACGTTACATTGCTTCCACCACTAAACCGGTTCCAGAACAGATATCCGGTCGTCTTATCATAGCAAAGGGAATTGTAATACCAGATGCTGCTTACTCCAAGATCAGCTACCTTAGCGATACCAATCTGGTTTGCTGACAGATTGACTGAAATCTTATAAAGTCCGCCGCTGCGGGTCACACCGTAAAGATAATCGGTTCCATCACTTGCCGTCTCTGCATAGGCAAGTCCTGCCCAGTAATCCTGCTTCATATCCACGAAACCAAGGCTTTCTCCTGCTGCCGGATCGATCAGTGCTACATAAGATTCATAGGTTGCATAGGCAAGTCCGCTTGCCGTACTGTAGGTCAGATCGGTACACCATGGATGTCCCTCTAAAAGTAAGGTCTGGCTGTAGCCATTTTCCGTATCAACGATATAAAGATCGGATGACCGACCACTGGTATCATCGCCACCGGAAGCGGCTAAGACTTTGCCATCTCCTAAATAGGTTGCTGACATGAAACGGCTGCTCTGTGCATCAGATAATTTCTTATAATCCGGCAATGTTGTGGTATTGAAGGTAGTCCAGTATACACTTCCCTCTTCATCCCATAAAACTGCATCTAAGTCTACATTTAATTCCTCTACGGTTACCTCACAGGTTGCTTTCATGCTGTTTCCACCCGCATCCTTTGCAACAGAGGTTGCGGTGATCGTTGCACTTCCGGTTTCCACTGCTGTTAAGATACCATTTTCATCAACAGAAACAATGTCCGGTCTGCTGCTTTCCCAGCTAACAGAATCATCTAACAGGGAAACCGGTTCACAGGTTGCTGTTAAAGTCTCCTGACTTCCCTTTATCATGGTAAGCGTTGTCTGATCTAAGGAGATACCACTGATCTCTTCGGTATCTGGCGTACTGCTGTGGTTGACACGATACTGCCTGTAGTTGCCTGCGTAATCGTATACTTTTATATAGAAGACATCTGCAATATCATCGATCGTAACGCTGCTGTCTGCTCCTGCCTCTGTCTGGTTGACATTGTAAGAAGCCTTTAAGGTTTTCTTGTCATGGTCATAGACGTTGACAGCTGCCACATACTGGTTATCGGAAACGGTCAGTGTGATCTTTCCGTCTGCCACCTGCACATCTTTTGGCTCTGCCGCTGCTTTTGGCTCCTGGTTATCCACGGTCATCGGAACGGAGAAAGTAACACCTTTTCCAGATACCTTGTCTGCATCAGTTCCGTCATAGTATGCCGGAATGGCAGTCACATAAATTTCTACTTTCGTTCCATCGGAAAGTGCTCTTCCTGCTGCATCGGTTCCCTTCCAGTTCAATGCTGCACTGTAAATGGTATTCTTCCAGTCTGCAGAACTTGCATTATAGAATTCTGCGTATTTGCTTCCCAGATCCTGTCTGTAATAAGACTCTCCGGTTTTCGCATTGCGCACACCGACGATCACGTGGGCTGCATTTCGGATCAGAGAATAATTGATGGCACTTACCGTATCTCCATGCTCGGAAGAGATGGCATTACGATCGGCAAGATAACTGTCATCCTTTTTCTCTGCATACATATTGGAAGTATAGTAATATTTCTTTGTATTACCTGCATACTGATAGGCCAGGTAATTGGTGTAATCAAACTCCGGTCCATTGGAACCAACGGTTGTGGTATATGGGTACTCCCAGTTGTCTCCGCTATTTGCATATTCCAAAAGGTCAAACGGTTCATACATGGAAGAATCTGCCCAGTTTCCGTAGAATGCTAACACCGGTACGGATAAGTTTATGGCACCTTTCAGATAGATATATCCATCGACATACATGCCATTTTCAAAGCTTGCCAGATAGTTTCTGTCTGCATCCGATAACGTAATGCTTACATTGACTGTCGTACTGTCTTTTACTGCAATGACCGTAGGTGCATTAGCAATGACATCACTGCCGGATTTGATCGCTACAAGGAAATCATGCACATCCGCAGTATCCAGTTTTCCATCTTTGTTAAAATCAAATTTGTCTTCATACTCTTCTGCTGTTGCCAGAATATCGCTTCCATTGACATGGGAAAGCAGTGTCTTCGCATCTTCGGCATCTACCCTGCCATCCAGATTCAGATCATAGAAATTGCAGGTGGAAGAGGATGTGATCGATACCTGTGGGCTTAATTTATAAGAGCTTCCGGTGATCAGTCCATCTTCGGATAATGCCTCAGTCAATACAGAGCTGTCCGGTGTATATACATGTGTTTTTCCATCCATGCTGTATACATCAAAGGAAAAGCTGTAAGTACCTGTCTTCTGTGGGTCATCGCCCAGCTCGATCTTAACTTTTCCATCGTTTCCTTCCTTATTTCCAACCAGGATATAGGATGGGGATGTTGTCGCGTAAGCTGCATTGGCAAGACCTGCACCCTGATTTCTGACGGAGTACTCTTCGCCATCACTCTCAACGAGTGGCGTTGCGGTACTCATCAGTAAAGACTGCGATAACGTACGAATGGAAAGTCCTGTCTTTTCATTCAGTTTGTTTGCTTTGATGTACTGTGCCACTAATGCACTCATACCTGCAACACTCGGTGCTGCCATGGAGGTACCGCTCATCTGGCCATAGTTACCACCATCTAAGGTAGAATAGATATTTCCGCCCGGTGCGGTGATCTCCGGTTTCATCTCAAGGCTTCCCGGTACACCCCAGGAAGAGAAATCACTCATGCTGTAACCATCCGGCACATCGGTAAAGGTCTTTACCTGTTTGTATACAGTTATCTTTCCGGTATACACGCTGCCGTCTGCGGTTGCACCCGCTTTGATGATCTCTGCATCTGCCTGTGTGATCGATGCACAAGGAATGGTTCCGGTTGTTCCACTTAAGGACATGGAGATCGTTCCCGGCTGATTGTTATAAACTAAAATACCTGCTGCATTCTTTGCACTTGCAAAACTGTGTTTGTCTGCAAAACTGATGGAGCCTCGTTTTACCAGAACGATCTTTCCGGCTACATCCACACCATCATAGTCTTTTTCCGCTCCAACGGCATCAAGCAGAACATACTCATACTCGGTTCCACTTCCTGTTGTATCAAGCGTGGAGAATGACGGTGCGCCGCTTCCATCGGTATAGATCACATTACTTTTTCCGTTAAACAACGCTCCGTATCCGGTATAACCACTGTTGACTGCACTTGCAACGGTAAATGCGTTGGTATAAGAACCCGGTGAACCAACGGTATCCATATTTACGTCGGAAGGAAGGTTTCCTCCGTAAACACTGTCATCAGCCCATGCGCCTGAGTTTCCGGCTGAAATGCTGACTACGGTATCGGTTCCCTGAAGTTTGTTGAAAATATCATTGATGTACGCCTCTGCATCTGCGGAATTTCCGGCAGAAGAACTGCCAAGGCTTAAGTTTACTGCATCACATCGAAGTAACAGTGCATCTTCGATTGCTGCCATATAATCATCGGTGTATGCTCCGCCATTGCTGCCGAATACTTTCATTGTGATAAGCTGTGCATCCGGTGCGATCCCGGCAACGCCGCTTTCCTGTTTTACATAGCCACCATTTCCATCCGGCACATACAGATCTGCACAGGAGATACCGGATACATGGGTACCATGGTCTCCCTCGGTGTCATTGTCATGTGTAACATCCAGATTGCGGTCAACATAGTTGAATGCAAATGCGATCTTATCACTTAAAAACAGCTTGTCTGCTGTCACACCACTGTTTCGCTCTGAAACTTTTAAATTTGGTAATACCGATGCGATCTCGTCTTTGTTTAAAAGCTGATAAGAATCAACGGTCGTACCTGCTGCGGCTGCCGTCAGTCCAAGGCTGTAGTCAAATGCACCGCCATCGAAAGACGGATGGTCAGAATCAATACCAGTATCAATGACTGCAATACGCTGACCTGCTCCGGTATACCCATTTGCCCACACGGAAGTGCTTCCTACCATAGGACCTGCGGTTGCCATCTGTGGTTCAGCAGCCTCCCCGGTATCCATGATCTCATACTGCGGAACTACCAGTACGTCAGAAACACCTTTTACCTCTTTGATTTTCTCGATATCACCATACGCTACATTGGCAGATAACGCATTGGATAAGATCGTAAAATGATAACGGATATCTAACGCTGCTCCGTCTAATGCCTCCTGTGAGATTTTCTTTGCCATGGCTGCCTGTGCCCCTTTCAGGTCACTCATCAGTTCCATCGCATCTTCATCCGAAGGCAGATCGGTCGTGTCCACTCCGGTATCAATGACCGGCTCATCCTCTAACACGATAAATACACGAACCACATCACTGTCGTCATATTCCGGTACCGGTTCTTCTGCTTCCTCTGCCAAAGGAGCCACTTCTCCGTCACCAGGTTCTTCCTCTTCTACTTCTTCTAACCAGACCGGTGAAGTAGAAGTTTCCTGCCCCAGGTCTCCCAGGGCATCGGTACTGGTCGCCATAACAGGCTCTGACATGGTCATGACCATACACAGAACCAGAAGCAATGCCAGTATCGCACTTTTCCAGTTACGTTTTTTCATAACTTCCTTTCCTCCTCATTTATTTTTTATAAAAAAAACGAAGTTCGTCCCTTGCCAAACGCCTTCGTTTTTTATTATCTTACTTATTCTTTTTTCCTTTGTAGCTTTATCGAGTTACAGCGTTACTTGCCAAAAACATGTATATCATACCAAAGTCCTATCTGAATTTCAAGACTATTTTTCATATTTTCTCATTTTTCTTAATTTTTCATCCGATACACACGTTTCCATTCCTTCGTTCCCTCTACCTTCTGCACCGCAGACTGATTTTTGGAAAGAAAGCGTACAAGGTTATAGCAGTCGATCCAGATCTCATTCCCCTCTGTGCGCCTTGCCTCATCAAAGATCAGTTCGATCCCGTAGTGGAGGTGCACTTCATCGATATTATTGACGTTTTCTTTGGTGCTGTACCCGGTATGTCCCATGTATCCGATGACATCTCCCGCAGTTACCGTATCGCCTTCCTTTAGGTTCTCCCTGTACGGATAATTTTGTCTGAGATGGGCATAATAGTAATACCGCTTTTTATCAAAGCTTCGGATGCCGATCCGCCAGCCCCCATACTGGTTCCACCCGATTGCCTCAACCGTGCCGGACTCCGTTGCAATGATCGGAGTACCTACCTGCCCCATCATGTCATGTCCCAAATGCTGTCTTTTGTAACCATAGCTTCGCGATACCCCAAAATCATCATAATCACTGTACGGAAATCCCTTTGCCACCGGCGAAAACGCTTTTAATCCGTATTTTTTCACAAACGGACCGCCCTCTGTTTCCTGTATCTCAAAGGTTCCGACCATTCCTCCTAAAACAGCTTCATATGCTTCCCTGTAATACGGATAATACTTTAAATTTCCTGCCGCCTGTTTGATGGTCACTTCACCATTTTCCAGTTTCTCTGCGATCTTACGAATCTCCTCCACGGAATTTACCCCGAAACTGCCACCGTTTTTTGCTGCCACATAGGCAAGCAGTTCGATCCAGTTTAAATGACATTTTTCCCCATAGGTATTCACATCATATTCATACGCCTTGCAAAGTGCCTCGTAAGATATGTTAAAATCGACCCACTTGATGGTTCCCTCCATCGTCGTTTCCACCGCATGTTTCGAAAACAGATCCACATGTTCCAGAAAGATCATCCCGACCATCAACAGGATCGCGCCCTCCAACACAATCGCCGCTTTCACTTTTTCACACCAGTTTTTTCTCCTCACGGTCTGCTCCTGCATGTTCACTTTTTCTTCATTATATGAAAAAAGAGAAAAGACTATTAATCTTTTCCCTTCTTTCGTCTGCATGCCTCGCAGGTTCCATACAATATGGAATTTTTACATTGTAATACAAAACCGTGATCCTTTTCAATGTGTGTGGCGATCTCTTTCATAAATTCACACTCCAGATGGATGATCTTTCCACATTCCATACATTTTAAATGTAAATGTTCCTCACAGTGATGCCCGAGTTCCACATACTGATAGGCAGCCTGATTTCCTTTTTCCGCCACATACTTGATCACCGTACCCTCTTTTTCTAACTTATCCAGATATCGGTAGATCGTGGTCACATTGACCTCACTGCCGTTTTCCTTTAAATAATTGCTGATCTCTGCCGCCGTTACCGTACGCTCACTGCTCTGCTTTAAAAAATCAAGCATTTTCTTGCGGCTGGCAGTTGCATATCCATTTCCTGTCATAATTTTGCTCCACTTTTAAAATGTAATCCCGATCAGGTCTATTATAACACCCCAGAATACACCCAGTCCATACAGGGTTGCAATAATTCCAGCATTTTGTTTTGCATTGCGGTTTAAGCGGAACAATACTAACAGTCCAACACCGGCGTTGACCAAAAGTCCTGACATCATTTCCCCTGCACCGATAATGCCGTCTAAATACAGTTCCGTTATCACAACGGAAGAAGCACAGTTCGGAATCAGACCGACTAATGCCGCGATCAGCTCTCCGATGACCGGAGTTCCAACAAAAAACTGTGCCAATGTATCCTCTCCAATGATGCCGACGATCACATTTAAAGCAAATGAGATGAGAAGCAGGTAGAAAAAGATCTTTACCGTATGCTTTGCGGCAGATTTCACGATGCCATCCTCACATTTACAGTGCTCCTCCTCACAGACCACATGGATATCCATCTCTTTTTCCTGTTTTTTTAAGATCCTGGTATAGACCACTTCCACGACCATTCCTGAAATAATGGCGATAATGGCTTTTGTGCCCAGTATCTTTATCATGACAGGAACCGGAACTGCCTGTGAGATCATGATCGGAAGCATTTCGTCCGAGGTTGAAAAATAAACTGCCAGAAGTGTGCCTACAGTGATGACTCTTCCTGCATATAAACTGGATGCCGCCGTTGAAAAGCCACACTGTGGGATCACGCCAAGAAGCCCTCCCCAGATCGGACCGCTCCATCCGGCACGGCGGATCTGATCTTTGGACTTTCCGCCTGTCTTATGCTCTAACAGCTCCATGACCAGATAGGTCAGAAACAAAAACGGTAAAATTTTCACACTATCCAAAAGGGTATCAAACAGAATCTCTTTCATCGTAATTTTCATCTCCATTTGCATTTTATTTGCATTTGCAACTTATTTGCAAATTGTATTATAACCTCTTTTTCCGCTGTGTCAATACTTTTCCACTCAACTTTGCAAATTTGTTGCATTTTTCTTATTTTCCATATTTTCATTGATTATTAAGCGGTTTCTTCTATATAATAAATGATATT
>JBNMKU010000027.1:0-24962 GCA_050874505.1 Roseburia sp. | reverse complement strand
TGCTCGTGGTCATGATGATGCTCATGATCTTCGTGATCATGATCGTGATGGTGATCGTGCTCCTCATGATCATGATCGTGAGGATGCTCATGCTCGTGCTCTTCTGCCTCTTCTTTGGCATGCTGCTCTGCCATCAGTTTTCTTTCCAGAGAGTCCTGTCCCTCTACGACTTTTAAGATCTGCTCTCCTTTCATGGCATCCCACGGAGTTGTAATGATCGCAGCCTTGTCATTGAGTGCCTGGATCTGTTTTACACAGAGCTCTAACTGCTCTGGTGTTGCATTCTGGCTTCTGCTCAAGACAACAGTGGTTGCATATTCGATCTGGTTGTTGAAGAACTCACCGAATGCTTTCATCTGTTTGCTTGCCTTTAAAGCGTTTACGACAGTAATGAGTCCGTTTAATTTTACATCCTCTTCTTTTTCCACATCGATCACGGATTTCATAACGTCAGAAAGTTTACCAACGCCTGACGGCTCGATCAGAATACGGTCCGGATGGAATTTCTCGATCACTTCGTGCAGGTTCTTTCCAAAATCGCCTACCAGAGAACAGCAGATACAGCCGGAGTTGAGCTCGCTGATTTCAATGCCGGAATCTTTTAAAAATCCGCCGTCGATACCAACTTCGCCGAATTCGTTCTCGATCAGAACCAGTTTCTCTCCTTTAAATACTTCATCTATCATTTTTTTAATAAATGTTGTCTTTCCTGCTCCAAGGAATCCTGATATAATGTCAATCTTTGTCATAATTTTTACCATTCCTTTCTTATACATCCGCATATTTCCACGGACAAACCTCTTTACACAAACATATTTATTTTACTCTACTTTATCCGTTTTTGCAAATTTAAGCAAAAATTTCACAAAACTTTTAGAAATGAAATCCCTTTCTTCTAAGACTGGAACTGCATCTGATAAAGTTTCTCATAGATGCCCTGTTTTTCCATCAGTTCCTGATGCGTTCCTTCTTCTGCGATGCCTTCTTCCGTCAGTACCAGAATCTTTTCTGCATTTCTTATGGTAGAAAGACGGTGTGCGATCACGATCGTGGTACGGTTTTTCGCCAGTTTTTCAAGGGAATCCTGTACCACTTTCTCACTCTCGTTATCAAGTGCCGAGGTTGCCTCATCAAAGATTAAGATCGGCGGATTTTTTAAGAAGACACGCGCGATCGAAAGACGCTGTTTCTGTCCACCGGAAAGCTTGATGCCGCGCTGTCCGATGTCTGTTTCATAACCATTTGGCAGGGACATGATAAAGTCATGCGCATTCGCATTTTTTGCCGCCGCGATCACCTCTTCCCTGGTGGCATCCGGCTTTCCATAGCGGATATTGTCATAGACTGTTCCCACAAACAGATAGACATCCTGCTGCACGATCCCGATATGGTCTCTTAAACTCTTTAAAGTCAGGCTTCTGATGTCTTTTCCATCGATCCTGACCGAACCGTTTGTCACATCATAAAACCTTGGGATCAGCGAACAGAGCGTGCTTTTTCCCGCCCCGGAGGAACCGACCAGTGCCATATAAGAGCCTGCCGGCACGTTCAGGTTGATGTGATCTAGCACCTGTTCTGTGTTTTCTTCATAGCGGAACGAAACATTTTCAAAGGAAATATCCCCCTTTACCTCGCCAAGTTCGATTGCATCATCCGCATCTTTGATATCCGGCTCAATATCCATGATCTCACGGAAACGCTCAAATCCGGTATATCCGTTCTGGAACTGCTCGGTAAAATCGATCAGTGTCCTTACCGGCTCGGTAAATACGCTGATGTAAAGCGAAAATGTTACCAGATCACTGATGTCCACTCTTCCGTATGCGATCAGCACAGTTCCTGCCAGAATGACACAGACCTGGATCAATGTGGTAAATGTCCCCATTCCTGCATTGAAGCTTCCCATATAATGGTAGCTGTTCTTTTTTGCCGCAAGAAATCCCTCATTGCCCTGCCGGAATTTCTCGTTTTCGATTGCTTCATTCGCAAAGGATTTGACCACACGGATCCCCGACAGGTTATCCTCGATCTGTCCGTTGATCTCTGCGATCCGGACACGGTTCTGTCTAAATGCCAGCCGCATCTTTTTGTTCATATAATAGGCAAACGCAAACATAAACGGCAGTACGACAAAGGCTGCCAGTGCCAGCAGTGGATTGATGGAAAGAAGGATGGCAAATGCCCCGATGATCTTAATGATTGAGAGAATGATATTCTCTGGTCCGTGGTGCATCAGCTCCGTGATATCAAACAGATCCGTTGTGATACGGCTCATCAGCTGTCCGACCTTCTGGTTATCATAAAAGGCAAAGGAAAGTTTCTGGAAATGATCAAAGATCTCCGCTCTCATATCGTACTCAATCTTTGCCCCCATCACATGACCATAATTTGCAATAAAAAATTTACTGTAACAGTCCACTGCCACCATCACGAGCAGCAATACCGCGAGCCATTTCACTTTTGCAAGGATCTCTGCCGGCTCCATGTAGATCAATGTTGAAGTCACATAGCGCACGATCAGCGGAAGGGTCAGTGCAATTGATGCAGATACTGCAGCAAAAAACATGTCCGCCCAGAAAATTCCCTGATATGGTTTATAATAAGAAATCATTTTCTTTAAATTTTTATCCATCTCTGTCTCCTCTCTTTTTTACATACTGGATTTTATTGTATCAGCTTGTGGAAAAAAGTCAAACAAAATGCTATACTGTTTTTACACACATGATAGCAAAAAGCACAGATAGGAGGGCATATCAATGAGTTCAAATTCAGTCAAACAAACATACTATGAAACACTGGCAAATACAGTCATCAAAAATCTGTCCAAGCGCCGGATGGAAGGCTATTACTGTCCTACCATTGAAGATGCAGAAAAAAAAGTCTTTTCCTTTTTAGATGGAAACTGCACAGTCTCTTTTGGCGGTTCCATGACACTGGAAGATACCGGACTTTTAACCGCACTGCGCCACGACCCAAACATCCATCTGATCGACCGTTCCACAGCAAAATCACCAGAAGAAGTAAAACAGATGTACCATGATGCGTTAAGCGCAGATTATTATCTGATGAGTTCCAATGCGATCACAAAAGACGGCGAGCTTGTCAATATCGATGGCACTGGAAACCGTGTGGCAGCCCTGATCTATGGACCGGAAAATGTCATCATCCTTGCCGGCATGAACAAGATCGTTGCCAATGTAGACGAAGCATTGTCCAGAGTGCATAATGTTGCAACCCCTATGAACTGTCTCCGGCTCAACAAGAAAACACCGTGTTCGGCTACCGGAGCCTGTGCTGACTGTCTCTCACCGGACTGCATCTGCAATCAGGTCGTTATCACAAGACGAAGTGGCATTGAAGGCAGGATCAAAGTTATCTTAATCGGCGAAGAACTGGGTTATTGATCTTCTTTTTATATGTATGAACCGAAAAAAAGGCTATCGCAAATGCGATAGCCTTTTAGCATACAAAAATTGGTTCACAATTAGTTGTATTTTCTTTTTCTAGCTGCTTCAGATTTTTTCTTACGTTTTACGCTTGGTTTCTCGTAATGTTCTCTTTTACGAATCTCCTGCTGGATACCTGCTTTTGCGCAGTTTCTTTTGAAACGACGTAAAGCGCTATCTAAAGTCTCGTTCTCTTTTACAATTACACTAGACATTATCTCACACCTAACCTCCCTCCAGTTGCGTATTGTGCATATTCAACTGATTGGGTCATATTTATTGCACTATAGAATAGTATAACGGATATTTTTTATTTGTCAACTACTTTTTTTATATTTATGAAATCTGACCCTCTAATGCCACTTTGGCTTCTGCGATCGCATCTGCGATACCTGCCGGGTTCTTTCCACCAGCCTGTGCCATATTTGGACGACCGCCACCGCCGCCTCCGACTTTACCTGCAATGCTCTTGATCAGGTTACCTGCATGTGCTCCCTGTTTCATTGCTCCGTCGGTTGCCATTGCGATCAGGTTTACTTTGCCATCGCAGGAAGATGCAAGAACAACGACACCCTCTCCCAGCTGTGCTTTTAACTGATCTCCCAGATCACGCAGACCGTTCATATCCACACCGTCTACGGAAGAAGCAAGCAGTTTCACACCTTTTACTTCTATGACCTGATCCATAACATCGCCAAGTGCTTCCTGCGCTGCCTTGCTCTTTAAGGATTCGTTTTCACTGGTAAGTGCTTTGATCTCTGCCTGCATGTGCTCGATCTTTTCAACCAGAGTTGCCGGAGTTGATTTTGCTGCTTTTGCTGCTGCCTCAAGCTCATCCTCGATCTTCTGATAATAAGCAAATACGTTTTCTCCTGTTAAAGCCTCGATACGACGGATACCTGCTGCTACACCGCTCTCCGAAATGATCTTGAATGCAGTGATCTCGCTGGTATTCTTTACATGGGTTCCTCCACAGAACTCTTTTGAGAAATCACCCATGGATACGACTCTTACAGTCTCGCCATATTTCTCATCAAACAGTGCCATTGCACCGGTTTTCTTTGCTTCCTCGGCTGTCATAACAGCGGTCTCTACCGGAATTGCCTCTGCGATCTTTTCATTGACCATCTTCTCAACAGCTTTTAACTCTTCTGCTGTCATTGCCTCGAAATGGCTGAAATCGAAACGGGTTCTCTCTCCATCCTGATAAGAACCTTTCTGCTGTACATGGGTCCCAAGGACTTCTCTTAATGCTTTCTGTAATAAGTGTGTTGCAGAGTGGTTCTTGCAGGTCTTGCTACGAAGCTCTGCATCTACCGATAAGGTTGCCTTATCGCCGACTTTGATCATACCGCTTACTACTTTACCGATATGTCCGACTTTGCCACCTAATAATTTGATGGTATCTTCCACTTTGAACGTACCATCTGCGGTACGGATCACACCTTTGTCTCCCTGCTGTCCACCCATGGTTGCATAGAATGGAGTCTCTTTTACGATGATCGTTCCAACTTCTCCATCGGAAAGTGCTTCCACAAGCTCGGTCTCTGTGGTCAGAACTGTGATCTCTGAGTCAGCCTCTAACTTGTCATATCCGACAAACTCGGTTGTGATAGAAGGGTCGATGGACTCATATACGGTAACGTCAGCTCCCATATAGTTGGTCACTTTACGTGCCTTTCTAGCTGTTGTTCTCTGTACTTCCATTGCCTCTTTGAAGCCCTTCTCATCAATTGAGAAGCCTTTTTCCTCGAGGATCTCCTGTGTCAGATCCATCGGGAATCCATAGGTGTCATACAGTTTGAACGCATCCTCTCCGGATAATACCTTTTCGCCTTTCGCTTCCATCTCTTTTTCCATATCGGAAAGAATGGAAAGACCCTGGTCTATGGTCTTGCTGAATTTCTCTTCTTCCTGTGTCAGTACTTTGAAGATGAAATCCTGTTTTTCTTCTAATTCAGGATAACCGTCCTTGCTCTCACGAATTACCGTTGCTGCAAGGTTTGCCATAAAGGTTCCATCGATACCTAACATTCTTCCATGACGTGCGGCACGGCGGATGATACGGCGAAGTACATAACCTCTTCCCTCATTGGATGGCATGATACCATCAGAGATCATAAAGGTTGCGGAACGGATATGATCGGTGATCAGACGGATGGAAACATCATCCAGCGCATCGGTCTGGTAAGTCTTGTGGCTCATCTCACAGACTCTGTCACGGATCGCTTTCATGGTATCAATATCAAATACGGAATCAACATCCTGCATCACAACAGCAAGACGCTCCAGTCCCATACCGGTATCAATATTCTTCTGCTCTAACTCTTCGTATCCACCCTTTCCATCTCCGTTGAACTGGGTAAATACGTTGTTCCATACTTCCATAAAACGGTCGCAGTCACAGCCTACTTTACAGTCCGGTTTTCCACAGCCGTATTTTTCTCCACGGTCATAATAGATCTCTGAACACGGACCACATGGACCTGCACCATGCTCCCAGAAGTTATCACATTCTCCGGTCTCCGGGTCACGGTAGAAACGGGTAATGCGCTCTGCAGGAACACCGATCTCTTTGTTCCAGATCTCGAATGCCTCATCATCCTCTCCATAGATAGAAGGATAGAGTCTGTCCTCTTCCAGTCCAAGTACTTTTGTTAAAAATTCCCAGGACCAGGCAATTGCTTCATGTTTAAAATAATCTCCAAAAGAAAAGTTTCCAAGCATCTCAAAGAATGTCAGATGTCTTGCAGTCTTTCCTACGTTTTCGATATCTCCGGTACGGATACATTTCTGACAGGTGGTCACTCTTCTTCTCGGCGGGATCTCCTGTCCGGTAAAATATGGCTTAAGCGGTGCCATACCTGCATTGATCAGTAATAAGCTGTTATCATTGTGTGGTACCAATGAAAAGCTGTTCATACGCAGATGTCCTTTGCTCTCAAAAAATTCCAGATACATTCTGCGCAGTTCATTTTCTCCGTAAAACTTCTTCACGACTAGTTCCTCCAACGTACTATTCTGCAGACGGATGCTCGCCTGCAGTTTTTTCATCCTTGCGTGTTCTTAATTTTTTGCCGGTAAAAATACCTAATCCGGCAACTGCCGCAAGAATCAATGCTATGATTAAATAACGTATAAACCAACCCAAAAATGCCATAATCGCTACCTCTCTTTCTCTAACTGAATTAGTATATCGCAACTGTTTCCCAATCGTCAAGTCATTCATGCTTCCTGGATCGGGAAGGTCTGGTTTTCATGCGAGATCTCTACAATGCGTTCTGCCATGGCACCATTGGAGATCCTGCGTTTGTACTCTGTGATCGCAGAGTAATCCTGCCACATGTGCATCGGGAAAATATACTCCGCATCCACATGCTCTAAGAAATAATCGATGCCTAAGAACTTATTTTGTTCCAGCCTCGGATCCATCGGAACAAAGGCAAGATTGATATGTTTCTTTGCCAGACGGTTGATCTGACCCTTATAATTGCGCTCCATGATGCCATTGACCAGATCGCCGGCACCATCCCATTTCCAATTGTTCAGGTCTCCGGCATGGTAGAACGTCGCTCCGTTGGTCTCCACATAAAATGCAACGCCCGCATCGGTAGAACGCAGTGTCTCAATGTGAAGTCCTCCTACCTGATAGGTCTCACAGGGACTCACATATACGATCTTCTGTCGTATTGTATCCGGGAATCCATGTTTTTTCAAAAAGTTCGGACTCATCTTACAGTCTTTGGACAGGATAAAATGAATGTCCCTATACTGCTCTGCCAGATGGAGCACGTCCATATCAAAATGATCCTGATGCTTGTGGCTTGCAAAAACATAGACTGGCGTGTCCGGCTCATACTCCGGCAGTCTGCCGCAAAACCGATAGCCATTTATCCGGTCCCCGCCAAAATAATCAAAGATCAGAACCTTCTCATCTACCTCTACCACAAAACAACTGTGATGTATAAAAATTACCTGCATCGCTTGTACCTGCCTTTGGATTTCTGCTTATTTCATACGGCCAATAATCTCATTGGCATGTCTGTAGATCTCTTTTTTGTCAAATCCAATCTGAAACTGGTTGTCCTCATAGAGGATCTTACCATTTACCATGGTCATCTTAACATTCTGTTTGCTGCCGCTGTAGACCAGATTTTTAACGATATTGTTTTCCGGCTGCATGTTAGGCTGCTCTAAGTCGATCATGACAAGATCCGCCTTTTTGCCGGTTTCAAGTCTGTCACAGTCCAAAAGCTGCATTGCCTGCGCGCCGCCTGCGGTTGCCATGTATAAGATCTCATCTGCTCCGACACAGGCTGCATCCATCTCACGGACTTTTGCCAGTGTCGATGTTAAAAACATCTCGCGGAACATATCCAGACAGTTGTTGCTTGCCGGTCCGTCTGTTCCGATCGCCATGGAAATGCCATCCGTTACAAACCGTTTGACCGGACAGATACCGGATGCCAGTTTTAAATTGGAAGCCGGGTTCGTAACTGCGGTCAGTTTTCTGTCGCGGAAGATCTCAAAATCCTTTTCATCCATCCATACACAGTGATAGCCACCGCCGCCATAGGCATACATGCCAAGGGAATCGGTCAGCTGGGTCGGTGTCATGCCCCAACGTTTTTTGCACTCTTCCACCTCAAGCCTGGTCTCGGAATTGTGCAGCCAGACCGGTGATTTTACTTTTTCTGCCAGCTTTGCCACGCCCTCCATCAATTCTCTGGAAGTCGTGTATTCTGCATGGAAACCAACCAGAAATGAGGTCAGGTCGCTCATCTCATTTACCTTGTGGAAATCCTCTTCCATCTGCTCCACCGAACTCGTGAAATTGTTTAATCCACTGGTTAAAACCGTACGGAATCCGGTATCTACAGATGCCTTTGCATTGACCTCCGGGAAAAAATACATGTCGAAATTGGATGTGATACCACTGGTCAGATACTCCATGATCCCTAAGATATTTAACCAGTAGACATCATCTGCCGTAAGCATTGCCTCCTTCGGGAACACCTGCTTGTTCAGCCAGTCCTGCAATGGCAGGTCATCCGCATAGGAACGTAAAAACGTCATCGCGGTATGCGTATGTGCGTTTTTAAAGCCCGGCATCAGCAGATTGCCGCAGGCATCGATCTCCCTGTCCCATTTCTCATTCTCGCCCTGCCCTGTGGCACCGATATAAGAGATATGGTCACCTGTTACATGAAGTTCTCCCTCTACGATCTGAAACTTATGGTCTTCGGTCGTCTTTAAAATTTTTGCATTGTAAAACCGTATGTTCATCTCATTCCACCTTTCCTTCTTAGGAAATATGTTTGATTGTTTCTGTCACAAGTGCTTTAAACATCGGTGCAACTTTATCTGCGGTCTCCTGCACCTCTTCGTGTGATAACGGCACTGCCGTAATGCCACATGCAAGGTTGCTGATACAGGAAATGCCAACGACTTTCATGCCCATATGACGTGCAGCAACTGCCTCACAGGCGGTACTCATACCAACTGCGTCTGCGCCAAGGGTACGGCACATTGCCACTTCCTTTGGCGTCTCAAACTGCGGACCGGATAACTGGAGGTAGGTTCCCTCTTTTAAGTCGATGCCAAGATCGATCGCAGCTTTTTTTACGATCTTCTGTAACTGCGGATCATAGATCTGGCTCATATCCGGGAAGCGTGGTCCAAGTTCATCGATATTGGCACCACGGAGCGGGGATGGAACAAAACAGGAGATCTGATCCTTGATCAGCATAAAATCTCCGGCTTTCATGCCAAGCTGGATACCGCCGGCTGCATTGGTAAGGAATAAGACCTCTGCTCCCATCATCTTCATCAGACGTGCCGGAAGCACCACATCAGACATATCATATCCTTCATAATAATGCACACGGCCCTGCATACATACGACCGGCACATCTCCGACGTAACCGAAGATAAATCTGCCCTTATGTCCCGGTACGGTAGAAACCGGAAAGCCCTCGATGTCATGGTAATCAAGGGTTGCCTCTACCTTGATATCATTGGCATAATCTCCAAGTCCGGAGCCAAGTACTAACGCAACCTTTGGCTGAAAGGAAATCTTTGCCTGATAACTCTCATAGCATTTCTGTAATTTTTCGTAAACTGTATTCATCAGATAACCTCGCTTTTTGTATATTTTCCTAATGCTTTTATTATAACAGAAACCGGGGAGTTTACAACCAGAGAACGAAATTTCCTTATCCATCTGCCATTTTCGTCCGATACATTTATCAAATAAACTTTGGGGAGGCATATCACATGACATTTGATCTATCCGGGATCCATAAATTATTACATTCTGCCGGAAAAAGCGGAACGGCTACTGCCCTGCAGTCCCTTTCCCATTCCAGTATCGGGACTCCGGCAGAAAATACACTCACCACTAACCCGGTTTCTGCTCTGGACAGTTTTTCTCTCACCACATCCATCTCCGAGCTTTTAAGCCCTGCCTGTGGCATGAGTGACGAGGAAAAAGCATCCTATCTTGCCCATATCGAGGCAAAATTAAAATCCGGAAAAAAACTGACCGCAGAAGAAATGCGTTTTCTGCAGGCAGAATATCCGGATCTGTATCTTCAGGCTGCACGCGTGCAGTCCATGCGTGAATCGATGGAACAACAGCTCAAATCCTGTAAAACCAAGGAAGAAGCAGCTTCTGTTTTTTCTACTTCCGTGTCTATGGTAAGTGACAAGGACCCGATGAAGGAAGCCATCACTGCCGCCTATCAGGATGCCTATGACAAGTTCCGGCAGACCGGAGACTATCAGAAACTGCCTGCCAATGAAAAAGAAAAGGAAAAGCGTACTTTAAAAGATTAGCGTAAGAACCGCTCTATATGTTTTCCTGCCCATGCGATGACAGGACCAAGTGTCAGTGCCATCAATATGGTTACGATGCCCACTTTGCCGCCAAATAAAAGGGACAGCACGATCACCGTAAAATCAAATGCCATACGGATGACACGGAACGGTACATTTGGCAGTTTTTTCGATACTAAAAACGGGATCGCATCGTACGGCGCAGTTCCAAGCTCTACGTCCATGTAAACGGCTGCGGATAATACGAACAGCAATAATGCCGGAAATAAAACACCGATCCGCACTGCCATGGAAGAAAACGCTCCCTCCGGAAGCACCCGTCCCCACAGCCAGGAGAAGAAATCGAGTGAATATCCCACCAAAAACATATTGGCAAGGGTTCCAAATCCAATGTTTTCCCTGCACCACAGGATCACGAAAATAAACAAAAAGCTGTTAAAAAGTGCCTGCCAGTTTCCGATGGACATCCCAAGCTTATGGGAGATCGCCAGATTCATGCTGGTGCACGGATCGGTCCCAAGATCGACCAGTACCAGCCATGACAGAGCAAATCCCATCACGATCACAGATAGGATCACTGCGATCAGTCTTTTCGTAAAATGCGTTTTCTGATACATTCCCTGAATAAATTCTTTCATTTGTTTCCTCTTTCTGTCGTTTCATTAGATGATGATGCAGACCATGCCTCCATTGTTGTCGTTGACGATCTTTTGCATGGTATCCTGCAATTTCAGCTGACATTCATCATCCATCATTGCAATTTTACCACGGATACCATCCTCCATCAACTCCCCGATCGATTTTCCGAAAATATTGGTCTCCCATGCACCCTCTTTGCTTTTTTGTCCCTCTTTAATGTAGGCGATCAGGTCATTTGCCTGATCCTCATTTCCTACGATCGGTGCGATCTCGGTCTCGATATTGGCACGGATCATATGGATGGAAGGAGAAACTGCCTTCATTTTTACACCAAATTTATTGCCATGACGAATTAGCACCGGCTCTTCCATCGTAATATCCGAAAGTTCCGGATTGACCACGCCATACCCCTTGATCTGCACCTGCTTCATGGCATCGGCGACTTTCTCATAAGCCTCTTTCCGCTCTGCCATCTCTTTGATCATCGAGATCAGCTCATACTCGCCCGCGATCGGTACTCCGGTCAGTTCACTCATATTTTCATAATAATAGCGTTCCCAGAGATCCATACGGATCTTAACACTGCCCGACGATGGTTCCACTTCCTCAACCTTGATCTTCGACACATATTTTTCTGGCTGTTTTACCATCGCATAGACATCTTTTGTCTTATCCATAGAAGATAGGATCTCGCCTGCAGTCTTCATGATCTCCGCTTTCATCGGATGATCTGCCTCCAACATTTCCGCCCATTTCGGGATATAAAATTCCACGCGTGCCACCGGAAATTCATACAGCACATTCTCCAGAATCCGGGACACATCCTCTTTCCGTAACTGCTCACAGTTAACCGGAATAACGGACGTCTGATACTGTTCTGACAGCTCTTCGGCAAGGTGCATGGTCTCTTCGCTGTATGGTTTTTTTGAGTTTAAGACCATCACATACGGCTTTCCAATGGTACTAAGTTCCTCTACCGTCCGCTTTTCCGCTTCTATGTAATTCTCCCTTGGGAGCTCCCCGATACTGCCATCTGTGCTCACTACAATACCGACTGTGGCATGGTCACGGATGACTTTCTGTGTCCCGATGGATGCCGCCTCCGCAAACGGGATCTCCTGCTGTGACCATGGTGTTTTTACCATGCGCTTCTCGGCTCCCTCCATATGCCCGGTCGCACCCTCTACCAGAAAACCGACACAGTCGATCAGGCGCACCTTTACCTTTACCGGCTCCTCGCTCTGATTTCCCGATGTCAGAAGGATCTCGGCTGCCTGCTGTGGGATAAATTTCGGCTCGGTTGTCATAATGGTCTTACCGGCTGCCGCCTGTGGCAGTTCATCCATCGCTCGCTCCCGCACCGGTTCTTCTTCGATAAACGGAAGCACCATCAGTTCCATGAATCGCCGGATAAACGTGGATTTTCCGGTCCGCACCGGTCCTACCACACCAAAGTACAGTTCGCCTCCGGTCCGCTGATTGATGTCTTTGTATAGATCAAATTCCTTTTTTGTTCCAATATCCATAAAAATACCCCTTCCATAGCTTAGTTCAGTCTATGAAAGGGGTTGCTCTTTTATGTATTCTTTTCCTGCTATTTCTCTGCTGCCGTATCTTTTGCTTCCGTCTCTTCTGTCTCCGGCTTTTCGTCCTGTCTGACACGTCCGTACATCTGCATATAGGAAAGCAGTTTTTTGGCAAGTTTCGTGTTCACTTCGCCCGGAAGTGCCCTCCACTCCCAGTTTCCGCCCAGCGTAGACGGCGTGTTCATACGTCCCTCTCCGCCGATTCCGATGATATCCTGCATTGGAACAATGGCAAGATCTCCCACAGATGACCATGCACCACGCATCATGCCCCAGTTATAACCTTCCTCTTTGGTCAGGTTTAAATACTCCTTGGCAAATTTCACACTGTCCTTTGGAGCTGTCTTCATCCAGCCTAAGATCGTGTCATTGTCATGCGTTCCGGTGTATACCACACAGTGTTTCGGATAGTTATGTGGCAGATAATCGCTGCCTTCTCTGGAATCGAATGCGAACTGGATGACTTTCATGCCCGGGAAACCGGAGTCTTTTACCAGTTTGATCACGGATGGAGTCAGGAAACCTAAATCCTCTACGATGATATTTAATTTGCCTAACTTCTTCTCTAAGGTCTCGAATAAGTCCATGCCCGGTCCCTTGCGCCACTCACCGTTTTTCGCAGTATCGTCTTTTGCCGGGATCGCATAGTAAGAGTCAAATCCACGGAAGTGGTCAATCCTTACAATATCGTATAATTTGGACATTGCTTTTACACGTTTGGTCCACCAGCTGTAGCCGTCTTTTTTCATCTCATCCCAACGGAACAGTGGATTCCCCCACAACTGACCATCTTCTGAGAACGCATCCGGCGGGCATCCTGCAACATCGATCGGGTCTAAGTTCTCATCTAAATAGAACTGCCCCGGATTTGCCCATACGTCTGCACTGTCCCCTGCAACATAGATCGGCACATCTCCGATGATCTCGATATTCTTGTCATTGATGTACGCTTTTAACTCCCACCACTGTTTGAAGAACAGATACTGGAGCATCTTATAGAAATGGATATCGTCTGCATATTCTACTTTTGCAGCCTTGATTGCTTCCGGCTTTCTGACTTTTAAATCTTTGTCCCATTCAAACCATGCGACACCGCCGTTGGCATCTTTTAATGCCATAAAGAGTGCGTAATCCTCTAACCACTCTGCTTCTTTTTCGCAGAAATCGAAAAACTCTTTCGGCTCATTTTTTACAAAGCGCTGATATGCCTTTTTCAGCAGTGGATAACGTGATCCATACATCACTCCATAATCAACATAGCGCGGATTGCTTCCCCATGGGAAAGACTCGCACTCTTTTTTCGTTAAGAGTTTCTCTTTGCAAAGGTACTCTAGATCAATAAAATATGGATTTCCTGCAAAACTGGAAAAGGACTGATATGGAGAATCACCATAACTGGTCGGACAGATCGGTAAGATCTGCCAGTATTTTTGTCCTGACTTTTCTAAAAAATCTGCAAACTTTCTTGCTTCCTTTCCCATGGTTCCGATTCCATACGGTGACGGCAGGGAAGAAATGTGCATTAACACACCACTGCTTCTCATAATGACTAAGTCCTCCTAAATTATTGCTATATCGTTCCTATACTCTCTCCGCTTACAAATTCGAAAGGAACAATCTCATGGATTGGGTCTTTTTTCAACTCAATCTGTCCAAATAAAATCTCAACACTTCGGACCGCAAGCGTCCGGTATGCCTGTTTGATCGTGGCAAGTTTTGGATTGTAGTACTCTGCCAAAGCCGTGCCATCGAAGCCAATTACGGAAATGTCTTCCGGTATACGGTAATTCATATCCCTGAGTGCGCGGATCGCACCGATCGCCATCACGTCCGACATTGCAAATACTGCAGTCAACTGTGGATATTTTTTGATCAGACGTCCCATCGCACGATATGCACTGTCATAAGAAAATCGTGCATTTTCATAGCAGGTCTCCGGCTTGATCGGCAGCCCGTGCTCTTTAAAGCTCTCAACACATCCCAGATAACGCTGATGACTGGTGTAAGATTTCTCAAAATCACCGCCTAAAATGCCAATGTCCTTATGTCCGGCTTCAAACAGTGCATCCACCGCACATTTTGCAGCCGCAATATCATCCGTTGCCACACTGGATAAATTGGGAAATCCCATCTCATTGGCACGGTTTGTGACCAGCACACAGGGGATATCCACCTGTGAAAAACTCTTTTTAAAGTACTCTGGATTACCTCCTAAGAACAAAAGTCCTAACGGCTTTCTCTCACGGCAAAGCAGTTCCGCTTCCTCTACCTCATTGGCATCCTCATCTAAATAGGAAACAACCAGTGTGTAATCGGTCTTGCCGATCATCTGCTGGATCTCCTCGACAATGCTGGCAAATAACATATTGGAAATACCTTTGACTAATACGCCGATCGACTTGGAGTTGCTCTGCTTTAGATGTTTTGCATTGTTATTCGGCACAAAATTGTACTGTGCTACTACTTCTTCGATTTTCTTTTTTGCATCGGGGCTGACGTCATTTCTATGATTCAGTACACGCGAAACGGTACTGACGGAATATCCTGACTCCCTGGCTATGTCTTTAATGGTAACCATATTTTTCATTCCTGTCCACTGTTTTTTCGTATTTTTTCGTAAAAATATATTTTTTCGTCATTTTTACCCAAAATACGCTCTGCTTATATCATATCAGCCTTTGACCGCTCCTGCAACCACTCCTTCAATAATATATTTCTGACCTGCGACATAGAAAATGATGATCGGGATGATCGCGAGCACTAACATTGCCATCATCGTACCCCAGTCAACTGCACCATAACCGCCTTTTAAATACTGGATCACGATCGGGATCGTCTTATATTTCTTTAAATCCAGTACCAGATATGGCAGCAGATAGTCGTTCCAGATCCACATTGCCTGTAAGATGGCAACAGTAATAACGGTCGGTTTCATGATCGGGAATACAACCTGAAAGAAGGTCTGCAATGGCGTACAGCCATCGATCATTGCCGCTTCCTCGATCTCAATCGGAATACTCTTTACAAAACCGCAGAACATGAACACGGCGAGTCCGGCTCCAAATCCCAGATAAACCAGGATGATACCGATCGGATTGCTTAATTTCATCATGTTTGCCAGTTTGGATAACGGGAACATGACCATCTGGAATGGCACGATCATGGAAAACAGGCATAACATGTAGATCGCTGTGGTTCCCTTATTATGTACTCTTGTGATATACCATGCGCACATGGAAGTGAACAGGATGATCGCTGCAACCGAACCTACCGTGATGATCACGGAATTACCGAATGCTGCAAAGAAATTCGTTTTTTCAATTCCTTTTACAAAGTTTGTGAGCCCGAAAAAGGAACGGGAGTCCGGCAATGCAAAAGGTGCTTTCATAATGAAGCCTTTTTTCTTTAAGGCGTTGATCACGACCAGAAAGATCGGATAAATATAAAATATGGTAAGCAGGCAGAAGAATAAGGTTAAGATCCACCCGTGTTTTGCTTTTCTGACAGTACTTACCTGACTGTCGGTATTCTTTTTTGCCATTATTGCTGCACCTCCTTACTTCTGGTCAGACGGTTCTGTGTGATCGCTATGACTGCTACGATAATAAAGAAGATCACTGCCTTCGCCTGGCCGACACCTTCCCATCCGTTTCTGCCGTAGAACGTCTCAAAGATATTTAACGCAAGCATCTGTGAGTTATTGGACGGCTCTCCTGCTGTCAGTGCCAGGTTCTGGTCGAACAGCTTAAAGGAGTTGGTCAGTGTTAAAAAAGTACAGATCGTAATGGATGGCATTACCATCGGAAGGGTTACTTTCTTTAAGATCTGCCAGTTGCTGGCTCCATCGATCTTCGCTGCTTCGATCAGCTCTCCCGGAATATTCTGGATCCCTGCGATATAGATGATCATCATATAACCGACCTGCTGCCAGTTCATTAATATGATCAGTCCCCAGAACCCGTAAGAAGGAGAATAGGTCAGTGTCTTTCCAAAGTTTGCCAGGATACCATTGAGCAGGATCTGCCAGATATAACCTAACACGATGCCACCGATCAGGTTTGGCATGAAAAATACGGTACGGAAAAAGTTCGTCCCCTTAATTCCCTTTGTTAAAAGCATCGCGATCGTAAATGCGAAGATATTGATCGTAAGTACCGATACAATCGTAAATAATGCCGTAAACCACAGTGCATGAACGAATGTCGGGTCACTAAACACCCTGAAATAGTTCTTAATCCCCACAAACTTCGCATCTGTGACTGTGGTAAACTCACAAAACGATAAATAGATACCCATAAGAAAAGGAACTATAAATCCAATAGTAAATGCTATTAAAGTCGGGAGTGCAAAAACAGGAAAATATTTTTTAATCGCTTTCTCCATGATAATCTCCATTCCAAAATCCAAGAGGCAGGCGGCAAACCGCCTGCCCCTTTGCATTTTTATTACTGTCCGTTTGCTGCCTGATACTCGGTTGCCCATCCGTCTACGAATGCGGTAACAACTGCATCCCAGTCGCCGGTTCCCTGCGCATACTCTAATAATGCGGAACCAACGCCATCTTTCCATGTCTCGGATGGGATGGTTGAGAAGTTCCATGTAACGGATGTCTTACCCTGTGCAATGTAATCATTTGCCTGCTGGATAAATACATTATCTGCTACATAGTCGCCGGTAAAGGTATCAAATGGTGTTGTAAATCCCATGTTATTTGCGATGGAATCACGTCCTTCGTCAGAACCGATCACCCAGCTTAAGAAATCTAAGGTTGCCTGTGTATCTTCTGCAGAAGCATTTTTGTTTACACACCAGTAGTTCTCAGAACCTGTGCAGAGTCCCTGATTTTCCTCACCGTCTACTCCGATGTAGATCGGCATCATTCCAAGGTCATCTGCGGTTACTAAATATCCGTTGTCCTCGTTTGTCAGGTTGCCGTACTCCCAGGTACCATTCTGATAGAATACTGCTTCTTCCATACCAAACTCTGACTCTGCTTCATCTCCTGTTTTGCTGGATAATACGCCAGGATCGCAGGTAGTATCTGTGATGTATAAATCCCAGATCTGTTTGTAATTGTCTAAATAAGTACCCTCGATCGCATCTGTACTTGTGATGCCTCTGTCTTTGTATTCATAGTAGATCGGAAGGTTTGCAAGATGTGTTTTAAATCTCCAGTCAGAAGAACCATCCATACCTGCAGAAGTAAATGCACCCTGAAGATCATAACCGAACTGGCTGTTGATCTCATCTTTTCTTGCCTGGATATCATCTGCAACTGCTTTTAGGGTTTCAAAGTTGTTGATCTCATCGATGGAAGAAATCACTGCGTTGTCCATGGTGCAGTAATCGTTCAGGATCGTTTTGTTGTAAATGATACCGTAGGTCTCAATTACATATGCAATACCGGAAACCTCCCCTGCATCATTTTTCAGTGCGAAATCATCGCTGGTCAAATGTGTATAGATTTCACTGCCGGATAAATCCATGCAGTAGTCTTTCCAGTTTGCAAGTCCAACCGGTCCGTTTACCTGGAATAAGGTAGGCGCTTCCTCTTTTGCCATCTCTGACTTTAAGGTCTGCTCGTATGTACCATCTGCTGCTGTGATAACTGTTACTTCGGTTCCGGTCTGTGCGGTATAATCTGCGGCTAATTTCTGCCACTCTGCATCCTGCTCCGGTTTGAAGTTTAAGTAATAAACAGATCCGCCACCGGCTGCGATCTCGTTTTTCAAATCCTTGTCGTCAGCTTTTTCTGTGGTAGCTGCTGCATCCTTGCTTCCTGCATCTGTTGTAGATGAAGTGTTCCCCGTACCTGCATTTCCGCAACCTGCAAATAATGTTGCGAACATAGCGGTTGCCAGCATCATTGATAATGCTTTTCTTTTCATAAAATCCTTCCTCCTAAAAATAAAAATGTTGTTTTTAAAAACGTTTCCGGTAATGTTATTGGTACTGTTTCCGGTAACGTTTTCAGCTATGGTCAGATTATAGTTCCGTTCCCATAAAATAGCAACCCCTAATTGTTATTTTCCATATTTTATCCAAAGTTTTTATTTCATTTTTGTAATTAATGCACAAAAAAAGTGTTTCTGAAAAATATGCCCTGTCTTTTTTCGAAAGAACATCATACGCGCAACTGTCTGCCGGCTGCATACAACAAGCGAGAACTTTCTAGCTGCACTAAAAGGTCACTCACACAGACGATAGAAAGCCTTGCTCCGGAACTCAAAATCTCCTGCTATTAAAAGATGGCAGGAGATTTTTCAAACAGTCCTCTCTGACGGCTACGTTTTGTATGAGCGACCATATAAGTGCAGCACGAAAGTCCTCAAAATAGTTGTATGTCATCTGGCAGACAGTTGCGCGGGGTGTCCTTTCGTTAAAAAGACAGGGCAAATTATATTTTTCAGAAACGCTTTTTTAAAAATTCCGTATTTTAGTTATGCTTTGACAAACGCATACTCTCTACACTGTAGATAACGATCTGCACCATCCATATGATGCTTACCATCAGAAGCGGGATCAGATTGAAATCCCACCAGAAGATTCCGAAGACACATACCAGCCAGAGGAACGGATACATCGTCTGCGAAACTGCGTAAGACTTGTATGCTGCTTTATAGATCATCTGCTGCTCTGCCTCATCGCAGCTGTTTAACCAGACCTTTTTGAACTTGGTATCGTAGACACTTCCCTTCTTTTCCGGGTTGATCTCTTTTACCAGATTTACCAGGCGGTTCTGACCCAAAACGTTCACAAGCAGGCTGTAGCATAGTCCTGCAATGTTAAGCATATATGGGAACCATTCCATACTGCCCCTGTTCATTTCTCTGATCCCGCCGTAAAATCCGGCTCCAAACAAAAAGAAACTTAAGATCAGATCAATACTTCCTATGGTAAGTCCGATGCTGATTTTCTGCTCGATGGCATCCACATATGCTTCGTCCTCGCCATCCCATGCCTGAAAGCTCTTCCGTGCTGTCACAATGATACAGATGGTTACGATCAGCACAACAGTATTAATTCCGATCAGGAAAAAGGGGCTGCATGCTGCTATGGTATCCTGTAACCCTGCTCCAAACTGCAGTGGCATCTCATCCGCCATTGCAGATACCACACCAATGACTGCGCCGACGATCGCTGAAACGATCAGAATCGGTATAAAGGTCTTTAATGCTTTTTTATCCTCTCTTGCATTCTGTTCTGCTCTGTTATCTCTCATCTTCATCCTCCTCATATTCAAAAATGGCTTCTACCGGAACTTCAAAAACTTTTGCGATCTTAAGTGCCAGTGTAACGGATGGCGAGTAATCGCCCCGCTCGATCTGACTGATGGTCTGTCTGGAAACACCGACGAGCTGTCCCATCTCATGCTGGTTGACATTTTTCTTCGCCCGGTATTCCTTTAAATGATTCAGTAATGGCATATCTCCCTCCCTGTTATTTGACACTTTTTCTTGTCATTCTGACAACTTTTCTTGTCATTTTTTATTCTAGCAATGACAAGGATTCTTGTCAAGTACTTTTTATGATATTTTATGAGACAGTTGTTATTTTGCTAAGATAATGTTAAGATTTAATTAGAAATGTTTTTGTTTGAAATGGAGTTTAAATGTTATGAAAGAACTGGTAAAGCATAAGATAAAACACGCCTTAACAAGAATTGGCACCTCAGTGAAATGGGTTGTTTTCGCCATCTTATCCGGTCTTGTTGTCGGAGGAGTCGGAACCCTGTTTTATTTTTGTATGTCCCTTGTGACCTTAGTGCGCACGAAAAATCCCGAGATCATCTTTTTACTGCCCATCGGCGGTCTTATCATCGTGGGCTGTTACCGCCTGTTACATGATGAGAAAGATACCGGCACCAATCTGGTGCTCTCTGCCATTCATTCCGGTGACAACCTTCCACTTAGGATGGCTCCGCTGATCTTTATCTCGACTCTGATCACGCACCTTTTCGGTGGTTCTGCAGGTCGTGAGGGAGCTGCCTTACAGCTTGGAGGCAGTATCGGAAACGGCCTTGGCAGACTGTTCCGCTTCGATGAAAAAGATAAACACATTATGATCATGTGCGGGATGAGCGCCGCTTTTTCCGCGCTGTTTGGGACTCCGATGGCGGCAGCGATCTTCTCCATGGAAGTCGTCAGTGTCGGCATCATGCACTATGCGGCTTTGGTTCCATGTGTCATCTCGTCTCTGGTCGCACATGCAGTTGCATCGTCCTTTGGCGTTTCACAGGAGCTGTTTCCGATTGCTTCGATTCCGGCATTCCATATTTCATCCGCAGTCATGATCTCCGTTCTCGCTATTCTCTGTGCTGGTGTGAGTATCTTATTCTGCGTGATGCTGCACCAGTCCGAATACCTTTATAAGAAATTTTTCAAAAATCCTTATGTGCGGGTATTTGTGGGTGGTTGTATCATCATCGTATTAACCCTTCTGGTCGGCAACCAGAATTACAATGGTACCGGTATCCAGATCATTGCCCAGTGTATCGATGGCACGGTAAGACCGGAGGCATTCTTCTTAAAGATGGTCTTTACCGCCTTAACCCTTGGTGCAGGCTATAAAGGCGGAGAAATTGTTCCGTCCTTTTTCACCGGAGCAGCTTTCGGCTGTCTGTTTGGAAATCTCACCGGATTTTCCCCTACGCTATGTACGGCAGTCGGCATGACAGCGGTCTTCTGCGGTGTTACAAACTGTCCGATCACTTCTCTTCTGATCAGCTTTGAACTGTTCGGATACGATGGCATGCCGTATTTCTTACTGGCAGTTGCATTCAGCTATATGTTATCCGGTTATTTCGGTCTCTACCACAGCCAGAAGATCATCTACTCCAAATACAAGACCAATTATATAAACAAAAAGACGTTATAGCCTTATGGCTTAACGTCTTCCAAATACCAGATCATAATTGATCTTATGGTAAAACAATTCTTCGAAATCTGCGCCTTTAAAGTTTCCGAGCATCCACATTGTCTTTGCGATCACGGACTCTAAGGTCATATCATAGGACTCCAGGAATCGGCAGTTCTTTTTCATATCATGCCCGACTTCATAGACGGTCATATCACTTCCCTCATGTGCCACCTGGGTGGACATAACAACCAGCCGGTCGGGGTATTCCTGACAGAGGCGGTAAAATTCATCTGCGATCGATTGCGGGATCCCGCCCACGCCAAAGCTCTCCACGATGATGCAGTCATAATTTTCAAAGATGTTGCAAAGCATCCTCGGTTTGATGCCCGGGATCAGTTTCATCAGAAACACATTTTCATCCATTTCCTCATAAAACTTTACCTCTTCCTCATAGGGGAGCATCGGCAGGTAACGCATAATCAGTCCGTCCTGTATCATGGCAAGGCTCGGAAAATCCATACTCGAAAATGCGTTGTAACTTTTGGACCGCACCTTTTTTGCTCTGGTTCCGGCAATGACTTTTCCGTCAAATACGATCTGCACACCCTGTGACTGCTCATCAGAAGCATACAAAAAACTGTCCAGCAGATTGGACTTCGCATCCGTGATCTCCAGGTCGATCGGTTTCTGCGCTCCTGTGATCACGATGGGCTTCTTTGAATTTTGTATCATATAAGAGAGTGCCGCTGCCGTGTATGCCATCGTATCTGTTCCATGTGCAATGACAAAGCCGTCATACTTCTCATACTGCTCTCTTATCGTGTGCACGATCTTTTTCCAGTGCTTCGGTTCCATGTTGGAGCTGTCTAAATTGAGCAGTTGGATTGCCTCAATCTGACAGACCTCTTTTACCTGTGGAATGTATTCTAACAATTCCTCCGGTGTGATCTGCGGTTTTAATCCGTTCCTCGATTTTTTCGATGCGATCGTGCCTCCGGTTGCTATAAATAAGATATGTTTCAATGCCATTTTTTACCGTCCTAACCATTTTTTGAGATCGTGAAGCAGCTCATCTACATTTTCTTCTCTGGTTGCCCAGCAGGTACAGATGCGGACGGCACTGTGCTTTTCATCTATTCTTGCCTGATAGGCAAAACTATATTTTTTTTCCAGCTCTTTTATCACCGCATCCGGCAGGATTGGGAACTGCTGGTTGGTCGGAGAATCAATATAAAAGGAAACACCAAGACCAGTCAGCTCTCTTTTTAATTTTTCTGCCAGTCTTGCTGCATGCTGCGATATTTCAAAATAGCGGTTTTCTTCAAATAAGGTCAGGAACTGTAATCCAAGCAGACGTCCTTTGGCAAGCATTCCGCCTCTCTGCTTGATGTTATAACGGAAATCTGTTTTTAACGCATCATTTGTGATCACGACTGCCTCTCCAAACAGAGCTCCCACTTTGGTTCCACCAATATAAAAGACATCCGTATATTTTGCCACGTCCGGCAGGGTCAGATCATTTTCACTGCACATCAATCCATAGCCAAGTCTTGCACCATCTAAAAACAGATATAACTGTTTCCTCTGGCACACTTCATATAAGTCCATCAGTTCCTGTTTTTCATAGATAGCTCCAAGTTCTGTCGGGTTGGAGATGTAGACCATCTTGGGCTGTACCATATGCTCCGCACTCTCATCGTTAAAATGCGCATCCACATACTGCTCTACCAAGGAAGCGGTCAGTTTGCCATCCTCCGTCTCAATGGTCAGACATTTATGGCCACACGCTTCTAAGGCTCCTGTCTCATGGACATTGATATGTCCGGTTGCCGCTGTGATGACACCCTGATAATGTTTTAATGCCGCAGAGATTACGGTTACATTTGTCTGCGTTCCACCCACCAGAAAATGTACCGCTGCACTCTGATCTTCGATCTGCTCCCTTATCTTTTCTGCTGCCAGCCTGCAATAGCGGTCCTCTCCATATCCTTCGGTCTGTTCCATGTTGGTTGCCATCAGTCTCTCTAAGATCGCCGGATGACAGCCTTCTGTGTAGTCACTGTTAAAACGTATCATACTATTACCCTTTTTATCTGTTATTTGAAACACGGATCAATGCTTCAAGTGTTTCATATGCCTTTCCGGAATCAATCACTTCCGCCGCTAATTTTACACCAGAAGCGATACTTTCTGCAACCCCTCCCACATAAAGAGTTGCTCCTGCATTTAATAATACGATATCACGCTTTGCTCCCTGCACGGTTCCTTTTAAGATATCCTGTGTGATCTTCGCATTTTCTGCACCGTCTCCCCCTCTTAATTCCTCTAATGAAACAGATTTCATGCCAAAATCTTCCGGTTTTACCTGATAAGTTGTTACCTTTTTGTCTTTGATCTCTGAAATCGTTGTCTCGCCGGTCATTGTGATCTCATCCATGTTGTCACAGCCGCTTACGACAAGGGCACGCTCCACGCCGAGCTGGCTCATTGCGTTCGCGATCTTCTCGGTAAGTTTTTTATCATACACACCGACAACCATATTTTTTGCACGGGATGGATTTGCAAGCGGGCCTAAAATATTAAATACAGTACGGATGCCCATTTCTTTCCGCGCCTGACCCACATATTTCATTGATTTATTGAACAACTGGGCAAACATAAATCCGATACCGACTTCCTCCACACATTTCTGTACCAGTTCCGGTTCTGCCATGATATTAACACCAAGTGCCTCCAACACATCTCCTGCCCCTGATTTGGAGGAAATGGAACGGTTTCCGTGTTTTGCAACCGGAAGACCTGCCGCTGCCACAACAAAGGCTGACGTCGTTGATACGTTAAAGGTATAAGTACAGTCGCCACCGGTTCCGACCAGATCCACATAATTTGCTACGTCCGGTGAGATTGTCTCTGCTTTGTCACGAAGCACGGATGCCAGACCGACCAGTTCTTCCAGGGTTTCTCCCTTCATACGCAGTGCCGTTAAAAATGATGCGATCTGCGCCTGTGTTGCCTCTCCTTCGAGCATGAGTTTCATGGCTGCTCTTGCTTCCTCTTCTGTTAAATCTTTTCCATCTACAACTTTTGCAATATATTCTTTCATTCCGCTTCTCCTTTTCTGACTTTTTTGTCTCTCTTGTCGTTTCTACAGTTCGTTTAATTCTTTTTTAAATGTCTTACAGTATTCTTCAGCCACCGCTTCGCTGTAAACATGTTCTTCCATCAGATTGATAAAATGACTGCCGACAATGGCTCCGTCTATGATATCTTTCATCGGTCTTACATCCTCTGCCGTGTGGATCCCAAATCCCATCATGACCGGTATTTTGGCTGTTTTCTTTACCTCTTCCAGGTAGCTTTTTACCTCTTTATGGAAAGTGGCTCCCTGTCCGGTCACTCCCATGGAAGATACGCAGTAAACAAATCCTTTTGCCCCATCCAGGATCTTTGGTACCCTCTGTTTTGATACTGGTGATACAAGCTGTATTAAGATTGTTTCATCGTATCCTTTTAAATACTGGTTAATCTCTTCCTGCTCCTCAAGTGGCAGATCCGGGATAATGAGTCCGTCTACGCCCACTTCACGGCATTTTTT
>JBNMKU010000026.1:0-25213 GCA_050874505.1 Roseburia sp. | reverse complement strand
TTCCTATGCTGTGGGAATGATGCGAAATGGCGTAAGGGAATATATTTTAAAACCGGTGGAACGCCAGAAACTGGTCGATATCTTAAAAAAATTAAATGAAGAAGTAGAAAATGCCAGTAAACAGGAGATTGCAAAACAGAAACTCGGATGCAGACAGATCAAACATCTGATGCTGATCCCGGGAACTTCCGAGGAGGAACTGGCGGTGCTCGAGGCACAGTATGCCAAGGAATTTGTCTGGACTTTAACCGGAAAAAACTATGTGGTCTGCTGTCAGAATGGAAAACTGCAAAGAGAGATCAGGCAGGATGAGTATATTTATCTTGAGAACATCGAGGGAAACGACTTTTTTATCGCAGAAGAGGTGCAGCTACAGGATCTGCTTGAACACGAACTGGCACAGGGGTTTGTGGGGGTCAGTGCTGCCCACCATGGGGTTCGTGAATTGCGGACCGCATATTTAGAGGCATGCCAGATGCGAAAGAGAGCCTTTTGCAGGGAGCAGAATGTCATGCAATTTGGCAAAACAGAGGAGCATATCCCGGAAAAATTATTGCAGGAGGCGGCAAAACTGGTCAGTCCGGAAGCAAAGATGCAGCGTGTCCAGATCCTTGGCACCGAAAGACGCGCAGAGATGGAAAAAATATGGCATCAGTTCTTCTATGAGGTAAGAAATGGAAGAATCGACGAAAAACAGTTCGAGGAATGTATGAATGATTTCTTCACGGAGGAAGAAAAGATCTACCGCAATGTCTTAGCAGAACTTTTAGACGATACGATGGGCAAAGAGGACATTTTTGCCGAGGACAGTCTGGCATTCTACGAGGAAAAGGTCATGACACATCTTTGCGTTGTGCAGGAGAGTATCCTGGGACAGTTTGATGTCAACAAGAACAAGCAGAAGATGAAACAGGCAGTCGAATACATAGAGCAGAATTATGCGGGAGATCTGAATATGGCAGTCGTGTCCAATTACCTCTCCATGAATTATTCCCTGTTTTCGTATTCGTTTAAACAGTATACGGGAAGCAATTTTGTAAATTATCTGCGCAATATCCGTATGCGGGAGGCAAAGCGGCTGCTGGAAGAAACGGATCTGCGCATTATCGAGATCAGCCAGGCAGTGGGCTATGAGAATGAAAAGCATTTTATGAAAATATTCAAAAGTACCTGTGGTGTATCACCGAGTGAATACCGAAAAAATCTGAATTGTGACGAAAGGATACTTCCCTATTGCTCTAAAATATAGTACAATAAATCTCAAAGCACATTTTATTGCTTTAAAGTGAAAATGTACGAAGTAAGGAGAGCAGTATGGAGCGAGAAAATTTTAACAGCCGGCTGGGGTTTATCCTGATCAGTGCCGGATGTGCGATCGGAATTGGAAATGTGTGGAGATTTCCTTATGTAGCAGGGTATTATGGAGGAGGATTTTTTGTCCTGTTTTACCTGTTGTTTCTGGTTGCATTCGGTGTCCCGATCCTGACGATGGAACTTGCAGTGGGAAGAGCGGCAAAAGCAAGTATTGCCTGCGCTTATTACAAACTGGAAAAGCCGGGAACAAAGTGGCACATTCATGGCAGGATAGCCTGGATCGGCAACTATATCCTTCTCTTTTTCTATACTACGGTTGCTGGTTGGATGTTGGGGTATTTTTTTAAATATGCGTCCGGCAGCATGCAGGGAGTCAGTGATACAAAACAGCTTTTTTCCGAAGTGATGGCAGATCCGGTACAGATGACCGTGTGGATGCTTGCCGTTGTCGTGACCGCAGTGCTGGTGTGCAGCCTTGGATTACAGAATGGCGTAGAGCGTATCACAAAATGGATGATGCTGATCCTGCTAGGTCTGATCTTAGTCCTTGCGGTTCACAGTCTGACACTGTCTGGGGCATGGGAGGGAGTTTCCTATTATCTGATCCCGGATTTTGAACGGGTAAAGGAGGTGGGGTTCTTTTCCATGCTGATCGCAGCGATGAACCAGAGCTTCTTTACGTTAAGTCTTGGAATGGGGTCTATGATGATCTTTGGCAGCTATATCGGAAAGGACAGAGGCTTATTAAGTGAAAGTATTCAGATCACGATATTAGATACATTTGTTGCTCTGATGTCGGGGCTCATCATCTTTCCTGCCTGCTTTTCCTACGACATTCCGACCGACAGTGGGCCAAGCCTGATCTTTATTACGATACCGAAGGTATTTGAGTATATGACAGGAGGACGTATCTGGGGCATTTTATTCTTTTTGTTTATGACGTTTGCAGCATTATCAACAGTTATTGCTGTGTTGGAAAATATCATAGCGTGCAATATGGAACTGTTCCATATCAGCAGGAAAAGGGCAAGCATCCTGAACTTTTTTGTTCTGGCGATCGGCAGTATGCCGTGTGTGCTTGGGTTTAATGTGTTTAGTAACATTCATCCTCTGGGAGAGAGCAGTACGATATTGGATTTTGAAGACTTTTTAGTCAGCAATCTGATCCTTCCGTTTGGAAGTCTTATCATCCTGCTGTTTTGTGTGTCAAAACGGGGATGGGGATTTTCTTATTATCTGGAAGAATGTAATGCAGGAAATGGTTGGAAAATGCCTGCAAAAATACGATTTTATGTTACGTGGATCTTACCGTTTATCGTATTGTTTATTGCAGCAAACGGATTGTTCTAGGAATGGTACAATCGTGTTTTTTTTCTTGAAATCCATCAAAAATGTGCTATGATTAATGCAAAATGGCGAACAGTGGGTGAAACGAATGATACAGGATGAGAAAAATAACGAAATGATTGCAGACAAATATATGGATGAAGCCAGAAATGCACTGGCAGACAACCGGTTAAAAGATGCCATACAGCTTGGAGAAAATGCAGCCTATATTTATAAAAAGAACGGAAATCATCTGGCATATACGTTCAGCATCAATATGCTTGGAGTAATCCATGCCTCTATGGGAAATGAAAATGCTTCCATCGATTATTATCTGGATGCGCTGGAACTGGCATTGAGATATGGATACAGTCAGGCGCTGGCATTGATTTATAATAATATCGGTACAAGGTATCAGCAGCTGAGACAGAATGATAAGGCGATCGAATATTTCCAACGTGCGGTGGATATGTTAAAGAAACCGGAATGCATGAAAGAAAAGCGATACGAAATCTGGAAACAGGCTAGTTACCTGAATCTGGCAAAGGCTTACATTGAAGAGCGGATGTATGGGCTTGCCGAAGATAAGATTAAAGAGGCAAAAAAACAGGTGGCTGATTGGAGTAATCCATATTATTACAGTTATCTGGTTCTGGAGTGCAGACTCTATTGGAATGTTGGAAAAAAAGAGGAGGTATATCAGAGGATAGGAGATATCCTTGAGTACGCGGAAAAAACAGAAAATGTATCCGATTATGAAGAGGATATGAAGGATATCTGCAATCTGTTCCGGAATATGAAAGAGTATGAGAACTGGAAATATGTGATTACCTGCTTTGAAAAACGCGTCAGCAAGATGGATAATATACATTTCCAGCTGCTTCTGACCGAATCATGGATGGATTACTGTCTGGAGACTGGAAACAGGGAGCGTTATGTGGAATTATGTGTGCAGCATGCAGACCTTTATCACAAACAGAAAAAGGAAACAGATCAGGAGCGTGCAGCTGCCATTGATGTAAAAATTGCACTCCGTGAAAAGGAACTGGAGCGGAAAAGCGCAGAAAAGAGGTCGCATATCGATGCATTGACTGGGCTTGGCAACCGTTATCTTCTGGAAAAGGATATCAAAAATCTTCTTTCGAAAAAGCAGAACAGGGATATTACGATAGGTGTTTTGGATATTGATTACTTCAAAGAACACAATGATACCTATGGACATATTGAGGGGGATAGATGCTTAAGGTCTGTAGCATCCATTATTGAAGCAGCGACAAAAGATATCGGGCATGCGTACCGATTTGGTGGAGATGAGTTTGTGATATTGATGGAGACTGGGGACGAGAAACAGGTTGCACAGATTGCAGAGCGGATCAAAACGAAGATCAAAGAAGCAACAGAGATGAATGAGGTCATTGCAAAAGAGAAAAAGACTACACTCTCCCAAGGGTATGCAGTGATCGGAGTGGAACAGGCTGTGGATGAGAAGAAACTGATCGATATAGCGGACAAAGCTCTGTATTATGTAAAAAAACACGGAAAAAATGGATATCATATTATAAAAGGACAAGAGTTTGGAAGTTAGCGACGTCATTCGACAAAAAAGTTTGCACTAAAATCAGTATCATCAAAATGCAAATATTTTTGTCACAGGAGGGCTGAAATGGAAAAACTAAATGTTGCAATTGCGGATGATAATGAGAGAATGCTGCGATTACTGGGAAATATTATCGAAAGTGATGACGAATTGAATGTGGTAGGAACCGCAAAAGATGGGGAAGAAGCATACCATGTGATAAAAACAAAAGAGCCGGATGTCGTATTGCTTGATATTGTGATGCCAAAGCTGGATGGTCTGGGAGTATTGGATCGTGTCAATAACGACAAAAACATTAAGAAACATCCAACTTTTATTATGATCAGTGCGATCGGTCAGGAGAAGATAACAGAGGATGCGTTTAATCTGGGTGCGGATTACTACATTATGAAGCCATTTGACAATGATATGGTCATCAACCGGATCAAAACCGTAAAACATCATTCTCAGACAAAATCTCAGGAGATCCGCAAAGTCAATGCCTACCAGAAAGCGGAAGAACTGACCGAGCATAATCTGGAATCCGATGTGACAAAGATCATTCACGAAATCGGAGTCCCGGCACAGATTAAGGGATATCAGTACTTAAGGGATGCAATCGTCATGTCTGTGAATGATATGGAAATGTTAAATTCCATTACCAAAATCCTTTATCCAACAATCGCCAAGAAATATCAGACCACATCCAGTCGTGTGGAGAGAGCGATCCGACATGCGATCGAAGTGGCATGGAGCAGGGGTAAGATGGACACAATCGATGAGATGTTTGGTTATACGATCCACAATGGAAAGGGAAAACCGACAAATTCTGAGTTTATTGCCCTGATCACAGACCGGATACGTCTCGAATATAAAATCTATTAAGACTTTCCATCAAAAGGAAAAAGAGTTATAATATCCTTAAGATTTCAGGAAGATTCTTGGAGCTTGGAGGGCTTATAACATGAAAAAAATATTATTTGCTACATCAGAGGCTGTACCTTTCATTAAAACAGGAGGTCTTGCAGACGTGACCGGCTCACTGCCGCGATATTTTGACAAGGATGAATATGATGTTCGTATCATTCTGCCAAAATATGCCTGCATGGACGAAAAATGGAAAGGGCAGCTTCATTTTTTGTGCCATTTTTATGTGCATTTGAGCTGGCGGGAACAGTACGTTGGGATTTTTGAAACAAAATATGAAGGAATTACTTATTATCTTGTAGACAATGAGTTTTATTTTGCAGGAGACAGACCATATCATAATATATATGAGGATGTTGAGAAATTTGCTTATTTTTCCAAAGCGGTGTTAGAGGCTCTGCCCTATCTTGATTTCTGCCCGGATGTGATCCACTGCCATGACTGGCAGACCGGTCTGGTTCCGGTGTTTTTAAGGACACTCTATGGGGATGAGCCGTACTACGCAGGCATCAAGACGGTATTTTCCATTCACAATCTCAAGTTTCAGGGAAGATGGACATTACCGGCGGTTATGGATATCACAGGACTGCCAGAGCAGATCTTTACTTCGGATAAACTTGAATCTTATGGAGAGGCAAACTACTTAAAGGGAGGAATCGTCTATGGGGATGCGGTAACGACCGTGAGTCCAACCTACGCCTATGAGATTACGACACCGGAGGGAGGAGAAGGTCTGGATGGACTTTTGTATGCCTGCCGGAATAAATTATATGGTATTTTAAATGGCATTGATGATGTCGAGTATAACCCGAAGACAGACCCGTTCATTGAGGCACAGTATGACAGCAGGAACGTGCAGCAGGGAAAGGCAAAAAACAAAGCAAAACTGCAGCAGATGATGGGATTAGAGGAAAATGAAGGTATCTTCCTGCTTGGCATGGTATCCCGAATGACAGACCAGAAAGGGTTTGACCTGATCGCCTATATCATGGACGAGATGCTTGCCAAAGAAAAGATCCAGTTTGTTGTAGTAGGAACCGGCGAGGATCGTTATCAGGATATGCTGCGCTATTTCGTAGGAAAATATCCGGGCAGGGTAAGTGTTACGATCGGATATTCAGAGAGCCTGGCACATCAGGTGTATGCTTCCTGTGATGGATTTTTGATGCCGTCTTTGTTTGAACCATGCGGTTTGAGCCAGTTGATGAGCCTGCGTTATGGTACGGTGCCGATCGTCCGTGAGACTGGTGGACTGAAAGATACCGTAGTAGCTTACAATGAGTACACAAAAGAGGGAACCGGATTTTCCTTTGCAAATTATAATGCTCATGAGATGCTCCACACCATCCAGTATGCACTGAGTGTGTATTATGGAAAGAAGGCAGACTGGAAACAGTTGGTGGAGCAGGGCATGCAGGCAGATTTTTCCTGGAAGAAATCTGCAAAAAAATACGAAGATTTATATCAAAAGATCACATGCTGAGCCGTTTCTGTTCTCTTGAATAGAAATAGACGTGGTCAGAGAGTACTTCTTCTCTGGTGAGTTGTGATGCGTTGACTTCACGTACCATGGCATTGAGTTCTTCCGGAGAACTGTTGTCAGAGGCAGGGATCAAAAGCACCTCATGGATGCTGCTTGGCAGGATATAGAAATCAGAGGCGAGATGTTCGGCGAAACTCTGCAGCAGATCCTGATACAGGATACAGCCCGAACCATTGAGTCTGGCACGGTTGGAGAGCATATACATAGGAAATTCATTCCCCTGTAATTCATCCGGAAGTGGTGCATCCGTACCGAGCAGTTCTAAAAGAACCTCGGACATATTTCTCAGATCGTAGGGAAGCAGCTTTGGTGTATTTAAGACGGCGAGTGCATACAGATCATTGTCTGTAATGTTCCAGAGAGACAGGTGCTGATGCCGGATCAAAATGGTTGCAGTTCCGGTCTGGTCGGTGCGGATCAGGCAGTTAAAAACGATGGCAAGATCCAGATAACGAAAATGGGGGACATCCGAAAGGAGTTCCCTGTTTTTTTCATAGTTGATGAGCTTGAAAACGATGCGTTCCCTGACTTTTTCATAGGATGTGAAAAAGGAGATGTCAATGGAAGAATCGGAAGGAGTTTCCTGATAGATGGCAAGGATAGAAGACAGCACATCAGAAAGCGGCTGACCTTTCTGGTACTGGTTAAAATAATAATTCAAATAAACGGTGGGAGAGAGATTCTGCCCCGGACGAAATACGGTAAGACCATCAAGGTGTGTGTTGTTATTTTTTACAATGTCCTGAATGGAAATAGTTGCAGATGAGCCAAGCTCACGCGCTACGTGTTGCATGATATACTGTTTGAATTCCTGATATGTCATAAGACCTCCTGTAAAAGACAGGAGAAAGTAATACTGCATGATACAGATAGTGATAGACCGGGAAAGCCATAAACTACTGCGTGCTGTCAGTGTAACACAGGATTCTGACAAGTGCAATAATAAAATTATTTTTTTAAAAATGAAAGATTTTTTAAATTAGATATTGCAATTTGAAAAAAATCCGATATAATATCTTCATGTGACCTGCAAAAAGTAAGAGCAAGGCAAGATGCCGATATGGCTCAGTTGGTAGAGCAACGCATTCGTAATGCGTAGGTCGTCGGTTCGAGTCCGACTATCGGCTTTATAAAAGATAAAACTCTCAGTACTTCAAAAGGGAAGATAATGGGAGTTTTATTTTTTATAAAGGCAAGTTACAAATTTGACCAAGAGTGTCATAGGAGGAAAGTATTATGAAGAAAAAAGCAATGAGCTTACTGCTTGCAACAGCAATGACAGCTTCTCTCCTTGCAGGATGCGGCAGCAGTTCAAACGCAGGCACTGCATCCAACGGAGCAGCAGACAATGCAGCAGACCAGACAACCACAGAGAGCAATGAGGCATCTGACAACAAGACATCTGATAAAGCTTCAGATCAGAAGATCGCTATGATCACAGACTCTGGAGATATCACAGATGAGTCTTTCAACCAGATCACATGGGAGACCTGTATTGCATATGGTGATGCAAATGGTATCGAGTACGAGTACTACAAACCAGCAGAGGATACAGACGAAGAGAGAATCAATGCGATCGACCTTGCAGTATCTGAGGGTGCAAATGTAATCGTTATGCCAGGTTACTTATTCGGACCTGCAATCGCAGAAGAGCAGGATTTATATCCGGATGTTTCTTTCATCGCAGTTGACGTAACAGAAGGTGATATCGTAAATCTTGCTGGCGAGAGCGTAGGAATCAGCGACAATGTTTACATCTGTTCTTTCCAGGAGGAGCAGGCAGGTTACTTAGCAGGTTATGCAGCAGTAAAAGATGGATATACAAGCCTTGGTTTCCTCGGTGGTATCGCAGTTCCTGCAGTTATCCGTTATGGTTACGGATACATTCAGGGTATCAACGATGCAGCAGAAGAACTTGGTGTTGATGTAAATGTAAAATACTACTATGGTGGACAGTTCTATGGTGATGATGCGATCACAGCACGTATGGAAGGCTGGTATGCAGACGGAACACAGGTTGTATTTGCATGCGGTGGTGGTATCTACACATCTGCAGTATATGCAGCAGAAGAACATGATGGAAAAGTAATCGGTGTTGACGTTGACCAGCATCCAAAGATCGGTGATACCTGTATCACATCTGCTATGAAAGGACTTGGTTCTGCAGTAGAGAATGCTCTGGATTGCTACTTCAATGGAAACTGGGCTTCTATTGGTGGAAAGTCTGAGCAGTTAGGTCTTTCCCAGGGTGATTACCTTGGACTTCCTACAGATGAGGCATCATGGGGCTTTACAACATTTACAGTAGATGAATATGAGACCGTATTAGCTGGTATCAAAGATGGTTCTATCGCAGTATCAAATGATACAGAGAATCAGCCAGAAGTTGGCTCTCACGTTACCGTTGATTACGTAGAGTAAAATTGCCTTGAAAGGGGAAGAGAAAAATCTCTCTTCCTCTTTTTTTTATGAAGAGAAGATGTTATACTGATAATATCATATACAAAAATGAAGAGGAAACAGGTCTATGGAAAATGAATACATTATTGAGATGTTAAACATCACAAAAGAATTTCCTGGAATCAAGGCTAATGATAATATTACCTTGCAGTTGAAAAAAGGGGAAATCCATGCACTTCTCGGAGAGAATGGAGCTGGAAAGTCTACTCTGATGAGCATTCTTTTTGGTTTGTATCAGCCGACCTCCGGAGTCATTAAAAAGAACGGAAAGGAAGTACAGATCAATACTCCAAATGATGCCAATGATTTAAATATTGGAATGGTTCATCAGCACTTCAAACTGGTAGAATGTTTTTCGGTATTAGATAATATTATCCTTGGTGTTGAGCCTACAAAGGGTCTTTTCCTGGAAAAAGCAGGGGCAAGGGCAAAGGTTCTGGAACTGAGCGAAAAATATGGTCTGAAGGTAGATCCGGATGCACTTGTTTCTGACATCACAGTAGGTATGCAGCAGCGTACAGAGATCCTCAAGATGTTATACCGGGACAATGAAGTATTGATTTTCGATGAACCGACTGCAGTTTTAACTCCACAGGAGATCGAAGAGCTGATGAAGATCATGAAGAACCTTGCAAAAGAGGGAAAATCCATTCTGTTCATCACACATAAGCTCAATGAGATCATGGAGGTTGCAGACCGTTGTACGATCCTTAGAAAAGGAAAATATATCGGTACAGTGGATATTGCAGACACAACAAAAGAAGAACTATCCAAGATGATGGTTGGCAGGAATGTCAGCTTTTCTGTTGACAAAAAGCCGGCAGAACCGGGAGAGACAGTTCTTAAGGTTTCCAATCTTACTGTTCCAAGCAAGGCACATGCCAACAATGCGGTAAAGGATGTTTCGTTTAATGTCCGTGCCGGTGAGATCGTATGTATTGCAGGTATCGATGGAAACGGACAGTCTGAGCTTGTGCAGGGACTGACCGGACTGGAAAAGATCAGTGATGGTACGATCACTTTCATGGGAAAAGATATCACAAAGGCATCCATCCGTGAAAAATCCAAGATGGGTATGAGCCACATTCCGGAAGACCGCCACAAACACGGCTTGGTATTGGATTACACACTGGAGCAGAACATGGTGTTACAGAGATATTATCAGCCGGAATTCCAGAAAGCAGGTTTTATCAGATCCGGAGAGGTACGCCGTTATGCAGAGCGGCTGATCGAACAATATGATGTCAGAAGTGGTCAGGGTGCCAATACGATCGTTCGAAGCATGTCAGGTGGTAACCAGCAGAAAGCGATCATCGCAAGGGAAATCGACAAAAACCCGGAACTTCTTGTTGCCGTACAGCCGACCAGGGGTCTGGATGTCGGCGCGATCGAGTATATTCACAGCCAGCTGGTGGCACAAAGAGATAAGGGTAAGGCTGTCTTACTCGTATCTCTGGAACTGGACGAGGTCATGGATGTGTCCGACCGTATTCTTGTGATGTACGAGGGCGAGATCGTCGGACAGTTAGATCCGAAGAAGATCACGGTCGAGGAATTGGGACTTTACATGGCTGGAGCAAAAAAGGACGAAGTTCCGACCGAGATATAAGACAGTGAGATTATTAGAAAGGTAGAAGAAAAATGAGTGAAAAGACCAAAGATGTCATTCTGTCCATCATAGCTTCTGTTTTATGTATTGTGATTGGACTTCTGGTAGGACTTATCATCCTGTACTGCATCAATGCAGAAAATGCCCTGGATGGTTTTTCCCGGATTATCAAGGGCGGATTTTATTTAAAACCAAAGGGAATCGGAAGCGAGATTGCACAGTCGGCACCGCTTATCATGACTGGATTATCGGTTGCGTTCGCATTTAAGACAGGTCTGTTTAATATCGGTGCAGCAGGTCAGTATACTGTTGGTGTATTTGGCGCACTGTATTTTGCAATCATTCTTCAGATGCCATGGTATGTCTGCTTGCTTGCTGCTATGGTATGTGGTGCGATCTGGGGAGCAGTACCAGGTATCTTTAAAGCGTATTTCAATGTAAATGAGGTTATTACCTCGATCATGTTCAACTGGATCGGACTGTATCTGGTCAATGAACTGATGTACAGCACCATAAAAGGAATGTATGATCAGAAAACAACAAGGACTTATAAACTGAGCTCCGTTGCACCACAGTCGTTGATCCCGGACTGTGGCATGAACAGTATTTTCAAGACAAGTTCCACAACGATCGCCATTTTCATTGCAATCGCGATCGCGATCGTGATGTATGTCATCTTAAACAAGACAACATTCGGATATGAATTAAAGGCATGTGGTTTCAATAAGGATGCTGCAAAATATGCTGGTATCAATGAAAAGAAGAACATCATTCTTTCTATGACAATTTCTGGTGCACTGGCTGGAATTGGTGCCGGACTTTATTATCTGTCTGGTGCTTCCGAGTGGAACCCGCAGGTGTCATCTGCACTTCCGGCAATTGGATTTAACGGTATCCCGGTAGCGCTTCTTGCTTTGAGCAATCCGATCGGAGTGGTATTTGCAGCCATTTTCGTTGCACATATTTCTGTAGGTGGTGCATATCTGCCGACCAAATATTATCAGCCTGAGATTGCCGATCTTGTTGTAGCGGTTATTATCTATCTGTGTGCATTTGTAACCCTCTTCAAAGGAGTGGTAAGCAATATGTTCCATAAGAAAAATGCAAAGAAGGAGGGCGCAAACTAATGTTTCTGTTATTGAAATTTACCTTACTTTATGCGGTTGTTTTAATGCTGGTTGCACTTGGTGGTATGTTCTCAGAGCGAAGCGGTGTCATTAATATCGCACTCGAAGGTATTATGGCGATCGGCGGACTGGCAGGTGTGTTTGTGCTGGCACTTTGCGGAGACAAGCTTCCGGCACCACTGTTAGTTCTGGTTTCCATTCTGGCAAGTGCAGTGGCAGGTATGATCTACTCTCTGTTACTTGGTTTTTCTGCGATTACACTGAAAGCGGATCAGACGATCGGTGGTACGGCATTAAATATGCTGGCAACTGCGGTTGCAATTGTTATTGTCAAAGCATTTAATAATTCCGCTGAGGCAGGAAATGGAGCCGCTTCTGCAAAACTGACCTATGATAATTCTGCATTTATTTATAAGATCGGACCGGTTACGATCAATATTTTCCTGATCATCGGTATCATACTTCTGATCTGCAGTTATGTATTCTTATTTAAGACCAAATGGGGACTTCGTCTCCGTGCCTGTGGCGAGCATCCGCAGGCAGCTGATTCTGTTGGTATCAATGTATACCAGTGGAGATACATCGGTGTTATGATCTCCGGTGCCTTGGGTGGTATTGGAGGATTTGCCTATATCGTGCCATCTGTTTCCACCTGGAACTTCGAAGTTGGTGTGGCAGGAGCAGGTTTCCTTGCCCTGGCAGTTATGATCTTCGGACAGTGGAAACCATTTAACATTGCAGGAGCAGCGGTATTCTTTGCAGTATTCCGTTCTCTTGCCAATATTGCCGATTCCACGGTATTGTCAACCCTTGGTTTATCAAAAAATATATACAGTATGATGCCGTTTATCGCATCTATGATCATTCTGGCATTTACATCGAAAAATTCACGTGCACCAAAGGCAGAGGGAATTCCTTACGATAAGGGTGCAAGATAAAAGAAAAGGAGCGTAACAGCATGATTTCATCAAAATATTTTGACCATACTATCTTAAAAGCAGAGGCGACCGAAGCACAGGTTGCAAAGATCTGTGAGGAAGCGCTGGCACATGATTTTGCATCTGTCTGTGTCAACCAGTATTACACCAAATTTGTTGCTGAAAAATTAAAAGGTTCTGACGTTAAAGTCTGCACTGTAGTAGGTTTCCCACTTGGAATGTCTGATACAAGAGTCAAGGCATTTGAGACAAAGGCAGCCATCGAAGATGGCGCAACCGAGGTTGACATGGTGATCAACGTTGGAGCATTAAAGGATAAAAAATACGATTATGTATTACAGGATATCAAAACCTTAAAAGAAGTCTGCGGAAAAGATATCGTGTTAAAGGTTATCATTGAGACCTGTCTTTTGACAGATGAAGAGAAAGTAAAAGCATGTGAGCTTGCAAAGGAAGCAGGAGCTGATTTTGTAAAAACTTCTACCGGATTTTCTACCGGAGGTGCGAAACCAGAGGATGTTGCCCTGATGCGTAAAACAGTCGGAGCAGAGATGGGAGTAAAAGCATCTGGCGGGATCCATACGGCAGAGGAAGCACAGTCAATGATCGATGCAGGTGCAAGCCGTCTTGGAACAAGTGCAACATTAAAGATTATTGGAGCGTAAGCATGGATACGATATTAATTGGAATTGCAGGTGGAACCGGAAGTGGAAAGACCACACTTGCAAATGAACTGATCAATAGTTTTGGACAGGATGAGGTCAGTATCCTGCGCCATGATAACTATTACAAACGCCATGATGATATGTGCTATGAGGAGCGGAGCAAATTAAATTATGACCATCCGGATGCATTTGATACGGAACTTTTGTGCGAACATATCCGGGAACTGAAAGCGGGAAAAAGCGTTCAGATGCCGGTATATGATTATTCCATACATAACCGTTCCGAGGAAACAATCGAGGTGAGACCGGCTCCGGTTATCGTACTGGAGGGTATCCTGATCTTTGCAGAGACTTCTTTATGCGAACTGATGGATATCAAGGTTTTTGTTGACACGGATGCGGATGTCCGTATCTTAAGACGTATCGTGCGTGATGTAAAAGAGAGAGGACGTTCTCTCGACAGCGTGATCAGTCAGTATCTGACAACAGTAAAACCGATGCATGAGCAGTTTGTAGAACCAAGCAAACGCCGTGCGGATATAATTATTCCGGAAGGCGGCGAAAATCTGGTTGCATTGGAAATGTTGATCCAGCGTGTACGGAAACATTTAACAGATAGTTAAATATATGCAGAAAAATAGCTGTCACATTAGGTGTGGAGTAAAAAACCATTCCTGATGTGGCAGCTTTTTTTGCCAGCAGGTTCGCAAAACGCGTAATTTAGTGTAGTAGTGCTTAAAATAGAGCAGAAGGGATCAGCTCTGCCATTTCCTGGTAGCCGGCTTTGCTTGGATGCAGATGATCGCCGCTGTCATATTCACTGCGGAATGCAGCCGGATTTTCACTGTCACATAGAGCAGTGGCAAAGTCGATATATCCCTCAATCTCATTGGTCGAACGGATCCAGTCATTGACTTCGTTTTTCAGTTCCTCGCGGAATGGAGCATAGGTGCGCCAGCCGTAGATCGGGAGAAGTGTACCAAGATATACCTGCAGTCCCATCTGATGGGCAGACTCTACATACCATCTCAAGCCATCGATCAGTTCCTGTGCGGTCGGGAGATCACTCATCGGACGGAACGGATTGATGTCGGTACCGACCGGATGGATGATATCATTGATCCCCTGCTGGATGATGACAGAACGGGCACCGTCTGTCGGTACTTCATGAAGAAAGCGGTTTGTTCCCTTTAAACCATAGGAATCATAGGTAATACACTTGTACTCACGCAGGATACGGGTTCCGCTGGCAGCCCGTCGGATCACGGAAGTGCTGCAGATGCCTTCTTTGCGCAGGCGCAGCGTAAGGTCATCCGGCCATGCCTGTGCGGTAATGGAATCACCATAGCAGATGAGAGCATGGTTTTCGCCAGAAGTCCGGATTGAAACATTGCTTAAAAAATAAAACCAGTTTGTAGATTTGGTGGTATCCATAGGAAGAATACCTGTATTTGTCTGGTTGCCAAAAGAAAAATAGCCTTTTGATAAAGGCCCGGTTATTAAGACCGCAGACTGCATGCTGGTGAAATCTGAAAAATAAAGGCTTACACAAAGTGTGGCACCTGCCGGTACGGGAAATGTGATGGCATCACTGGTAATGCGTTCCCTTGCGCCAAGGGTAACAGTATCTGCACCGTCAAACGTGATCGTGGTAAGTGTGGATGGTATCAGTGGACAGGATAAACTGTTTGTTTCTGTCAGGTCAAAAGCGGCAAGCGCGATGGTTGCCCTTGTGATCGTAACAGGTTCGGTACCGCAGTAATTATCCAGAGTAAAACGCAGTGCATCCCCTGCAAAAGGTGCATAAATGGGATAGCGCAGCGTAAGATCTTTTGCATAGCTTTCCGGGCGGTGTTCTGCGATCGAAACGGCATTGCCCCACATGGAAACCCAGTTCGTATCTTCCATAAAAATTCCTCATTTCTGTAAAAATAATCTGTCTGTAAGTATACCTTCTTTTGGCAGACAGGTAAAGCGGATTTTTTTTGGCTTGTCCTTTTGCGCGGGAGTTGGTATAATAGAGCCGATAACAACTTGGGTATGGAGGGAAATATGAGCGAGACAGAAAAGAAAGAAGAACGTGTATCGATAAAAGAACGCCGCAAAAAGAGCGTTGGCACAGCAGCAGGTGAGATCGTGCGTGACAACAGCGGGGTTTTGATCTTATTTGGAGTGTTTGCGGTCGTACTTTTTGTTGTATTATTCAGTATGATAAAATTAGATATGCCGGTTGTACCGGTATGTGTCATCGTGGTGATAGAAGCAGCACTGGCGGTGTGCCTGCATGATGTTCCGATCTGGCTTCATGGACTGGTCGTGATCGCTGAGATTGTAGTAGGAGCACTTTGCGGAGTAACCTTATTTATGGTGCTGTGCGCTGTCGTTTATGTGGTGGGTATTCTGGCACTTCGCTACATCCGATAAGAACATGAGCTTTTGCGGGGGAGTTGACTTGTTCCGTAAAGGCTCATTTTTCTATGACGAGGGAAAGGAACGATGTCATGACAGAGGAAAAAGAACGTATTCTGGTATTTTGTTCCCGGGAGATCTGCTATACATCCGGGAATTTTTTTGCAAATCAGCTGGGAGCAGCGTTTGAAGAACTGGGATTTCTGGTGCAGGTGTGTGAATTTACCAGAGAGGATGATTTTGACCGTATTTTAGAACCATTGCTTGGAAAAAAGTACCGGCTGGCGGTGGACTTTAATTCGCTGCTTCCACGGATGGAACTTGAAGATGGAACGTCATTTATTGAGAAGCTGGGCTGTCCTTTTTTTGACTATGTACTGGATCATCCGTTGTTTCATTATAATTGTCTGGTGCGTGGTGGCAAAAATTTCCATGCAATCTTACTGGACGAGGCACAAAAGGACTACGTTAGACGGTATCATCCCAATCTGGATGCGGTACATATGCTGCCGCTTTCTGCAACGAAGGCACTGTATGAGGGCGGGAAGCGTCCTGCTGACCGGATCTTATTTATGGGAACCTATGACAGACCGGATGCCGTATATGAGCTTGTAAAAAATGCACCGGAACCATTACATTCTGTGATGAAAAACCTGATCGAACAGAGAGTGGCGGAGCCGACACTTCCTATGGAAGAGGCTTTTCGCAATTATCTGAGGGAACAGGATATGGAACTGCCGGATGAACAGTTCGCACTCTTTATGAATGCAATGTATCCGGTGGATGCGTATATCAGGGATTATTTCAGAAAGGCTGCACTGGATGAACTGACGAAAAAAAAGATCCCGCTCGCACTGGTCGGAGAAGGATGGGAGAAATATGATGTGATCGACGAGAAGTATGTGACACGGGAGAAGGGTGTGATGTTTGAGCATTCGTTTGAACGGATCGCAAAAGAGTCACTGTTATTAAATGTTTCCCCTATTTTTAACCGTGGCGTACATGACAGAATGTTTGCAGGCATGGCAAACCGGACTGTGGTGCTGACCGATGAGAACCCGTACTTAAGAGCACATTTTAAAGACAGGGAGGAGATCGCGATGTATTCTTTAAAAGAGATGGAGAGTTTAAGTTCCCTGGCAGGAGAGTTGATGGAAAATGGCGCGTTAAGAGAGCGGATCGTAGAGGCAGGGGCAGAAACATTTTATGCACATCACACCTGGTGGCACCGGGCCAAACAGATCTTAGAGTGGGCACAGGCTTATTGATACTATAACGAATTGTTATAGCAGACAGGGCGAAACATTCTTGCAGGAACATAGTACTTCATGTAGAATGTTGGATAGAGCCGATGCCGGAAAGGAAATGGGCGATGAATAAGCCAAATTACCAGAAAATGCTGGAAGATGAGATAAAAAAAAATCAGGAAAAAAACAAGGTGCCGGCATTGCTGTTGCACAGTTGCTGCGCACCATGCAGTTCCTACTGTCTGGAATACCTTTCCCAGTATTTTTTTATCACTGTATTTTATTATAATCCGAATATCTATCCACCGGAAGAATATACAAAGCGGGTGAAAGAGCAGAGACATCTGATCGAACAGCTTCCTGCCAGAAATCCGATCTCTTTTCTGGAGGGAGTGTATGAGGAGTCACGTTTTTATGATACGGTGCGTGGGTTAGAGCAGGAAAAAGAGGGCGGAGCACGTTGTTTCCTCTGTTATGAGCTGCGGCTTAGAGAGGCTGCGGAGACAGCAAAACGGCTGGGCATGGATTATTTTACAACGACGTTATCCATCAGCCCGCTAAAAAATGCGGAAAAGCTAAATGAGATTGGAGATCGTCTGGAAAAAGAGTATGGCATTGCCTACCTCAATTCAGATTTTAAAAAGAAAAATGGCTACAAACGTTCTGTGGAGTTGTCCGAACAATACGGCATGTACCGTCAGTATTACTGCGGATGTGTTTTTTCCAAACGGGAGCGGGACGAACAGATCGCCAAAAAGAAACAGGAAAGCGAGGAATAAGATTATGGCACAGTTATGGGGAGGAAGATTCACCAAGGAAACCGATCAGCTGGTATACAATTTCAATGCGTCGATTACATTTGACCAGAAATTTTATTGTGAGGATATCGAGGGCAGCATTGCGCATGTCAAGATGCTTGGAAAACAGGGTATTTTAACGGAACAGGAGCGGGATGATATCGTCCGTACTTTACAGGAGATCCGCTCGGAAGTAGAAAACGGTACCTTAAAGATCACTTCCGAATACGAGGATATCCACAGTTTCGTTGAGGCAAATCTGATCGACCGGCTCGGAGACACCGGAAAGAAATTACATACCGGACGGAGCAGAAATGACCAGGTCGCACTGGATATGCGGCTTTATACCAGAAAACAGGTGGCAGAGACAGACGAATTGTTAAAAGAACTGTTAGAGACCATTTTACGTATTATGGAAGAAAATACGGAAACCATCATGCCGGGCTTTACCCATTTGCAGAAAGCACAGCCGATCACGCTGGCACATCATATGGGAGCTTATTTTGAGATGTTTAAACGTGACCGCAGCAGACTGCATGACATTTATGAGCGTATGAATTACTGTCCGCTCGGTTCCGGTGCGCTCGCAGGAACGACTTATCCATTGGATCGCGCCTATACAGCGGAACTCCTCGGATTTTACGGACCGACCTTAAACAGTATGGATGGTGTGTCAGACCGTGATTATCTGATCGAGTTTTTATCTGCCTGTGCGACGATCATGATGCATTTAAGCCGCTTTTCCGAGGAAGTCATCATCTGGAATTCCAATGAATACCAGTTTGTGGAGATCGATGATGCCTACAGTACCGGAAGCAGTATTATGCCACAGAAAAAAAATCCGGATATCGCAGAGCTTGTCCGCGGAAAAACGGGAAGAGTGTATGGCGCATTAACCTCACTGCTTACCACGATGAAGGGGATTCCGCTTGCCTATAATAAAGATATGCAGGAAGATAAAGAGCTTTCCTTTGATGCCATGGACACGGTCAAAGGCTGTATTGCATTATTCAAAGGCATGCTTGCCACGATGAAATTCAACAAGGAAAAAATGTACGCATCTGCAAACCATGGCTTTACCAATGCGACCGATGCAGCTGATTATCTGGTCAATCATGGCGTGCCGTTCCGTGATGCACATGGCATTGTCGGCAGGATCGTACTTTACTGTATCGATAAAAAGATCGCGATCGATGATATGAGTCTGGAAGAGTTAAAAGCGATCAGCCCGGTATTTGAGGAGGACATTTACGATGCAATCTCCATGGAGACCTGTGTCAATAAACGTCTGACCATCGGAGCACCTGGAAAAGATGCCATGGAGCAGGTGATTGCCATCGAAAAAGAATATTTACAGAAGACAGGCACTTTGCCACAGTAACGCATTATTGTGACAAGTGCACAAGAAATGAGAAAAAATAAAAGAAACTTTTACAAAAAGAGTATTGCTTTTTTCGTGGAAAAGGCATAATATATTCACTATGACCGACACATGTTCGCGCCGGACGGACAGAAAGAAACAATGGCGGAAGATGTCAAGGAGAAAAAGCGACGAGGAGATTAGATTAAAATGAGCGAAAAATTAAAAGTAGGTATTCTTGGCGGAACAGGTATGGTAGGACAGAGATTTATCTCTCTTCTGGAAAACCATCCATGGTTTGAGGTAACAACCATTGCAGCAAGTCCAAGAAGTGCGGGCAAGACTTATGCAGAGGCAGTAGGAGATCGTTGGAAAATGGATACTCCAATGCCGGAAGCAGTCAAAAATATCGTGGTAATGAATGTCAACGAAGTAGAAAAGGTTGCATCTGAAGTTGATTTCGTATTCTCAGCAGTGGATATGACCAAAGAAGAGATCAAAAAGATCGAAGAGGATTACGCTAAGACCGAGACACCGGTTGTATCCAACAACAGTGCCCACAGATGGACACCGGATGTACCAATGGTCGTACCGGAAGTCAATCCACAGCACATGGAAGTCATCAAATACCAGAAAGAAAGACTTGGTACCAAACGCGGATTTGTCGCAGTAAAACCAAACTGTTCGATCCAGAGTTATGCACCTGTCTTAACTGCATGGAAAGAGTTTGAGCCATACGAAGTAGTGGCAACCACTTATCAGGCAATTTCCGGTGCAGGTAAAACTTTCAAAGACTGGCCGGAGATGGTAGGAAACATCATCCCATACATCGGTGGAGAGGAAGAAAAATCCGAGAAAGAGCCGCTTCGTATCTGGGGTCACATTGATGACGAGAAGAAAGCGATCGTTCCGGCAGAGTCACCGGTGATCACCTGCCAGTGTATCCGTGTTCCGGTATTAAACGGACATACCGCAGCCGTATTTGTTAAATTCAGAAAGAACCCGACCAAAGAGCAGCTGATCGAAGCACTTAAAAATTTCCGTGGCGTACCACAGGAGTTGGAGCTTCCAAGCGCACCAAAGCAGTTTATCCAGTACCTGGAAGAGGATAACAGACCGCAGGTTTCACTTGATGTCAACTATGAGAACGGCATGGGCGTATCCGTCGGCAGATTAAGAGAGGATACCGTATATGACTGGAAATTCGTCGGACTTTCCCACAATACCGTTCGTGGTGCAGCAGGCGGTGCAGTACTTTGCGCAGAGCTGTTAAAAGCACAGGGCTATATCACAAAAAAATAAAAAAGTTTTTCATCCGGGGAGATAGGAATGAAACTCAGATAAGAAAGACCCTCACAGTGGCATAGAAAGCGGCTGCGGGGGTCTTTGAACGTCTGTCTGGACGACTGGATAGACAAAAGGAGTGCAAAATGTCCCGCGGTGTGTTAGTATAGAAAGGGATGTGTGGTAATACCATGCAGAAAGAAACGAGAACAATAATGGAGGAAAAGACGTGGCTAAGTCCTTGATCATTACGGAGAAGCCGAGTGTGGCACAGGAATTTGCCAGAATTTTGGGGGTTTCCGGGCGAAATGACGGATATATAGAGAATGACGGTTATGTCATTACCTGGTGTGTGGGACATCTGGTGGAGATGGTCTATCCGGAAGAATACGATGAAAAATATAAAAAGTGGAAATTAGAGGATCTTCCGTTTTTGCCGGAGCAGTACAAATACCATGTCATCCCCAATGTAAAAAAACAGTATGATGTGGTACATCATATGTTACATAGAGAAGATATTGATAAGGTCTACTGGGCAGGAGATGCCGGAAAAGAAGGACAGACCATCGAGGAAAACATCAGACGGTATGGTGGAGTCAGAGAGGGCATGGAGGAACTGCGTGTCTGGATCGATTCACAGACGGAAGAGGAAATCTTACGTGGGATCAAAGAGGCAAAGCCGATGAGCGAATACGATCATCTGGCGGATTCCGGTATCATGCGTACGATCGAGGACTATGCCATGGGTATCAATTTTTCGCGTGTCATGTCTGTAAAATACGGCAGGTTATTAAACGATGCGGCGGCAACCAGAAGCTATACGGCGATCGCGGTAGGGCGTGTAATGACCTGCGTGCTTGGAATGGTCGTCATCCGAGAGCGTGAGATCAGAAACTTCAAAGAGACACCATTTTACCGTGTCGTTGGAAATTTTAATGCATCAGGCGGGGGAGAGATCTGGGCAGAATGGAAAGCCGTAGAGGGTTCCCATTATTTTGAGTCACCCCTGCTTTATAAGGAAAACGGGTTCAAAAAGCAGGAAGATGCCAATGCGTTAATTGATGAAGTGACCGGAAAAGAAGCTACGGTAAAGTCGATAGAAACAGGCACGAGCAAGAAACGTGCACCATTGCTTTTTAACCTTGCCGAACTTCAGGCAGAGTGTTCCAAACGATTTAAGATCAGCCCGGATGAGACGCTTCAGGTTGCACAGGATCTGTACGAAAAGAAACTGACGACCTATCCGAGAACAGATGCGAGGGTGCTTTCATCCGCTGTGGCAAAAGAGATCGGGCGGAATCTGAACCGGTTAAAAGGATATGAGCCGACAAAAGGCTTCGTGGAACAGATCTTAAAGGAAAATGCGCACTATAAGATCGGGAAGACACAGTACACGGATGATTCGAAAGTGACGGATCATTATGCGATCATTCCGACCGGTCAGCTGACCGAATTAAACCGTTTGAACGACCTGCAGCGCAAGGTGTTTGACCTGATCGTGCGCCGTTTCCTTAGTATCTTTTATCCGCCGGCAGAGTATCAGACGGTAAAATTAACGGTACAGATCGACCGGGAACAGTTTTTTGCCTCTGCAAAAGAATTGAAGAATCCCGGATATCTGGAGATCGCCGGATATCAGAAAAACGAAGACGAAAAGAATGAAAAAGATGAAAAAGAGAGCCGGGGACTGATCACACTTGCGGCAACGATAAAGAACGGTGACGTACTCGGGGTAGATGGGTTTGAACTGAAAGAGGGAAAGACCAATCCACCGAAACGTTACACGTCAGGTTCGATGGTGCTTGCCATGGAAAATGCAGGACAGCTTATTGAGGAAGAGGAACTGCGCGAACAGATCAAGGGTTCCGGGATCGGAACGTCTGCGACCAGAGCAGAGATCATCAAAAAACTGGTGCGCATCGGTTATCTGAACCTGAATAAGAAAACACAGGTGCTCTCTCCCGAGGCACTTGGAGAAATGATATTTGAAGTCGTGAGCCTGACCGTTCCGGCACTGCTCAATCCGAAAATGACCGCTTCCTGGGAAAAGGGATTGGACGGGATCACCAGAGGAACGGTTATCATGGCAGATTACAGGGGGAAACTCGAAGATTTTATCCGAAAAGAGACCGTTTCCATGATCGAAAAAGATCTGACCGGGCCGATCGCAGGAAGGATCCATCCGTTTGTCGGAAAGGGCGGAAGAGGACTGGCGGCGAAAAAGAGCCTTTCGGTGCCCTGTCCGGTCTGCGGCGGGGAGATGGAGACGACGCCATTTGGCTATGGATGCAGCAATTATAAGCGCGACGGAAGCGGCTGCAAATTTTCCATCGGAACGATCGCCGGAAGAGACCTGACGGAGGAAGAGGTGAAGCTCCTTCTGACTGAGAAAAGGACAGGCGTTTTAAAGGGATTTACATCGAAGTCAAAAAAGAAATTTGATGCGGCACTGGTTCTCGAAAAAAGAGAAGATGGAACGCCTGCGATCCGGTTTGATTTCAGTCAGAATGAACCGGAACTCGTAGAGGGGCTTAACTGCCCGGTCTGTGGTGGTGCCATAGAGATCACACCGTTTGGTTATAGCTGCAAAAAACACCATGAGGATCCGGAAAGCTGCTATTTTTCCGTGGGGAAGATTGCCGGGAAATTATTAAGCATTGAGGATTTAAAAGATCTTCTGACCAAGGAGAGGACTGAAACCATCCGCGGATTCAAGTCAAAGACCGGCAAAAAATTCGATGCCTGCCTAAAACTTGTGGAGGGCGAAGACGGACGGAAGAATGTTCAGTTTGATTTTGAACATGTGGAGGCAAAGAAGATCAAGGACGTGACCTGCCCGTTATGCGGCGGAGATATCGTGGCGACCCCATTCGGATTTGGCTGTGCCAATTATCAGAAAGACGATCCGGAGAGCTGTCGTTTTTCCATCGGGAAAATGGCAGAAAAATCGCTCACGGAAGCACAGGTAAAACAGCTTCTGACCGAGGGAAGAACCGCAACGATCCGTGGATTTAAGTCGAAAACCGGAAAGAAATTCGATGCACGAGTGGCATTAAACCGCGACGAGAATGGGAAAGTAACCGGGTTAAAGTTTGATTTTACCGATCTGGAAGCACAAAAGGTAAAAGATGTGGTCTGTCCATTGTGTGGGGGAGATATTGTAAAGACTCCGTTTGGATTTGGCTGTGCCAATTACCAGAAAGACAATGCAGAGAGCTGCCGGTTTGCAGACGGGCAGATCGCCAGTGTCAGATTAAAAGAGGCACAGTTAAAAGAACTTTTGACCAGGAAAAAAACGGGAGTCATCGAGGGATTTATCGCAAAGACCGGAATGAAATTTAATGCGCCGCTCAAGCTTACCGAGGAGGGGCAGATCGTATTTGATTTCCCGGAAAAACCAAAGCCGGTAGAGACAACGCTTCCATGCCCGAACTGTAAGAAGATGCTGCAGAAGAGCCAGTGGTATTATGAGTGTGAATGTGGCTTTAAAGTACCTTATACGGTGGCAAAAGTGACACTTTCAGAAGATACGATGAAAGAGCTTTTAGAAACAGGAAAAACCAAGGAAAAGGTGACCGGATTTGTGTCAAAGGCGGGAAATTCGTTTGATACCTGCCTGAAATTTGAGAATGACCGTATCCAGTTTGATTTTGACAATCCGGGTGTTACGCAAACGAATGAAAAGTCTGACCGTGCGCCAGACCCGGAAAAAGCAGAGCAGACCAATGTACCAGAGCCACCGCCAGAAGACGGGGCAGATGATTTTTATGCTGCCATGGCAGGAGATTTTATCGCGGATATGGCAGAGGAAGAGGAAGAACAGGCGGCTGGCATGAATTTTTTAGATGAGTTCGCCCGGATGGAAAATTAGAAAAGTGAGGAAGAAAAAATGGAAAACGCAAAAATTGCAAATTTATATGACTTAAATGAAACGATCGCAAAGGATTATCTGGCAGGATTTACCTACCCATGGGAAGCCTTAAAAGGCATCAGCGATTTTATCCGGAAGATCGGACCGGCACTTGACCCGGAACGATATGAGCAGAGAGGAGAGGACATCTGGGTGGCAAAGAGCGCAAAGGTTGCACCGACGGCATGCTTAAATGGACCACTGATCATTGATGAGGAAGCGGAGGTCAGACATTGTGCATTCGTGCGTGGAAGTGCCATTGTAGGACGTGGATGTGTCGTTGGAAATTCAACAGAACTTAAAAATGTGATTTTATTTAACTCGGTGCAGGTGCCACACTATAATTACGTCGGTGATTCTATTTTAGGATACAAATCCCATATGGGAGCCGGTTCCATCACCTCAAATGTCAAATCCGATAAGACCCTCGTTGTGGTAAAGGATGGCGAGGAGAAGATCGAGACCGGATTAAAGAAATTTGGCGCAATGCTCGGGGACCATGTCGAGGTAGGATGCAACTCTGTTCTGAATCCGGGAACTGTGATCGGAAGAAATACCAATGTGTATCCGCTGTCTCCGGTACGCGGTGTGATACCGGCAGACTCTATTTTCAAGAATCAGAAAGAGATTACGAAAAAACACTAGACTATTTCAACAAAATGTGCGAAAATAGGTACGGTATGTTAAATGTATAACAAAGTCGATACATACAGTTCTATTT
>JBNMKU010000025.1:0-27189 GCA_050874505.1 Roseburia sp. | reverse complement strand
AGGATATCGGAGATAAAGCACTTTTAACAGAGTCTTTGGATATCTTTAAGACACAGCAGGAAGCTGCACATAAAAATGGATTAAAGACAACCATTCAGATGACATATGCCAGTCTGTTCAACGACGAGGCAGTCGCACTGGCAAAAGAACATCATGAGAAATACGGAGACGAGATTGCACTGTCCTTATTAGGACTTCCCTGCAAAGAGTTCCGTGAAAAATACAACACCAAGGATTTCTGTATCTGGATGTTCTCTATGGAAGATAAAAAAGAGATCGTCAATGATGTATTTGAGAAATTCCATGACAGATTTGGATTTTATCCGGAGTCAACCGGTTCTTATTACATGGATGCCGAGCTGACCAATTATATCAAGGAAAAATATTCGATGGTAAAATGCGCTGTTGCTACCTGCTGGGAAGAAGGACCAAAAGCATATCATACCTGTAACAATTCCTGGTATACTTTATTCGATGGCGGCCCATGGGCACCATGGATCCCATCCAAACAGAATACACATGCACCTGCAGCAAACGAGGCAGAGGACAGCGGTATCGTAGCAATCCCTCACTTATCCCGTGACCTGATCGCATGCTACGATGGAAATGGTTCCAACTTCGGAACACATCCACAGAACGTATTACGTGGTATGATCTATGACTCAAAGACCTGGGAGTACCCATATCTGTACAACCTGATCGATCAGTATCGTTCTCTTGAGAAGTACAACAATGGTTATGCTTACAACATGATGTTCGTTGGACCGGGCTGGATGAACAAGATGGGACGTTGGGAAGCACCATATGAATTACTGTTAAAATCTTACGAAGATGGCTGTGCATACTATGGCAAGCTGAAAAAAGAAGGCAAACTGGTTGATATGACCATGGCTGAGTTCGCAGATTACTATCGTGAGAAAAAACACTACACAGAGCCGGAATGTGCACTCTGGAGAGATATCTTATACGGATCAGACAAGCAGGTATTCTGGTACTGCGATCCATACATGAGAGCATGTGTCAACATGGATCAGGGTGGTGCGATCGTTGACTTACGTCCATACGCAGCAAAATTAAAATGGGAAGTTGGAATCGGAACCAAACACGTTCAGGATGCTTCTTATCCATTCTTAATCCAGGAGAAATACCGTGCTGGATACTTCACACACTATGCAGGAGAAGGTACGGTAAGAAGTGCGAAAGTCTGCTACAACGGAGAAGAGGTTGACTTATGTCTCTGCCGTACCAAAGCACACTTCTCAGAAGAGAAGGATGTTTCCGGTAACGTAACCGCAAGAGTTCTGACCTTAGATCCGGTTGATATCGAATTTGACGGATTAACTGTAAAATTACAGACAAAAGAATACTTTGAAGAGGGAACCGGACGTATCCGTATTGAGCGTAACATCTTAGAGATGAGTGATCCATCTGCAAAAGTAGAGATCAATGAATATATGGTAGCATGTTATGGTACCACAGAGTATCCGGAAGATATGACAGGCATTACCTTAACCTGTGGCAGCAAGACCATCAACTATGAGTACAAATGCCGTGAAGCTGCTGAAACAGGAGCAGCAGAGGTAAGCGCAGTCGTTCCGCCTATCGAGACAAAGGTTTCTTTAAGCACAGAAGCAAAGGATGCAGAAGGCTATATCCATGAGGGATATGCGTTCTCACCAATGTTTACATTAGGATACAAAAAGACAATGGCAGATAAGGAGGTATTTCCAACATGGCTCAATCTGGAAAAGGCAAATTAAATTATAGATGTCCATCCTGCTTTATGAGGGACTTAGACATTGATATGTTCTATGATAAGGACAAAAAAGAGTACTACTGTATTCGCTGTCAGTACACTGGAACCGAAGAGGATGTGCTTGAGAAAAATGAAATGGTTCGTTTCCGCTATCGTGCAATGATGAAACGTTTCGACAAATTTGATTTTGACTAAGCTACGATAAAGACGCAGCGGGCGGGAAAAACCTGTTCCGCTGCGTTTTGAATCTGGCAGAAGACAGGAGGAACACAGCGATGAAAAAGAAGAAAGCCGGAACGATGGAATTACGGTTTTATGAAGTGCCGCAAAATGAATATGTACTGGCTTTGCTGGGGGATAGCTGGATCAGGGACTATGGACATGATGAGACAGGACATCATTTTCACAATCTGATGGAGATTGGATATTGCCGCAGTGGTGGTGGAGAACTGTTTCTGGATGGAAAAGGGATGCTGTATCAGCCGGCGATGGTAAGTGTGATACCGGCAAATTATCCGCATGTAACGATCAGTAATACAGAAGAGGGACCGAGTTTCTGGGAGTATCTGTTTTTGGATCCTGCGCAGATCATTGCAGAGATGTACCCGGAAAATGAGCTCTATCAGAGAGAACTATTGGAAAAGATCAATTCGAAACCATTGTTTATCCATGAGTGGGAGAACCGGAATCTGGCATTGATCATCCGGATGATCATGGAAGAGATGCGTGCAAAACGGCTGCATTATGTGGACAGTGTCAAAGGACTTTTGTATGCATTGATCACAGAGATCCTGCGCATGAACGAGCAGGAGGACATCCGGGTGGAGCCGGAAGGGAATGCCAGAAAGAACGCAGGAGTTTCCCAGATCGGAGCCGCTTTAGAATATGTCAAAGCAGAGTATATGCATATGATACGGGTGGAGGAACTGGCAAAGGCATGTCATATGAGTGAAACACATTTCAGACGGCTGTTTGAGGGGTGTATGAACATGTCACCGGTTGATTATATCAATCTGGTGCGGATCCAGAAGGCATGTGATCTGATGAAGAAAACAAACGATTCTATGGATATCGTGGCACAAAAAGTAGGCTTTGCAACAACATCTACATTTAACCGAAATTTCAAAAAATTCCTGAATACATCACCCTATCAGTGGAAAATTAACCCTGAAAATTATGAGCACAAACTGCTCAATTATCATATCTCAGCCCGAAAAGGCTGGTAATGCCCATAAATGGTCAGATATGCGTGTTTTACATCGGAATATGCGCACTACAAGGCACTATATTTCGTTATAATATACATACAATCAATCGAAAACAACGAAATATCAGTCAAAATGACGAATGATAAAAACGCTGTTAAAAAAATGATTGGTTAAAATGATACATTTTGGGAGGTACATTTTATGAAGAAAAAAGTAGTGTCACTTATGTTAGTCACAGCGATGATCGCAACCATGACAGCTGGCTGTGGATCTGGCAATGGAAACTCAGCTTCCACCAACACAGGAAGCAATGACAGCGGAACAACAACCGCAGATGCCAGCGATAGCAAAGACGCAGCAGATACTTCTTCTGATGCAGCAGGTGGTGACAACAAACTTACCGTTTACGCATGGGATGCAAACTTCAATATCCCGGCACTGCAGGCAGCAGCAGATGACTATAAAGCAAACGTTGATCCGGATTTCGAATTGGAGATCATCGAGCAGTCACAGTCATCTGATATCGAGGATGCCATTACATTAGCAGGTTCTGCAGGTGATTACAGCACATTACCAGATATCGTTTTATTCCAGGATCACTGGATCGGACGTTATGTAGCAGATTATCCGGATGCATTTGTACCGGTAGATGATGCAGATGTTGACTGGTCCGATTTTGCAGCTGAGAAACTTTCTTACTCCACGATCGATGGTGTGCACTATGGTTTCCCGGTAGACAATGGTACTGTTATCTGTGCATATCGTGTAGATCTGTTAGAGGAATGCGGATACACCATTGATGATATGACAGGTATTACCTGGGATAAATTCATAGACATCGGTGAAGAAGTATACAACAAAACAGGCAAATATTTACTTTCCATGGATGGTGATGGAAACGACCTGGTATACATGATGCTTCAGGCAGAAGGCGAGTCACAGTTCAAAGATGGCAAACCATACATCACAGAGAATGAGAAATTAGTTAAGATCGTAGAGATCATCGGTGAAATGATCAACAGAAACGTATTATATCTGGCAAATGACTGGTCCGATTATACCGATCAGACCATCATCGGTGACATGGTAGCTGGTGTCATGAATGGTAACTGGATCATCCCGACCATCGAGCAGGTTTCTGAAAACAGTGGAAAATGGGAGATCACTTCTATGCCAACCATCGAGGGCGGCGAGGGATATGCTTCCAACGGAGGAGCTTCTCTTTATATCACAGCAAACTGCCAGAACACAGATTTAGCTAAGAAATTCTTAAGCTATACATTTGGCGGAAGCTCAGCAACTTATGATGCAGCATTAACCAATGGTGGTGTTATCACAACCTGTATCTCTGCCGGTAAATCAGATGTTTACAGTCAGGGTGTTGCATACTTCAACAATACACCGATCTACGCACAGATCGTAGAGATGGGATCCCACGTACCGGTAATCGAGCAGAGTGATTATCATTACACCTGCCGTACACAGATTGCAGCAGCAATCATCAATATCCAGAACGGTACAGACGTTACAGAAGCATTACAGGCAGCAGAAGACCAGTTGAACTTTGAAATGGGCAACTAGTAATTGAATGGAAGGGGAGTCGGCAAACCCGATTCCCCTTTTGCTAAAAAGGGGGGCTTACATTGAAGAAGAAAAAAGGTATGAGCGTGGTGGCAAAACAGCACGCAGCAGGCTGGATCTATCTGGCACCGGCAACGATTTTAATCGCAGTAATGAGTTTTTATCCGATTATCCAGGCGATAATCACATCATTAAAGACAGGTTCTTCTGCCAACATGAAATGGGCAGAACCGATTTTTTACAATTACACACGAATGTTCCAGGACAAATTATTTCTTCGTTCTGTTGGGAATACGTTCCTATATTTATTGATCGAAGTACCGATCATGTTAATCCTTGCGATACTTTTAGCACAGCTTTTAAACAATAAGGACTTAAAATTCAAAGGATTCTTTCGTACCTGTGTGTTCCTTCCATGTGCAACATCACTGGTTTCTTATTCTTTGATCTTTAAATCTTTATTTGCAACACAGGGTCTGATGAACTCTATTTTGATGAACCTTGGGATCATCCATGAAAACATCAACTTCCTTGGAAATTCAGGAAGCGCAAAAGCGATCATCATTATCGCACTGATCTGGAGATGGACCGGATACAATATGGTATTTTTCCTTGCCGGATTACAGAATATTGAGTATTCCGTATATGAGGCAGCGAAGATCGATGGGGCAAACGGCTGGAAAACATTCTGGAAGATTACCGTTCCACTGTTGAAACCAACGATCGTTATGACCGTGATCATGTCAATCAATGGTACCTTACAGTTGTTCGATGAGTCTGTAAACTTAACAAAAGGTGGACCGGCAAACTCAACCATTACAATGTCGCATTACATTTACAACAACTCCTTTGGACAGGGTGTTGCAAACTTTGGATATGCGTCAGCAATGTCCTTCTTTGTATTTATTTTAGTAGCAGTCCTTGCTGCAATTAATATGAAAGTAGGTGATAAGCGTGATTAAGAAAAGAAAAACATCAGGGATCCAGAAGAGACTGATCCCGTCCTATATTTTTCTGACGATTGTTTCACTGATTTCAGTCTTTCCACTTTACTGGATGATCACAGCAGCGACGAATACTTCCGTAGAGGTAGCAAGAGGAAAGATCACATTTGGTACACATGCGATCGAGAACTTCCAGAAACTGATTGCGCAGCAGGACCTTTGGGGAGCACTTGGAAACTCTTTCCTGTATGCAGGTGTTCAGACGATAGCAGCATTATTTATCTGCTCACTGGCAGGTTATGGATTTGAACTGTACCATGACAGACACAAAGACAGAGTATTCTCTGTATTATTGCTTGCGATGATGGTACCGCAGGTTGCAACGATGATCCCTCTGTTTAAGATGATCTCGAAAATGAGGCTGTTAAATACGGTCTGGGCATTTATCCTGCCGGCGATCTCCACACCGTTTTTGATCATGATGTTCCGCCAGAATTCCAGAAACTTCCCGGTGGATATCATGGAGGCAGCCCGTATCGATGGATTAAGCGAGTTTAAGATTTTCTTTAAAATGTATATGCCGATCATGAGATCGACTTATGCGGCAGCAGCAGTTATTACTTTTATGAACGCATGGAACGCATATCTGTGGCCAAAGGTTGTTATGACCGATAACAGTGCGCAGACCATGCCGATGTTAATTGCCAATGTGGCTGCCGGATATACCATTGACTATGGTGTATTGATGATGGGCGTATTGTTCTGTTCTATTCCTACGATGATCATTTTCTTTGTATTGCAAAAACAATTTGCCGAAGGTATTACAGGAGCAGTAAAATAAAAAGATAAGGCGCGAGAAAATAAGACCGGTGGTGAGATTCACCGCCGGTTTTTTTCGCAGAAATGAGGTGACTTATGGAATTTGATGTAAGGAAAATAAGTGATCCGGTTTTTTTTGAGGAAAACCGCATGGCGGCACATTCGGATCATATCTGCTATCAGACAAAAGAAGAGGCACAGCTTGAAAGTTCAGGGCTACGCTATTCACTTGATGGTGTCTGGAAATTTCACTATGCCAGAAATCATACAATGACGATTCCTGGATTTGAGAAAGAAGATTATAATTGCAGACCATGGGATGATATCCGTGTTCCGGCACATATCCAGATGGAAGGTTATGATGTACCGCAGTATGCCAATGTGCAGTACCCATGGGATGGCAGAGAAGAGATCTGGACGGATCAGGTACCGGAGGAATTTAATCCGGTGGCAAGTTATGTGAAATATGTGACACTGCCGGAAGATTTTATCAAAAAGGGAATTTATATCTCATTCCAGGGTGTGGAGAGTGGATTTGCACTCTGGGTCAATGGCAGTTATGTGGGTTACAGTGAGGACAGTTTCACTCCTTCCGAATTTGATCTGACTCCATATTGGAAGGATGGCGAAAACAAGATTGCTGTTTCGGTATTCAAATGGACCTCATCAAGCTGGTGTGAGGATCAGGATTTCTTCCGGTTCTCCGGTATCTTCCGCAGCGTTTATCTGTATACGATGGCAGAAGTGCATGTATATGACCTGAAAATAGAATCGCTTCTTTCCGATGATTATAAGACAGGTTCCCTGGAGCTTGCCATGAAGATCAGGGGAGAGGGAAAAGCGAAACTGACACTGAAAAAAGACGGGAATGTTATTTTTGCTGAAGAGATCGCCGTAAAAGATGGGGATAATCAGTTCAGTAAGAAAGTGACAGACCCGGTTTTATGGAGTGCAGAGATCCCGGAACTTTATCAGCTTGAGATCGAATTGTCAAAGGATGGCGCAGATACTGTGGAGTGGTTGGAGCAGAAAGCAGGATTTCGCCGTTTTGAGATGAAAGACGGCATCATGTGCCTGAACGGAAAGCGCATCGTATTTAAGGGTGTAAATCGCCACGAATTCAGCAGCAAGACCGGACGTGTTGTGCACAGAGAAGAAGTGATAAAAGATATTGTGACCATGAAACAGAACAATATCAATGCCATAAGAACCTGTCATTATCCGGATGACTCAACTTTATATGGTCTGTGTGATGAATATGGCATGTATCTGATCGCAGAGAACAATCTGGAATCTCACGGTTCCTGGGATGTTTATTTAAAAGGAAAAGTAGAAAAAGACAAGATCGTACCGGGTGACAATATGGACTGGGAGCCGATGATGTTAGACCGCGTCAACTCCTGCTATCAGAGAGATAAGAACCATCCGGCAATCCTGATCTGGTCCTGCGGAAATGAATCCTATGGCGGAAAAGTCATTTATGATATGTCACAGAAATTCAGAGAACTTGATCCACATCGTCTTGTTCATTATGAAGGTATCTTTCAGGACAGAACTTATGAGGCAACCAGTGATATGGAGAGCCAGATGTATCCGCCGGTAACCCGGATTGTGGAATACCTTGAAGAGCACAAAGAGAAACCATTTATCTGCTGTGAGTACACCCATGCAATGGGAAATTCCTGCGGAGCCATGCATAAATACACCGATCTGACGGATACCCATCCGCGTTATCAGGGAGGCTTCATCTGGGACTATATCGACCAGTCCATTCTGAAAAAAGACCGTTATGGAAAAGAATTTCAGGCATACGGTGGAGACTTTGCAGATCGTCCGACCGATTATAATTTCAGTGGAAATGGCATCTGCTACGGAGGAGAGCGGGATGCTTCTCCAAAGATGCAGGAGGTAAAATTCAACTATCAGAACATCAGTGTCGCATTTGAACAGAACAATTTTGTTGTGAAAAATAAAAATCTGTTCCTGTCCACAGATGCCTATGACTGTTATGCGATCTTAGCGCGCAATGGCATTGTTGTGAAAAAGGAGAAAGTAGAGACAGCGGCAGCTCCGCTTTCCGAAGAAACTTATCCGATCCCGTTTGTTATTCCGACCGATGCAGAGTACGCACTTACCATATCCTTTGCATTAAAAGAGGATACGTTATGGGCAAAGGCTGGGCATGAGGTTGCTTTTGGACAGAAGATCTATAAGAAAGTACAGATTCCTGTCATTTCACAAAAACCGCTTCGTGTGGTACACGGACATTATAATCTTGGCGTAAAGGGAGAAAACTTTGACTGTCTGTTTTCTGAACTGAGCGGAGGTCTGGTTTCCTACCGCTATGCAGGAAAAGAGATGATCGAAAAGATCCCGATGCCGAACTTCTGGCGTGCACCGGTGGATAACGACTGTGGAAGCGTGGCACCGGGAAGATATGCACAGTGGAAAATTGCCAGTATGTATGCAAGTCCGAAATCCTTATCCAACGAAGCCCTTCCGATCGATGTCAAAGAGGAAGAGCATATGGTAACCGTAACTTATACCTATATGCTGCCGACCACACCGATCGCATCCTGCAAAGTAGCGTACACCGTTTTTGCAGATGGCACAGTGGAAACAAAATTATTCTATGATCCGGTAGAGGGATTGCCGGATATGCCGGAATTTGGTATGCTGTTCAAACTTAATGCAGATTATGATCAGTTAGAGTGGTACGGCATGGGACCGGAAGAGACCTATGCAGACCGCAGACAGGGGGCAAAACTTGGTATTTACCGAAACCGTGTTGCCGACAATGTGGCGAAATATTTAGTGCCACAGGAATGTGGCAATAAAGTCGGTGTCCGTTATGCGAAAGTAACGGATGCAAAGGGCAGAGGAATGATCTTTGAAGGAGACGAGCTGTCTTTCTCGGCACTGCCTTATACCCCGCATGAGATGGAAAATGCAATGCATCCATATGAACTGCCGGAAGTGCACTATACGGTTGTCCGGGTTGCACTCGCACAGATGGGCGTTGGCGGCGACGACAGCTGGGGTGCTCTGGTACATCCGGAGTATCATATCCCGGCGGGAGAGCCACTTGAATTAAAATTCCGTTTCCGCGGAATCTGAGAAAAAAGACAGACATTTGGAGGAAATATAATATCATGCAGAAATTTGTAAAAGGAATGGATTTATCTACCTTACTGGAACTGGAAAAATGTGGAGCAAAATACTATGATGATGGAAAAGAAACAGACATTTTAGACATTATGAAAAAGTATGATGTAGATACGATCCGAATCCGCATCTGGAACGACCCATGGTCTGAGACAGGGGAGTCTTATGGAGCTGGAGAAAATGATCCGGGAACTTCCCTTGCGATCGCAAAGAAAGTAACCGATGCCGGATTTGGCGTACTGATGAATTTCCATTATAGTGATTTCTGGGCAGACCCGGGCAAACAGATCAAGCCAAAGGCATGGGAGCATTACAGTGTGGAAGAACTCGAAAAAGCGGTATATGATTTTACACTCAGTACCATGCGCACTTATCTGGAAAATGGCGTCAATGTGACGATGGTCCAGGTCGGAAATGAACTTTCCAATGGTCTGTTATGGCCGGATGGAAAAGTGCCGGCTTACGATAATATCGCACGTTTTGTCAATGCCGGCATCCGCGCGGTACGAAGAGCAGATGCAGAGCGGTTAGAGGGCAGATTTTTATGCAGATGCCAGGTGGACGGCAGGGAACTGGATAAGATCCCTGTCATGCTCCATCTGGACAATGGTGGCAACAACGCACTCTACCGTGAATGGTTTGATAACTTTGTAAAACGTGGGGAGGACTTCGAAATCATCGGTTTATCCTACTATCCGTTCTGGCATGGAACCTTGCAGATGCTTACTGATAACATGAACGACATCGCAGAACGTTTTGGCAAAGATCTGATCGTTGCCGAGGTTTCCATGGGTTATACGATGGAAGATTACGCTTCCTGTGAGAAACTGTCTGCCGAGGAGCGAAAAGGTTATGCGACAAAACCTGCTCTGGTAGAAAAGATCGAGTACCCGATGACCAGACAGGGTCAGTACGATTTCATGGAAGATTTCTTAAATCGGATCAGCCACATCCGTGATGGAAAAGGGAAAGGCTTCTTTTACTGGGAGCCGGCATGGATCCCGGTTCCGGGTTCCGGCTGGGCAACTCCTGCATCTTTAAAATATATGGGCGATCCGGGACCGTGTGGGAATGAGTGGGCAAATCAGGCACTGTTTGATTATGAAGGAAACACATTAAAGACCTGGGAACTGATCCGGGATTTTAAAGTGGAATAAAAGAGACTGGGAAAAAACGAGGAACATGTAACTTTGTTGCATGTTCCTTTTTCCTTTGTTGCAGTTTCACATTCAGGCATTGCAAAGAATACGATACGCGTTATAATAAGATTATCAAGAAAAATGAAACAAAGACATCCTGATTTTTTTCAGAGCAGAAACAGGATGCAGAAATAAGCGGAACTAAGAAAAATGATGTATAGGAGGAAATGTATATGGAATGGGAAAACGTACTCGCAAAATTTAAAGAGTTATTTGGTGGTGAGGGGGAAATCGGTGTTTATTTTGCACCGGGACGTGTGAATATGATTGGAGAACATACCGACTATAACGGTGGCCATGTATTTCCATGTGCCCTGACAATCGGTACTTATGGTGTGGCAAGAAAAAGAGCGGATAAAAAACTCCGATTCTATTCCATGAACTTTGAAAACCTTGGTGTGATCGAGTCTTCTGTAGAGGGATTAAAACCGGAAAAAGAAGCTGACTGGACGAATTATCCAAAGGGCGTGATGTGGGCATTTGGCGAAAAAGGCATGAAAGTAGAGCAGGGTATGGACCTTGTCTTATTTGGAAATATCCCAAATGGTTCCGGACTTTCTTCTTCTGCTTCCGTTGAGGTACTGACCGGTGCGATCTTAAGAGATATGTTCGGATTTGAGGTGAGCAATCAGGATCTTGCACTGATCGGACAGTTTTCTGAGAATAAATTCAACGGGGTCAACTGTGGTATCATGGATCAGTTCGCGATCGCAATGGGCAAAAAAGGTCATGCCATCTTTTTGGATACGGCAACCTTAAAATTTGAGTATGCACCGATCAAACTGGAAAATGCAAAGATCGTGATCTCCTGCAGTAACAAGAAACGTGGACTGGGCGATTCCAAATACAATGAACGCCGCAGCGAATGTGAGACTGCACTGGCAGAGATCCAGAAAGTAGTAAAGATCAATGCACTGGGAGACTTAACCGAAGAGCAGTTCGAGCAGTACAAAGATGCCGTGACAGATCCGGTATGCAGAAAACGTGCAAAACATGCGGTTTATGAGAACCAGAGAACCATAAAAGCAGTGGAAGCACTGAAAAACAACAACGTTACCCTGTTTGGAGAGCTGATGAATGCTTCTCATGTTTCCCTGCGTGATGATTATGAGGTAACCGGTATCGAGCTGGATACTCTGGTAGAGGAGGCATGGAAAGTAGACGGTGTCATTGGTTCCCGTATGACAGGAGCAGGATTTGGCGGATGTACCGTCAGCATCGTAAAAGATGAGGCAGTTGATACCTTCATCGAGAAAGTCGGAGCTGCATACAAAGACAAGATCGGCTACGCAGCAGACTTTTATGTAGTAGAGATCGGAGATGGTCCGGTAAAATTAGCCTAAGGATGGAGGAGTATCATGATACAGGAGAAAATATTAGAATTAACAGAGTATGGTCTGGTAACAGGACTGGTAAAACCAGAGGATAAGCGTTATACGATAAACCGTCTGCTGGAGCTGTTTGCACTGGATGAACTGGAAGACGAAGTCGTAGCAGCATATGAGAAGAGAAACCCGATGACACAGGAGACTGCAGAGGCAGCATTGGAGGGCATTTTAACAGAGATGCTTGACTATGCGGCAGAGCAGGGACTGATGGCAGAAGATACTATTACATACCGCGATCTGTTTGACACAAAGATCATGAGCATGTTAATGCCAAGACCGAGCGAAGTGGTAACCACATTTAAAGGACTTTACGATCATCAGTCTGCACAGGCAGCAACCGATTATTTCTATAAATTAAGCTGTGACTCAAACTATATCCGCAGATACCGCATCAAAAAAGATCTGAAGTGGACAGCAGACACCGAATTTGGTACACTGGATATTACAGTTAATTTATCCAAACCGGAGAAAGATCCAAAGGCGATCGCAGCAGCAAAACTTGCAAAACAGAGCGGTTATCCGAAATGTCTGTTATGCAAAGAAAATGAGGGATATGCAGGACGTGTCAATCATCCGGCAAGACAGAACCACAGGATCATTCCGGTTAAGATCAACAACAGTGACTGGTTCTTCCAGTATTCACCATATGTATATTACAATGAACACTGCATCGTATTCAACGCAGAGCATACACCAATGAAGATCGAGCGTGCGACCTTTGGAAAACTGTTAGACTTCGTAGAGCAGTTCCCACATTATTTTGTAGGTTCCAATGCGGATCTCCCGATCGTAGGTGGTTCTATTTTAAGCCATGACCATTTCCAGGGCGGACATTATGAGTTTGCAATGGCAAAGGCACCGGTGGAGAAAGAGATTTCTTTCTGCGGATTTGAAGATGTAAAGGCAGGCATTGTAAAATGGCCAATGTCTGTTATCCGTATCAGCGCGGCAGATAAAAACCGTCTGATTGAACTGGCAGACAAGATCTTACTGACCTGGAGAGGTTATACCGATGAGGCAGCATTTGTATATGCCAATACAGATGGAGAGCCACACAATACAATCACTCCGATCGCAAGAAGACGTGGAAATGATTACGAGTTGGATCTGGTTCTCCGTAACAACATTACAACCGAGGAACATCCGCTTGGTGTTTATCATCCACATGCAAAACTTCATCACATCAAGAAAGAAAATATCGGTCTGATCGAGGTTATGGGTCTTGCAGTTCTTCCAGCCCGCTTAAAAGGCGAGATGGCAGAATTAGAGCAGGCACTTCTCGATGGCAGCTCTCTCCGTGAGAATGAGACGCTGGCAAAACATGCAGACTGGGTCGATGAATTTTTACCAAAATACGGTTTCACCGCAGGGGCTGGCCTTGAGGGCGAGATCTCACCGGAGAAACTGCATGAGATCATCCAGACAGAGATCGGTCTGGTATTTATGGAAGTATTAAAGGATGCAGGCGTATACAAATGCACAGAGGAAGGAAGGGAAGCCTTTGTACGTTTTGTAGATACCGTAAATAAATAAAAAAGATATCCGGGATAGGGTAGAAATGCGTTTTCGCAGTTCTATCCTATTTTGCTTTACTATTGTATGGTAATGTGATAAAGTATAAAAAGTATAGATAGAAAGAAAGGCGTGGTTATTCGCATGATATCAAAAAAAATACAAAAAGCATTGCAGGGAAGTTCTGCAATCCGTGCCATGTTCGTAGAAGGAAAACAGATGGCAGCAAAATATGGAGCAGAAAATGTCTATGATTTCTCCCTTGGAAATCCGGCAACACCGGCTTCGGCAAGTTTAAACCAGTCCATTAAGGATCTGCTGGATGAAGTGGACAGCTTGGAGATCCATGGTTATATGGAAAACGCAGGTTATCCGGACGTGCGTGCGGCGATCGCGGAGAACTTAAATAAGCGGTTTGGAACAAACTTTGATTTCCATAATATCATTATGACAGTCGGTGCAGCAGGCGGACTTAACATCATTTTTAAAACGATCTTAGATCCGGAAGATGAAGTGATCGTGTTTGCACCATTCTTTGGCGAGTACCGTCAGTATGCGGCAAACTTTGATGCACAGATCGTTACCGTGCAGCCGGACTTAGAGACATTCCAGCCGGATCTTGCCGATTTTGAGGCAAAGATCACGGAGAAGACAAAGGCATTGATCGTCAATACCCCAAATAACCCGACCGGTGTGATTTATAAGCCGGAGACGATGAAAGAGATCGCGGCGATCTTAGAGCGGAAACAGAAGGAGATCGGACATGATATCTACCTGATCTCGGACGAGCCGTACCGTGAACTTGTCTATGATGGCAACACACAGGATTTCCTGACAAAATATTCTAACAATACACTGGTTGGCTATTCATTCAGTAAATCACTGTCTCTTCCGGGAGAACGTATCGGTTATGTCGTAGTGCCGGATGAGGCATCCGATGCCGAAGATCTGATCCGCGGCATTGAGATCTCCAACCGTACGCTTGGATTTGTCAATGCTCCATCCCTGATGCAGAAAGCAGTTGCACGCTGTCTGGATGAGAAAACAGATGTGGCATTTTATGACAAAAACAGAACGATGCTCTATGAAGGGCTGACCAAGCTTGGATTTACCTGTATCAAGCCGGAGGGAGCTTTTTATCTCTGGGTAAAATCTCCGGTCGAGAACGAGGAAGATTTTGTCAACGAGGGGAAAAAATACAATATTCTGATGGTAAAGGGAGGCGCATTTGGCTGTCCGGGCTATGTCCGTCTGGCTTATTGCGTATCACACGAGACCATTGAACGGTCATTGCCGGCATTTGAGAAACTGGCAGAGGCATATCACCTGTAAATCGGTTTTATAATGGGAGAGAAAGATGGAAAACTGGGAGTCTTATGTAAGAAAAGTGGTACCTTATGTTCCGGGGGAACAGCCACAGGAGAGCAATCAGATCAAATTAAATACCAATGAAAATCCATACCCGCCTGCACCGGGCGTTGTGAAGGCATTGCAGGAGTTTCAGACGGACCGGCTCCGCCTGTATCCGGAACCGACCTGCAAGGTATTGGTGGATGCGATCGCAGAGTATTATCATCTGAAGCCAGAGCAGGTTTTTGTGGGTGTTGGCTCGGATGATGTGCTGGCAATGATCTTTCTGACCTTTTTTAATGCAAAGACTCCGATCATCTTTCCGGATATTACCTATTCTTTTTATGATGTCTGGGCAGATATGCTTCGTATTCCATACGAGGTGAAGCCGCTGGATGAGCAGTTTCAGATCCGCAAGGAAGATTACTATGGAGAAAACGGTGGTGTGATCTTTCCGAATCCGAATGCACCTACCGGTATTCTGATGGAGCTTTCTGAGATCGAGGATATTTTAGAGCACAACCGGGATGTCATTGTGGTCGTGGATGAGGCGTACATCGACTTTGGCGGGACAAGTGCACTGCCGCTGATCGAGCGGTATGACAATCTTTTAGTGGTGCAGACCTTTTCAAAATCCCGTTCCATGGCAGGCATGCGGATCGGCTATGCAATGGGAAATCCGAAGCTGATCCGTTATATCAATGATGTAAAATATTCATTCAACTCCTATACGATGAACCAGACTGCACTGGCACTCGGAGTAGAGGCAATACGGGATCGGGATTATTTTGAAGAGACCAGACAGAAAGTCATTGCGACAAGAGAATGGACCAAAGGCGAATTAAAGAAACTGGGCTTCTCCTTTGGCGATTCGATGAGTAATTTTATTTTTGCAACCCACGAAAAAGTGCCTGCAAAGGAACTCTTTGAGGCACTCAAACGGGAACATATTTTTGTACGGTATTTTGCATCACAGGAGCGGATCTCCAATTACCTGCGCATCAGTATCGGTACGCAGGAAGAGATGGAAACATTAATCCGTTTTCTGACTTCTTACCTGCAGCAGGAAAAAGCCTGACACAGCGGCAATAACGCTGACGAAGAAGGAAAGGATAACGGAGGCCTGGGTGGAGCCGATGTTGATCGAAGTCATCACGACGGTTCCAAGCAGGTTGTATAAAAAGTGAAAGAAGATTGAGTAATAAATGCTTCCACATTTTTCACAGATATAACCCATGACAAGACCAAGACAGCAGGCGTAGATCCCCTGCAGGATGTTCATATGAAATACGCCAAAGAGGATTGCCTGAAAAAGATTTGCTGCCCAAAATGGCAGCACTTTTTTTGCCTGTCGCATGGTAACGCCACGGAAGATCAGCTCTTCCGAAAACGGAGCCAGTAAAACGGAATAGCAGATGACTGGAAGCGTGACATCGTTCATTCCGGCACTTTCGATCAGAGTCTCATATGCCCTCAGCCATGCAGGGAAGACCATAGCGATGATACTGATCAGAAAGGAAGTTAAGATCTGCGTGGCAGGTGCCAGCAGAATGATCCCAAAGACGGAACACGGACGGAAAAATCCGGGACGTTTTGGTAAAAATTCGCCTTCGTATCTGCTGTAGTACCACAATCCGAATATTCCAATGCAGAACAGGGAAAATAAGATCATGACCGAGGTATTAAAGCGGTTGTTACTCCATAATACGACAAGGTCGGTGTAGATTTCTGGAAACGAAAGTTTGTGTATTGCTCCATAACCATACCACAGATTTTCCCAGAGCAGGGAAACACCCATGGCAAAAAATAGTGCTGCAAATTGCAGGGAAAGTGCGAGCAGCAGTGGAACAAAGGTAAAGAAAAACGAACCAATTTTTTTCATTTTGATCTCCTATCTGAAAGAAAGCTTGCTTTTTTTTCATATATTGAGTATTATATCAATCGTGTCTTTGGAATGCAACCGCTGTATGAAAGGAACCGATTCCTTGAAAAATATCATGAAAAAGACTATTTACTTTAAAACTTTAATATGCTAAAATCTATTTAGGTGTTATAAAAGAAAAAGGAGAAAGGAACATGAGTAAGAAACTTAGGACAGAAGCAGTAGATCATCTTTTTGATGCAATTTTAAGTCTTCAGAACAGAGAAGAGTGCTATACCTTTTTTGAAGATGTCTGCACCGTAAATGAGCTGCTTTCATTATCACAGAGATTTGAAGTGGCAAAAATGCTCAGAGACCAGAAAACATATCTGGATATTGCAGAAAAGACCGGAGCATCTACCGCGACCATCAGCCGTGTCAATCGCTCATTGAATTATGGCAATGATGGATACGATATGGTGTTTCAGAGATTACAAAACGGAACAGAACAGACAGAATAGAAGGTCTGATAAGCAAACAGATAGAAAAAAGAGACTGCCGGCAGGTAGTCTCTTTTTGCATGTCATGCTATTTTTTCTCTTTGCCTTTTGGGGGTTCCTGTGAAGCGGTCATCTGATCTACGATCTTTTCGATCAGAGTCTTTTTGATGTAGACATCATAGCTTAACATACAGATAAAACTGAATGTGTGCAGTAAGTCTGCCTCCTCTTCGGATGCGCCCTCAAAGGTATTCATGGAAGTTTTGAATTTCTTGGCGAGGTCTTTCATGATATTGACCGTTTCCTGATGTTCTAACCCAAATACTTCCTTGTAAATGTCCTCTAAACTGTAATCTCCGGTATCATTGCCGAAATACTGGTCGGTGATCGGCCCTAAGATGCTCTGGATATCGCTGATACTTAAAATGCTCTTGAAATAGTAGATAAAGATCAGGGTAAGAACATGCTCTTTGGTGTATTTCTTTTTCTCCGGTGGGGGAAGGAGATTGTTCTTGGCGTAATTGTTGATCATGGTCTTGGTCAGGATCTTGTCACCATCGTGCCGTTTGGAAGTGGCGAGCTGTGAATCCATGAAAGTCGTGATCTGATCCATATAAAGGTCGATATTGGGAATGTCTTCCGGTTTGACATAATCGATTTTGCTTAATTCGGAGAGAATATCACTCAGAAATTTCTTCGTATCTAAATTCATTGTCTGCCTCACTTTGCTGTAATGTAGCTGCTTCAATTTTAGATTGTCTTAATGACATTATATAGTTTTCAAAACTATATGGCAAGATACAATTCAGGGAAAATGTTCTTCAGGGAAACGTTATTTGAAAACTAAAACAGAAAATATGTTCTCTTTTGAGGAGAAGTATGTTATACTGAAAACCATGAATAGAAAGAAAAGGAAACGGCAGAATGAGTATATATGATACGTTAAATGAACAGCAGAAAAAGGCGGTATTTCAGACGGAGGGTCCGGTACTGATTCTCGCGGGTGCAGGCTCCGGCAAGACACGTGTACTGACACACCGCACCGCCTATTTAATAGAAGAAAAGAATGTCAATCCATACCGCATCATGGCGATCACCTTTACCAACAAGGCGGCAGGAGAGATGCGGGAGAGGATCGACAGGCTCGTGGGATATGGCTCGGAGAGCATCTGGGTGTCCACGTTCCATTCGACCTGTGTGCGTATTTTAAGACGTCATATTGACCGTATCGGATATGATACGAATTTTACGATTTATGATTCAGATGATTCCAAATCTCTGATGAAAGACATCTGCAAGAAACTGGAGATCGATACGAAACGATACAAAGAGCGGATGTTCTTAAGTGCGATCTCATCTGCAAAAGATGAACTGGTATCACCGACCGAGTTTATGACAAAGGCGGCAGCTTCCTTTGATATCGGGAAAAAGAAGCAGGCAGAGGTATACCGTGAGTATCAGGAAGCATTAAAGAAAAACAATGCACTGGATTTTGATGATCTGATCGTAAAGACGGTAGAGCTGTTTCAGTCTGACCCGGAGGTACTGGCATATTATCAGGAGCGTTTTCAGTATATCATGGTGGATGAGTATCAGGACACCAATACAGCACAGTTCCAGCTGATCCGTCTGCTGGCGGGCAAATATAAGAATCTCTGCGTGGTGGGGGATGATGACCAGTCCATTTACAAGTTCCGCGGGGCAAATATCTACAATATATTAAATTTTGAAAAGCATTTCCCGGATGCGGTCACGATAAAACTGGAGCAGAATTACCGTTCGACCCAGAATATCCTGGATGCGGCAAACCATGTGATCGCCAACAATGTCGGCAGAAAGGCAAAGTCTTTGTGGACGGCAAATGATGTTGGTGAAAAGATCGATTTTGAGCAGTTTGACACCGGATATGATGAAGCTGACTACATTGCAAGAGACATCCTTTGCATGGTAAGAGAGGGCAGATACCGTTACGGCGATATTGCAATCTTATACCGTACCAATGCACAGTCCCGTCTCTTTGAGGAACGTTTTGTGACTTCCAACATTCCGTATAAGATCGTCGGCGGCGTAAACTTCTATGCGAGAAAAGAGATCAAGGATTTACTGGCATATTTAAAGACGATCGACAATGCCAGAGATGATCTTGCAGTGCGCAGGATCTTAAATGTGCCAAAGCGTGGGATCGGTGCGACAACAGTAAACCGTGTGACTGATTATGCGGATGCGTATGGTATCGGTTTTTATGAGGCGTTGAAACGTGCCGAAGAGATCCCTTCCATGGGAAAGGCAGCAGCAAAGGTAAAACCGTTTGTCAATTTCATCCAGATGCTCCGCAGCAAGACCGAGTTTATCTCTGTTTCCGAGCTGTTAAATGAGATCATCGAGGAGACCGGCTATGTGCGTGAACTGGAAGCAGAGGACACCGAAGAGGCGCGTGCCCGCATTGAAAATATCGACGAACTTTTAAGTAAGGTTGTCGCATACGAGCAGGGCGAAGAGCATCCGACTTTAAGCGGCTTTTTAGAGGAAGTGGCACTGGTGGCAGACGTGGACAGCCTTGAGGATGACAGTGACTATGTTGTGCTCATGACATTACACAGTGCAAAGGGACTGGAATTTCCGAAAGTCTATCTGGCAGGCATGGAGGACGGACTGTTCCCGAGCTATATGTCGATTACTTCGGACAATTCGACCGAAGAACTGGAAGAGGAGCGGAGACTTGCCTATGTGGGCATCACAAGGGCGATGAAAGATCTTTCCATTACCTGTGCAAAATCCCGTATGATCCGTGGTGAGACCCAGTATAATAAGGTATCGCGCTTTGTAAAAGAGATTCCGGCACAGCTTATGAACCATGAGGTTGCAGTACCGGCATTTGCAAGAAGAGACAGTGCGGAGAAGATGCCCCAGATGTCAAAGCCAAGACAACGTATGGTACAAAAGCCGTCGGGGCAGAGCATGCAGGCAAAGGCATTTTCCTCGGTGCATACGATACAGGGAAGCCTTTCCTATGGTGTAGGCGACCGTGTGTTACATACCAGATTTGGTGAGGGAACGGTAACTGCAGTGGTAGAAGGCGGACGGGATTTCGAAGTGACCGTGGATTTTGACACTGCCGGAACAAAAAAAATGTTTGCCTCTTTTGCGAAGTTAAAAAAATTATAAAATAGGGGAATTTATAAATTTTTTATAGGCGAAACGGGAAACATATGTTATAATTGAAAAATAAAAGACGTGTATCTGGCATTGAAATAATAGGAGGGAACTGACATGAACAAAATGGAAGATCTTATCAGCATGACAAAGTTAAATGAACTGCTGAACAGAAAAGAAGAAGAGGAAAAAAAGGCATCTAAAGTAGTTTGGATCTTTGCTATCATCGGTATCGTAGCAGCATTAGCAGCAGCAATCTACGGATTATACCGTTTCTTTGCACCGGATTACTTAGAAGATTTCGAAGATGACTTCGAGGACGATTTTGATGATGATTTCTTCGAGGATGAAGAGGACGAAAAAGAAGAAGAAGCACCAGCAGAAGACAAAGAAGAGTAAAATCAATGGAAAGGTGGGGTTGCAGATTGCAGCCCCTTTTTTTAGGTAAAGATGAAAAAAGGACAGATTATAGAAGGATATATTGAAAGAGTCGATTTCCCGAATAAGGGGATCTTAAAAACAGAAGAAGGAAAGACGGTCGTTGTGAAAAATGCCCTTTGTGGTCAGAAAGTTTCCGTTTCCATCCAGAAAGTCAGAAAAGGCAAAGCGGAGGGACGCCTGCTTGATATTTTGGAAAAATCCCCGAAAGAACTGGAGACACCGGGTTGTGTGCACTATGGTGTCTGCGGAGGTTGTACATTCCAGAGCCTTCCTTATGAAGAGCAGCTTTCGATGAAAGAGGCGCAGGTAAAGAGGCTGATCGATGAGGTGATCACACCGGAGAATGAGGACTATAAGTTTTTACCGATCAAACCAAGCCCGAGACAGCAGGGCTACCGCAATAAGATGGAGTTTTCCTTCGGAGATGAATACAAGGATGGTCCGCTTGCGCTTGGTATGCACAAAAGGGGCAGCTTTTATGATATTACCTGTGTTCCGGAGTGCCAGATCGTGGACGAGGACTTCCGAATGGTACTGAACGTGACACTTTCCTATTTCAAGGAAAAAGAGGTTGCTTTTTATCATAAGATGCAGCACACAGGATACCTGCGTCATCTGCTCGTCCGAAAGGGCGTAAAGACCGGAGAACTGCTGGTAGATCTGATCACATCCACGCAGGGTGGCGATGATACCGCGCTTCTTGACGGATGGAAAGATGCTCTCCTGGCACAGCATTATACCGGCACGATCGCCGGAATCCTGCATACCAGAAACGACAGCCTTGCGGATGTTGTGAAAAATGACGGTACGGATATCCTGTATGGACAGGACTTTTTCTATGAAATATTATCCGGTCTGAAATTCAAGATCACACCATTTTCGTTCTTCCAGACCAATTCGCTTGGCGCGGAAGTGCTCTATCAGACCGCGCGTGATTTTATCGGGGATGCCTTAAAAGAACCGGATAAGGTGGTATTTGACTTATACTCCGGCACCGGTACGATCGCGCAGATGTTATCGCCGGTCGCAAAGAAAGTCATCGGTGTTGAGATCGTTGAGGAAGCGGTTGTGGCAGCGAGAGAGAATGCAAAACAGAACCAGTTATCAAATTGTGAGTTCATTGCCGGGGACGTTTTAAAAGTACTCGACGAAGTTGAAGAGAGACCGGACTATATTGTGCTCGATCCGCCAAGAGATGGGATCCATCCAAAAGCTCTCGAGAAGATCATCCGCTATGGTGTACCGCAGATGGTCTATATCTCCTGTAAACCGACGAGCCTTGCAAGAGACCTGGAAGTATTGCAGGCGAGAGGATATCACGTGGATCAGGTGCAGTGCGTAGATATGTTCCCGTTTACCGGGAATGTAGAGACAGTGTGCCTGTTGACGCGGAGAAAATAAGCATTTTCAAGGTTTTTAGGGTGTCGGAAATGTCGGATTGCCACCCATTTGCCACCCGGATTCTGAAAAACATTACTGAACACAAGAAAAGTACTGAACCCGTTGAACTTAATGCTGGGTTTAGTGCTTTTTCAGGTCTTTATGTAGTTGTTATGATGTTTTTGCATGGTTGAACTGTTCAAACAGATCAACAGCGGGTAAAGTTAAGATATGTGCATGGTATACGATGAAAATGGAAATGTTCTGGTACAGGACAGGGTGGATAAAAACTGGGGATGTCTTACATTTCCGGGAGGACATGTTGAGGGTGTTTCTGGAAGATGAAATAAGTGAATTTCATTATAAAGTAGAAAATGGAACTTGGAGCTATGAATTAAAATGATCCCCTTGCAAACTCTCCGATAAGTAGTATAATACCCATGAGATTTTACGAAAAGAAAAGGAGATGCGGGGCAGATGGAGACACAAAAACAGAGGCAGATGTCAGAAGCATTCTGCAACAGTGCATTTTTGGCATTGTCCGGTGGATTTCAGGATGCGTATACTTACAATACCAGAGATGAAGTCTTTTCCAATGCGCAGACAGGTAATGTGGTGCTGATGAGCCAGCATTTTATGACGGGTGAGTGGATGGCAGGAGTGCGATACCTGCTTCCATTGGTGGCATTTACGTTAGGCGTTTTCATTGCGGAACAGATACAGTATCATTATAAGGATGCGAGGAGACTGCATTGGAGACAGGGGATTATACTGGCGGAGATTTTGATCCTGTTTGCGGTGGGATTTATTCCGACGGAGTTTAATATGGTGGCTACCGTAATGGTTTCATTTGCCTGTGCAATGCAGGTGCAGACGTTCCGGAAGGTCAATGGATATGCGTATGCGAGTACGATGTGTATTGGAAACTTAAGAAGCGGAACGGCGGCACTGTCCGTTTATTTAAGAGAAAAAAAACCGGAGCAGTTCCGCCAATCCATGCACTACTTTGCGATCATATTTATCTTTGCAGTAGGTGCAGGAATTGGTGGAAATCTCTCCGCTCATTTTGGCATCCACATGATATGGTTTTCCTGTGGACTGCTGCTTATCAGTTTTCTTATGATGTTCAGACGTTGAAGTGCTCGACGCTTACTTCCAATCCATCGGCGATGGATTTTAAACCTTCGGTACTTCCTTCTACCTGACTGAACCCTTCTGTCACCACATTTACGGTTGCACATACTTCCTGTGTGGTGGCAGCATTCTGTTTGGCGATATCGGACAATTCGGTCACGGTCTTGATGATTTCATTTCTGCTCTGATCCAGATACATTACACTGTTTTCAATTACAGAAAGACTGGTCAGGGAACTGTCGATCTTTTCCATAACTTCCTGTGTCATAGCTTCGGTCTGCTGCATATGTTCGGTCTGTGCAGAGATCGTTTCAATTACTTTTCCCATGGTTTCCACGGTCTTGTCGGAGTCAGCGATCAGCTGATGGATGATCTCATCAATGCGCTGGCTGGATTCGTTCGACTGGGTTGCCAGTTTCTGGATCTGATCGGCAACGACAGCGAAGCCTTTTCCGTTTTCTCCGGCACGGGCAGCTTCAATGCTGGCATTGAGACTTAAGAGGCTGGTTTCATCTGCAATAGAAGCAATGATATCGGTTGCCTCTTTGATCTTCTGTGCCGACTCGTTGGTCTGGCTGGTCTGCGCAGCGATCTCCTGGATCAGGGTCTGTACCTCACTGTTGCTGTCTAACAGTTTGCGTATCGTATCGGCATTTTTTTCTTCTGCCTCTTTCATCGCAGATGCGCCGGATTTCATTTCTTCCATTTCAAGGGAGGTCTGCTCGATCCGTTTGCCCATCTCTGCAACGTTATCGGAAGCAGTGCCGGAGATCTGAGCCTGCAGGGAAGCACTCTGTGCAATGCTGGTAACGGCATTTTCCACTTCACGGATCGAAGAGGTCGTATTCCGCGCTGTGCCTTCTAAGGCACCGGAAGCTGCAAGAACAGCTTTGCTGTTGTCCGCGATCGATTCGAGGCTCTGTGTCATTTCATGCTGTAACTGCCGGATGGCACGGGAGAGATCGCCGACCTCATCATCTTTCTTTAACAAACGTTTATCAATCGAAGTTTTTAAGTTACCGGCAGCAACCGCCTGAACCACACCGATACTTTTCTTTAATGACCTTGAGATTGAACCGGAGTAGAAAACGGAGATGATAATACACAATACCATCATGGAAACGGTGCATGCGATCATGGTATAAATGATGCGGTGTACGATAGCATCTTTCTTTTGTTTATTGGCACCTACAAATATCATCCCGATCGGGGAAGCAGTGCCGTCCTGATAGACAGGCGTATAGTAGCCGTAAAAAATGGTTCCGTCAATGGAAACTGCATGGCTGAAATATTCTTCGCCGCCGTTTAATACGGTCTCTACGATCTTGTCTCCGGCAGGAGAACCAAGGATACGGTTACCGTTGGCATCAACCGCGGAAGTCATGATACGGCGGTTGCCATAAAAGAAAGTGACTTCCATGCCGGATTTTTCCTTGATGCTGTCTACGATGCTTTCGGATTTGGAAATGTTGTAACTTCCTTTCCAGATATCGCCGTTTGCAGCCTCAATATAGGAACCGGAATTCTGGTCGTAAGCAGCAAAGGTAGCGGTCGCAGCACTCTGCAAGGCATCTTCGATCTCGCTTACCATGGCATTTTTTACTAAAGTAAGAGAGAGGAAGATAACTAAGATACCGAGAACAAAGATCGGTAATACGGTCAGTGTCAGCATCTTTTTGCGCAATGTAAATCGTTTACTCATAATATCCCCCCTTACTCTACAATGGAAACATTTTTGTAATACCAGTTGATGCCGCCTGTGATGGTCGCATCATCTAAGGTAGAACCGTCACTTCCAATGGTTTCGCCTGTGTTTGTCTCTAATTTGCCATCAAAAACGTTAAAGGAACCGGATAAGATCTCGGCTTTTGCTTCGTCTACCTTTTCCTGTGTTCCCTCGGCACAGAAGTCTGCAAGAGAAGTAATGTCGACCAGACCGTCTGCCATGCCGCCGTAATAGTTTTGTCCGTCCCAGGTGCCGTCAATGACACTCTGAACAGCGTAGGTATAATAGGCACTCCAGTTCCAGATCACACTGGTCAGACAGGAGTCGGGAGTCTCTTTCTGCATATCCGAGTTGTAGCCGATCCCGTAAACACCGGCATCCTGTGCCATCGTCTGCGGATAAGCGGTGTCACAGTGCTGCGCCATGACGTCACATCCCATCGAAAGGAGTGTTTCGGAAGCATCTCTTTCAGCATCCGGGTCATACCAGCTGTTGGTGACCTTGACATAAATGGTCGCATCCGGATTGACGGAGGCAACACCGATGGCAAAGGCATCAATACCGCCGGTCACCTCGGAGTTGGAGGAATCCTGCGCAGCAACATAGCCGATCTTGTTTGAAGAAGTATTCATACCGGCAACAATACCGCTTAAATAACGTGCCTGATAGATCCGTCCGAAATAGTTGGTAAAGTTTTTGCCGTTGCTCTTATAACCGGTTCCATGACAGAAATAGATATCGGGATATTCAGATGCCATTTCTTCTGTCACATCCATATATCCCCAACTGGTGGTAAAGATGATGTTACAGCCCTCATCAATACATTCCTGAATGGCGGTGCGTGTTGCATCTGCATCGGAGTCATCGATATTGATCTTTCGGATGATCTGGTCAGAGGAAAGACCAAGATTTGCCTGCATGCCCTGGATACCAAGGTCATGCGTGTAGGAGTAACCGCTGCCCTCTGCCGGGTCGGACAGATGGAGCACTCCGACTTTGATCTCGTCTTTTGGAATGCCGGAGGTTGTTACGGCATCCGTCCCACCGGATGTCGAAGTTTTTGAAGTCGAAACATCGGTTTCGTAACCTTCATTTGTTGCGTAGTCATCAATGGTTTGCGTTTCCCCACAGCCGCAGAAAAGTGTCACAGCACAGAGGGTGAGCAGACATAACAGTTTCCTTTTCATATGTACCTCCTCATGTTGTAGTACTTCGTTACGTTATAATACTAAATTATACCAGAAAAGATGGGAAAAATCTACTATATAAGGCGATAGGATTTATTATTTATATGAATGAATATAAGAAGAAACACATACTTTGTTATGCGGAGGATGTGTGCGGATGGAGATGGTCAGGTATTATATTACATTCTTACAGGAATATATCTGGAGTTTTCCGATGCTGTTCCTTTTACTGGGAACGCATCTTTATTTTACATTTGGTTCCGGTGTGATACAGCGGAAGATCCCGCTTGGCATAAAACTCAGTATAACCGGAGAGCGGCAGGGATTTACTGCGCTTGCAACGGCACTTGCAGCGACGATTGGGACCGGAAATATCGTGGGGATTTCTACGGCGATCGCACTGGGCGGTCCTGGGGCGGTGTTCTGGTGCTGGCTGACCGGATTTTTAGGGATCGCGACCTGCTATGGGGAATGTTTTCTGGCAGTGAACTATCGCGTGAAGAGAAAAGATGGAACTTATCTTGGCGGCCCGATGTATGTATTAGAGAGGGTGTTGGGGAAAAAGGGAATGGCGGTGGCATTCTCGGTCTTTACAATCTGTGCATCCTTTGGGATAGGAAGCAGTGTACAGGCACATTCCATCTGTATTGCGATCAAAGAGCAGATCCCGGTGCCCACACAGGGGATTGGACTTGTGACGGTACTTCTTGCAGGGCTTGTTATCATTGGTGGCAGGAATCAGATCGCAAAAGTCTGCACATGGCTCGTTCCAGCCATGAGTGCATTTTATTTTGGAGGCTGTCTGTTTCTTTTGGGATTAAATTACAGGTGGATCTGGACAGCGGTAAAAGTCATCTTAGAGTCGGCACTTACCCTGCCTGCAGT
>JBNMKU010000024.1:0-27700 GCA_050874505.1 Roseburia sp. | reverse complement strand
AGACAACAGTTTTCACACAACGGTAGAGTCATTGTTTAAGGGGATGGACAGCTTTATTACCACAAAGACGGTAGTGGGAGATGCGATCCATATTGAAGATACCATCATCCTTCCACTTGTAGATGTATCATTTGGTGTTGCCGCAGGTGCATTTTCACAGGATAAGAAAAATAACGGAGCCGGTGGTATGGGTGGAAAGATCATGCCAAGTGCCGTTTTAGTCATTCAGAACGGAACGACCAAGCTTGTCAATATCAAGAACCAGGATGGTATTACAAAAGTTCTGGATATGGTACCGGATTTTGTCAATAAATTCACTTCCAAGAGTGAGAGCACCGAAGAAGAGACAAAACAGGCACCGGAAGATGCCGATGCGAAAAAAGCGGCACAGAAAGAGATGGAAGATATCTTAAAAGATTCTGTCAATGAATAGAGCGTGAGAGCATATATTATTAGTAATATATGCTCTTTTTAGGTGGCGGAATGAGACGGATCATCGGTTTTGCACTATTTTGTTTTTCTATGGGAATGCTGGTAATGATTGTCATTCACAACCGTTTCTGCGGCTTCCTGCTGATGATCGCATGTATGCTTGCCGGGTACTATATTTTCTGCTGCGATGATTGAAGAGGGATTATTGAGAAAAGAAATACAATAATCCCTCTTGCTTTTTTGCCATTTTTCGATAAGATAGATATGGTTAGAATAATCTAACTAAGGTAGCAAATAACTAACATATTACAGAAAGGGCAAAAGAAATGAAAAATTTTGAGCAGTGGGAAGGGTTCTCCGGAAGATTATGGAAAGAGGGCGTAGATGTCCGTGATTTCATCCAGAACAACTATCAGCCATATGACGGAGATGAATCCTTTTTAGCAGGGCCTACTGAGGCAACGGATAAATTATGGGGAAAATTACAGGAACTTCAGAAAGAGGAGCGTAAAAAGGGCGGTGTCTTAGACATGGAGACTGAGGTCGTGTCTTCACTTACCGCGTATGGTCCTGGCTATATCAGCGAGGATTTAAAGGGACTTGAGAAAGTTGTTGGACTTCAGACAGACAAGCCACTTAAACGTGCATTTATGCCGTATGGCGGTATCCAGATGGCAGAGCAGTCCTGCACTATGTATGGCTATCAGCCAAGCGAAAAATTACATGAGATCTTTACCCAGTATCATAAAACACATAACCAGGCAGTATTTGATGTTTACACACCGGAAATGAAGCGGATGCGTCATAACAAGATCCTGACCGGTCTGCCAGATACTTACGGTAGAGGTCGTATCGTAGGCGATTACAGACGTGTCGCACTTTACGGTATCGATTACCTTATTGAAGAGAAACAGAACGATTTTGCTGCAAGCGAGAGACGGAGCATGAGAAGTAAAGATTATCGTATCCGTGAGGAACTTGCAGAGCAGATCAAGGCATTAAAGGGAATGAAAGAGATGGCAAAGGTATATGGCTATGACATTTCCGAGCCGGCAAAAGATGCGAAAGAAGCATTCCAGTGGCTGTATTTTGCTTATCTTGCAGCGATCAAGACACAGAACGGTGCGGCAATGAGTGTGGGCCGTGTTTCAACATTCCTTGATATTTATATTGAGCGTGATATGAAAAAAGGCATCCTGACAGAGGAAGAGGCACAGGAACTTGTCGATCATATGACAATGAAATTCCGCATGGTAAAATTCGCACGTATCGAATCATACAATCAGCTTTTCTCCGGTGACCCGGTATGGGCAACACTTGATGTCGCAGGAATCGGTATGGACGGACGTCATCAGGTAACCAAGACCTGTTACCGTTTCTTACATACTTTAGAGAATATGGGACCATCTCCGGAGCCAAACCTTACCGTATTATATTCTTCTCATTTACCGGAGAACTTCCGCAAATATGCAGCGCATATTTCCATCAGCACAAGTTCCATCCAGTACGAGAACGATGATGTGATGCGTCCGGGATGGGGAGATGATTATTCGGTATGCTGCTGTGTATCTGCTACAGAGACCGGAAAAGAGATCCAGTTCTTCGGTGCAAGAGCAAACCTTGCAAAATGTCTTCTGTATGCGATCAACGGCGGTGTGGATGAGAAGAACAAGGTTCAGGTAGGACCTGCCTATCGTCCGATCACTTCCGAGTATCTGGATTATGACGAGGTTATGGAACGCTACGATGCAATGATGACCTGGCTGGCACAGGCTTATGTGGAAACCTTAAATATGATCCACTACATGCACGACAAATATTATTATGAGGCAACCCAGATGGCACTCATCGATACCGATGTAAGACGTACCTTTGCAACCGGTATTGCAGGTTTCTCCCATGTCGTTGACTCCTTAAGTGCGATCAAATATGCGAAAGTAAAGGTCATCCGTGATGAGAACGGTCTTGCTGTAGATTACGATATCACAGGAGATTTCCCGAAATACGGAAATGATGACGAGCGTGCCGATGAGATCGCTGTATGGCTGTTACGCACCTTTATGAAAAAGATCAGAAGCTGCCATACCTATCGTGATTCAGAGCCGACCACATCCATCCTTACCATTACATCCAATGTTGTATATGGAAAGGCAACCGGTTCTCTTCCAGATGGAAGAAAAGCAGGAGCACCGTTGGCACCTGGTGCAAACCCGTCTTATGGAGCAGAGCAGAATGGTCTTTTAGCTTCCTTAAACTCTGTGGCAAAACTGCCATATGAAGAAGCATTAGACGGAATTTCCAATACACAGACCATCAATCCGGGTGCACTCGGACACAGTGATGAAGAGCGGATCGATAATCTGGTTCAGGTTTTAGACGGATACTTTGATCAGGGGGCTCATCATTTGAATGTCAACGTATTTGGAAAAGAAAAATTAGTAGATGCGATGGAGCATCCGGAAAAGGAAGAGTATGCAAACTTCACCATCCGTGTTTCAGGTTATGCGGTTAAATTCATTGACCTGACCAAAGAACAGCAGATGGATGTAATTGCAAGAACATGCCATGAAAGAATGTAATCAGACAACAGGATATGTACATTCGCTTGAGAGCTTTGGTTCGGTAGACGGACCGGGCGTGCGGTTTGTCGTATTTTTAAGTGGATGTGCAATGCGCTGTCAGTTCTGCCACAACCCCGATACCTGGGCGGTTCGTGGCGGAACACCTTATACGGCAGAGGCATTACTGGAAAAGGTGTGGCGTTACCGTTCCTACTGGGGGGAAAAAGGCGGGATCACGGTGAGCGGCGGAGAACCTTTGTTACAGATCGATTTCCTGCTGGAATTTTTCAGACTTGCAAAAGAAAGGGGAATCCACACGGCATTGGATACCAGTGGCAATCCATTTACCACGGAGGAGCCTTTTTATTCCAGATGGAAAGAGCTGATGCAGTATACGGATCTGGTATTATTGGATATTAAGCATATTGACGAGGCACAGCACAGGATACTGACTGGCTGCACAAATGAGAACATCTTAGAGATGGCAAGGCAGCTGTCTGATCTTGGAAAACCAATGTGGATCCGTCATGTACTTGTCCCGGAGCGGAATGACAAGGATGAATACCTAAAACGCCTGGCAGAATTTCTTAAGACATTAAAAACGGTAGAGCGGGTAGAAGTATTGCCTTATCATACGCTTGGAATTTACAAGTGGGAAAATTTAGGGATCACGTATCCCCTTGCTGGGATTGAACCACCGTCAGAAGAACGTGTGAAGAACGCAGAACGCATTTTAGGAGAGGGAATGCAGGAATGACAATAGAATGTACGTTTCATGAACATTTTATTATCAACAAAAAATGGGGCTGTCGCTTTTGGATATTCTTTCATGTATCTGTTAGGGCAATAGCGAGTTTCAAATCATACTTTCCAAGGGAATAAATCTCATTATGATTTCGAAAAAAAACGAGAATTTTAGAAAGCGTTTCGGAAAAAATATGACCTGTCTTTTTCCGAAAGAACAGCATATGTGTGAATGTCTGTCGGCTGCATACAACAAGTGAGTCCTTTCTAGCTACACTAAAAGGTCACTCACACAGACGTCAGAAAGCCTTGCTCCGGAACTCAACGCCTCCTGCTATTGAATAAATGGCAGGAGGCGTTTCAAACATCCGTCGCTGGCGGCTACGTTTTGTGTGAGCGACCTTATAAGTGTAGCACAAAAGTCCTCAAATAATTGTATGTCATCCGGCAGGCATTCACACGAGGTGTCCTTTCGTTAAAAAAACAGGTCTCATCCTATTTTTCCGAAACGCTTTTCTTAAAATTCCGGATTTTTTGAGACTAATAATGAGATTTATTCTCGTAGAAAGTATGGAAATACAAACTGGTATGCCTAACAGATACATGATAAGTTATTCGTTAAAGCGACAGCCCTCGTTTTTGTTATCAGATAAAATTACGCGCCAACGATCTCTTTTACGCAGGCTGCGATCGCTTCGTCTTTGCAGTTTGCAAAGAAATACTCTTTGAAGTGATCACCGGAAAGAGCACCTTTTACCAGGTCAGCATCTAATTCTTTTAAGATGGTGACCAGATCACGGTGTGTGATCTCTTTTACGCCATCGAGGATCTTTTTGTTGCGCTGCTCTGGAACGACACGCTCTTTTGGATAGCCGCCGCCACCCGGAGTGCAGAATAATTTTTCAAAAATGTAGGTCAGGTTTAATTCGCCACCCCAGCCGAAGTTCTCAGCAAATGGAAGAGCGATGCAGTTTCCATCGTTTACCTGGGAAAACAGATAAGCATCCAGTGGGGACTCTACATGACCGCAGAGAACCTTTGGAAAAGCGTTGCATGCAAGCATGGCACCTTCGCCGGTTCCGCATCCCGTAATGACAAAGTCAGCTGCGCCGGAGTTTAATAATACGGCTGCTAAGATACCATTCTGCACATATGTAAGCTGATGCTCATCCTCGGCAGAATACATACCATAGTTGAATACTTCGTGTCCCATTGGCTCTACAACAGATTTTAAGGTAGCACAGATCATTTCATTTTTTGCTGCCTGACTGTTTTCGTTAATTAAAGCGATTTTCATAATAACCGGAATCCTTTCTTTTTATAACAGATCTTTCATGGCGACATCATCCATGTCGTCGAAATCCTGATTTTCTCCAACCATACCCCAGATAAAAGTGTAGGCCTGTGTACCACAACCGGAATGGATGGACCAGCTTGGAGAGATGACAGCCTGCTCGTTTCTCATTACGATATGTCTTGTCTCGGTCGGCTCACCCATGTAGTGCATAACGAGTGCATCTTCCGGCATATCGAAGTAGAGATATACTTCCATACGTCTGTCATGTGTGTGGCATGGCATGGTGTTCCATACACTGCCTGGCTCTAATTTTGTCATACCCATTTCAAGCTGGCAGCTTTCTACCTGGCCAGGAAGGATATATTTGCAGATTGTTCTGTGGTTTGCGGTCTCAAGAGAACCTAACTCGACTTTGTTGCAGTCTTTTACGATGACAACGCCTTCTTCTTCTTTTCCTTCCGGTTTGATCAGTACGGTTGGATAGGTTTTGTGTGCCGGAGCACTGTTTAAATAGAATTTTGCAGGAGCAGAAGCGGCGTCACTGGCAAAAGAGATGTCTTTTGCGCCCATTCCGATATACATACCTTCTTTGTGAGCTACATGGTATTCTTTTCCATCAATGGTGATGACACCATCGCCACCGATATTGATGACACCAAGTTCACGTCTCTCGCAGAAGTATTTGGCACGCAGCTCATCGCCGGCGGTAAGGACAAGTTTGTCCTTTACCGGTACAGCGGAACCTGTGATGATACGGTCGATATGACTGTATACTAATTTGATCACATCTGGTGCAAAGAGGTCATCGATCAGAAATTCCTCTCTTAAACGCTCGGTTGTATAATGTTTTACATCTCTTGGAGATGCTGCAGTTCTAAGTTCCATAGTATTAACTCCATTTCTCATTAAGATTAGCAGGTTTTTAAGTCAAAACCAAAGTATGCAACAGCATTGTTGTAGCAGATGCCTTTTACGATCTCCTCTAAGGTATCGTAGTCAGCCGGGAATTCTCCGTTGTCTACCCATCCACCGATCAGGTTGCAGAGGATCCTGCGGAAGTAATCGTGACGTGTGTATGATAAGAAGCTTCTGGAGTCGGTCAACATTCCAACAAATCCGGAAAGGTTTCCAAGGTTTGCAAGAGAAGTCATCTGATCCTGCATACCTACTTTGTGATCGTTGAACCACCATGCAGAACCCTGCTGGATCTTTGCAACAGCGGTAGAATCCTGGAAGCAGCCAAGGATGGTTCCGATTGCCTGGTTGTCGTTTGGATTTAAGCTGTAAATAATGGTTTTTGGAAGGTTTCCATTCTGATTTAAAGCGTTTAAGTAGTCTGCCATTTCAGAAGAAGGAGCGTAGTTGTTGATGCAGTCGTAACCGGTATCCGGTCCAAGGCGGTCAAACATTGGGGTGTTGTTGTCACGTTTGCATCCATAATGAAGCTGCATTACCCAGTCGCGGCGTGCATATTCATGTCCAACAAAGATCATGAATGCTGTTTTGAATTTTAATTCTTCTTCACGGCTGACACCATTTCCTGCAAGACGTTTTGCAAAAATTGCCTCGATCTCATCATCGGTAGCAGGTGCATACATTACATACTCTAATGCGTGGTCAGATACGCTGCAGCCCATAGATGCAAAGAAATCCATACGGTTGCATAATGCTTTCTTTAAATCAGCAAAAGTAGCGATCTTCATACCGGAAGCAGCTTCTAACTGTGCCATGTAATCCAGATAAGTTACTTTTTCGATATTCATTGCCTTGTCCGGACGCCATGCAGGAAGAACCTGAACGTCAAAAGATTTGTCCTCAGCAAGTTTTTTGTGCCACTCTAAGCTGTCAACCGGATCATCTGTGGTACAGATCAGAGTAACGTTGGACTGTTTGATGATGTTGCGGACCGTCATAGATGGCTCAGCAAGTTTCTTGTTGCATAACTCCCAGACTTCTTCCGCGGTCTTTTTGTTTAATACGCCGTTGTAACCAAAGTATTTCTTTAATTCCAGATGGCTCCAGTGGAAGAGTGGGTTACCGATAGCTTTCCCTAAAACCTCGGCCCATTTTAAGAATTTCTCTTTATCAGAAGCATCGCCTGTAATGTATTTTTCATCTACACCGCAGGAACGCATAAAACGCCATTTATAATGGTCACCGCCTAACCATACCTGTGTGATATTCTCAAACTGACGATCCTCATAGATCTCCTGCGGATTGATGTGGCAGTGATAGTCTAAGATCGGCATGTTCTCAGCGTAGTTGTGATACAGCTGCTGTGCAGCCTCTGTCTGAAGTAAGAAATTGTCATCCATAAATTGTTTCATATCGTATCCTCTCTTTCTTTTTCTAAGAAAATGAATGTTATATTAGATGCGGAAAAACCGCTTCTTTACCTATTTAAATAGGGTACGGCTAAAATCGGGTCGTACCGCGTTTTATCAGTTTGCCGGAAAATACCGACTGTTTTGGCATCTCCTCGCCGGATAAGACACCGAGCAGTGTCTGTACGAGCTGATGGGTCTGTGTTTCAAGACGATTGTCTACGGAAGTGAGCTCCGGAGTACAGCAACAGGTCAGCATGGAATTATTATACCCAATGACGGATAATTCTTCCGGAATCCGGATGCCTCTTTGCTGTGCACTTTTGATGGCACCGATCGCGAGGGCATCGTCAGCGGTGATCACACCGTGGAACGGTGTCTTTTCATAGATCGGTTCCATGAATCTGGAAATATCCTTGACACGCTGCGGGTCGCCGTCATAGAAATAGATCCTTTTCCCATAATCAGCAATGTGGTGTTCTTTCATGGCAGCTTCAAAACCGCCAAGTTTTTTGGCACCGCTGTAGGAATTTGAGTTATACAGATAAAGGATATCTGTGATCCCTGCTTCGATCATGGAGGAAGTAACTTCTGCCATGGCAGTGTAGTCATCGCAGAGTGTACTATATACATTTGGGTAATCAAATGCTGCATTGAGCAGCATGATCGGGATCTGGGTCGAAACATCCTTGATGTACTGGTTTTCTTCCTCGGTTGTGCCGATGAAGTTGGAACCTACGAGGATGATCCCGTCTACTTTTTTGGATAAGATCAAATCCAGATAGTTTTTCTTGATATCCAGATTAAATCCGGTACAGCACAGAATGGATTCGTAATCATTTGCCTGCAGTTCCTGCTGTAAATAGTAGACTGCCTTGGCAAGAAAGAGATCCGAAGAATCTGCACATAAGATACCGACGGTCTTTAAGGAGTGAAGTCCCATTCCACGGGCGAAAGCGTTTGGTGTGTAATCGTATTTCTCGATGATATCCATTACTTTCTTGCGCGTAGCGGGACGAACTTTGTCACTGCCGTTAAGAACACGGGAAACGGTGGCAATGGAGACACCAGCCTTTTTCGAAATATCATAAATTGTCATTGGTTATTCTCCTAAAATGATATCAGTTCTATATGTAAGCGTTTTCATGTAACATAAAATGTCCTAAAAACAACAATGAAAGTGGTTTCATTGCAACTGAAAATATTATACAATACGAAAAATAAGAAAGCAACATGTGAATCTGAAAAAAATAACAAAAACGATAAAAATGTAAGCAGATGAAAATAAAAAATAGATAAAATAACTAAATTGTGCAAAATTACATATTGACTAATTGCGGAAAAGGTGTAAGAATAGAGGATGTAAACGCTTACAAAATAGCAAAGTACATAACAATAGATTGCGGGCAAGTGGCAAATCTGTTGCGTAAATAAGAATTCAGGAGGATACCATGGAATTATTAAGCAAAGCAAAAACAGGAAAAAAAGAGAGACCAGTAAAAGTTTTACAGTTTGGTGAAGGAAACTTCCTTCGCGCCTTTGTTGATTACATGATCGACATTGCAAACGAGCAGGGCAAATTCGATGGAGATATTGTTCTTGTAAAACCAATCGAATTCGGAACTTTAGACCGTTTCCATGATCAGGAGTGCCAGTACACCGTACAGTTAAGAGGAATCGTTGACGGAGAGGCAAAAAGGATCAACCGTGTTGTCACAAGCGTAACAGATGCTGTAGATGCTTACAATGAGTATGAGAAATATGCAGAGTTTGCTAAATTAGATACTTTACGTTTCATCGTTTCCAATACAACAGAGGCTGGTATCGTATATGATGATACAGACCGCTTTGAGATGAATCCGCCAAAGAGCTATCCTGGAAAACTGACCAAGTTCTTATATGAGAGATACAAACACTTCAATGGTGCAGAGGACAAGGGTCTTATCATGCTTCCGGTAGAGTTGATCGATGACAATGGTATCCACTTAAAAGAGTGCGTATTAAAATTAGCAAAACTCTGGAACTTAGAAGAAGCATTTACAGAGTGGTTAAACAAAGCATGTACTTTTACCTCTACTTTAGTAGATCGTATCGTAACAGGATATCCAAGAGACGAGGCAGAAGAGCTTTGCAAAGAGTTCGGATATCAGGATAACCTGATCGTAACAGGTGAGCCATTTGCACTCTGGGTAATCGAGAGCGACAAAGACTTAAGCGAGGAGTTCCCACTTCCGGCAGCCGGACTTCCTGTTATCTTTACAGATAACCAGAAACCATACAAACAGAGAAAAGTCCGTATCTTAAATGGTGCGCATACTTCCTTTGTTCTGGCTTCTTACCTTTGCGGCAACGACATCGTATTAGAGTCTATGCAGGATGAGATGATCTTAAAATTCATCAAAGCTACCATTTTTGATGAAGTCATCCCGACCTTAACACTTCCGAAACAGGATCTGTTAGACTTTGCAGAGGCAGTACTGACCAGATTTAACAACCCATACGTAAAACATGCGTTACTTTCCATTTCCTTAAACTCTGTATCGAAATGGAGAGCAAGATGTATGCCAAGTTTCCTTGAGTACATCGAAAAAGAGGGCAAACTTCCGACACACTTAACCTTCTCTATCGCAGCATTAATGGCATTCTATACCGGTTCTGAGATCCGCGACAAAGCACTGATCGGACACAGAGATGGCGTAGAGTACCAGATCTTAGACGATGCAGCTGTATTAGAGTTCTTCGCAGCAAACAGCGGAAAAGAAGCAGCAGAGTATGCACATGCAGTTCTTTCCAACGAAGCATTCTGGGGACAGGATTTATCCAAATTAGCAGGAGTAGAGGAAGCAGTTACTTCTTATATCTCAGAGATCCGTGCACTTGGCATGAGAAAAGCAATGGAAAAAATTTTTGCCTAAGAAAAAACTGTGAAAGGGTATTCGCATGAAAGATTTTATTCAGATCCATGAAAATGATAATGTCATTGTGGCATTAAAAGAACTTGCCGCAGGAGAAAAGGTATCTGTTGCAGGAAAAGAAGTGACTGTAGCAGAGACCATTCCGGCAGGTCACAAAATGGCAATTTCAGACATTCCACAGGGTGGAGATGTCATCAAATATGGTTTCCGCATTGGAAATGCAAAAGAAAACATAAAAACCGGACACTGGGTACATACACATAATGTAAAAACAGCACTGGGTGACCTCTTAGAGTACACCTATGAGCCGGTTCCAATGCAGGAGAAACATACCGAAGACAGAACCTTTATGGGATTTGCACGTCCGGATGGCAAAGTGGGTGTCCGCAATGAGGTCTGGATCATTCCGACCGTTGGATGTGTCAACAATATTGCGACCGCTATGGCAAAAGCAGCAAATGCCAGGGTTCATGGAACAGTGGAGGAGGTTATCGCCTTCCCACATCCATACGGCTGCTCCCAGATGGGAGACGACCAGGAGCATACCAGAACCATCTTGGCGGATCTGGTCAACCATCCAAATGCAGGTGGTGTGCTTGTACTTGGTCTTGGCTGTGAAAACAGTAATATCGACGAGTTAAAAAAATACATCGGACCATATGATGAGAACCGTGTTAAATTCTTAGTCTGCCAGGAGCAGGAAGATGAGATGGAGGCAGGAGCAGAGCTTCTGTCAGAACTGATCGAATATGCTGCCGGATTTGAAAGGGAGCCGATCAGCGCATCCAGACTGGTCATCGGTATGAAATGTGGCGGCAGTGACGGATTTTCCGGTATCACAGCCAACCCGTTAGTCGGTAAATTCTCTGATATCCTGATCAGCAAGGGTGGTACTACGATCCTGACCGAGGTACCGGAAATGTTCGGAGCAGAGACACTGTTAATGAACCGTTGTGAGAATGAAGCATTATTCCACAAGACCGTTGACCTGATCAACGACTTTAAGAAATATTTCCAGGATAACCATCAGACCATTTATGAGAACCCGTCTCCGGGAAATAAAAAAGGTGGTATTACAACCTTAGAGGACAAATCCTTGGGATGTACCCAGAAATCCGGAAGTGCACCGGTCAAAGGAGTGCTTTCTTATGGTGAGAGAGTACAGACACCGGGACTGAACCTGTTAAGCGCACCGGGAAATGATCTGGTTGCTGCAACAGCACTGGCTGCAAGTGGCGCACATATCGTACTTTTTACAACAGGACGTGGAACCCCGTTTGCATCTCCGGTTCCGACCGTTAAGATCGCAAGTAACAGCACACTTGCCGGTAAAAAGAAAAACTGGATCGACTTCAATGCAGGCGTATTGGTTGAGGATGCAGAACTAGAGGAGACAGGTCAGAAATTATTTGACTATGTTCTGGAAGTCGCATCCGGCAAAAAGGTACGCAGCGAGGAAGCAGGTTTCCATGATATGGCGATCTTCAAACAGGGTGTAACCTTATAATTTATGTGCAACAGGGCGTCTGCCTTTGGCAGACGTCTGCAAATAGAGACAAGAAAAGGAGAAAGAAAATGGCAATTTTAGACGATTTTTCATTAAAGGGGAAAATAGCACTTGTAACAGGAGCTTCCTATGGTATCGGATTTGCAATCGCATCCGCATATGCACAGGCAGGAGCAACGATCGTATTTAACGATATCAAACAGGAGTTAGTAGATAAAGGACTTGCTGCATACGAAGAGTTAGGCATCAAGGCACACGGTTATGTTTGTGATGTTACAAACGAGGAGCAGGTAAACGAACTGGTTAAGAAGATTGAGGCAGAAGTTGGTGTGATCGATATCCTTGTAAACAACGCAGGTATCATCAAACGTATTCCAATGTGTGATATGACTGCTGCTGAGTTCAGACAGGTTATCGACGTTGACTTAAATGCTCCATTCATCGTATCAAAAGCAGTGATTCCTAGCATGATCAAAAAAGGTCACGGAAAGATCATCAACATCTGCTCTATGATGAGTGAACTTGGCCGTGAGACTGTATCCGCTTACGCTGCTGCAAAAGGTGGATTGAAGATGCTGACAAAGAACATTGCATCTGAGTATGGTGAGTACAACATCCAGTGTAATGGTATTGGACCTGGTTATATTGCAACACCACAGACTGCACCATTACGTGAGGTACAGCCAGATGGTTCCAGACATCCATTTGATCAGTTTATCATTGCAAAGACTCCGGCTGCAAGATGGGGAAAAGCAGAAGACTTACAGGGACCTGCAGTATTCTTAGCATCTGATGCATCTAACTTTGTAAATGGTCATGTTGTATATGTAGATGGTGGTATCTTAGCATACATCGGAAAACAGCCACAGTAAGATCAAGCAAAAACAAGTTACCATAAAAAAGACTTCCGGGATTTTTTCCGGAAGTCTTTTTGCATGTCTTAAATTTCTGATTTTTACGGTATTTTTAAAATGCCATCTTTTTCCCATATAAATGTCCCTGAAATTCATGGAATAAGCTTTCTTCCTGTTTCCGCATAAATACGGTAACGTCGTCTTCGCCAAAAGAAAATTCAAAATGGACTGAACCGACATAGGCATCGATAATATGAAAACGCAGATAAAACGTATCGTCAGCAAGCCATGCGCCGCTTGCCGCATAACGCTGCTCATAGACAGGGAAGATCCCTGTTCTGATACAGCCAAGTCCGAATACAAGCTGATATTCTTTTCCGCGTAAGGTAAAAGATAGCGTGCCCTCGTCTTTTCCCAAAGTAAGCCACAGATCGGAAAATCCCTGATCATTTGCAGCAACGGAAAAACGTATCTGATCCACTTTTTTTGCAACCGGAGATGAGATAGAAGCCTCTAATGGAGCAATTTCTAATTTTTGTAAAAGAGAAAGAAGCTCCTGATGGCTTTTTTGATCTTCCGGGAGTGGATTTGGTGCAAGAGAAGGAAGAATCTCGTCATACAGAGCATCATAAATGAGCTGATTGCCGCCACCGATCCCCTGGGTATCCGCTGTGGTAATGCAGATCAGATCCCATTTTGGCAGGAAGATGATAAGCTGGCCGCCCATGCCATAGCAGACATAACCGTCTTTTTCATTGCGCCAGAACTGATAACCATATCCGCATGCCTCGCTTCGGCAGGGTGCCGGGACGAGGGTAGGAGTCAGATTGGAAGTAGCTTCTCTGATATAAGAGGAAGAAAGAAGCTGTTTTCCGTCCACAAGTCCCTCATGCGCGATCAGATAGGCAAATCTTAACAGATCCATCGGTGTTGCAGTTAAACCGCTTCCTCCCATGGAGACACCAAACGGATCGGTAAGCATGTAAGATTCTCTGGAAAAGCCGAGTGCTGATAATTTTTCTTTCAGGTAGTCAAGCATTGGCATGCCGCTGAGCCGTTCAACCAACGCTGCAAGGGTATGGGCAGAAGAGGTATCGTAGTGAAATACCTTTCCGGCAGGGTGCGTTGGTGGTACGGTAAAAAAACTTTCAACCCAGTCTGTCTGCATATTCACTTTATAGGTGGTAGAAGCATGACAGGTACGCATCATTAACATATCACGGATCGTCATAGCGGCAATCCATGGATGAACGTCATCCGGTACCTTATCCGGGAAATAGGAAATGATCGGATCGTCAAGTGATAATTTTCCCTCATCTGCCAGTAACCCGATCGCGATCGAAGTAAAACTCTTGCTGATCGAGAACATGCGGTGCAGTGTATCCGGCTGATATGGTGCGTAATAACCTTCTGTGACCAGACAGTCGTGCCGGTAAACTAAAATACTGTGCATTGGGACTTTCTGTTTCTGGAGACGGAGAATAAAATTGGTGATCGCCTGGGAAGGGATCCCGACACTCTCCGGTGTGCCTCGTTTGAAATCTAACATGATAAAATGCCTTTCTTCTTATTATAATAGATTAATTGGTGCTCATGGCACTTGGTGTCACACCAAACTTTTTCTTAAATGCACGACGGAAGGAAGTGACATTGTTGTAACCGACTTCCAGTGAGATGTCCGTTAAATTGGCGTCTCCCTCCTTGATCCGTTTTGCAGCCTCGTTTAAACGCAGATCTTCCAGATAGACGGAAAAGTTGATGTTCATATTTTCCTTGAACATATGAGAGAAATAACTCTCCGAGATACCAAACTCGTCCGAGATCTTGTTCAGACAGAGGGATGGATCTTTGTAATTGTTCTGGATATAGGTAACAATATTGTCGATCAGGTTATTCTTTTCTGATTTTGTTTCAAACAGATCACATAATTTCATTGCAATCTCTTCACAGGAACGGAAAGTCAGTTCTTCGTTTGATAAAAGTTCATCGATCTGCTTTAATGCAGGATTGTCATCTGGAAGACCGGTAACGGTAAAACGGGCTTTTAATAAGGTGTTTCGGATGTCTGAAAGCAAAAATTTTAAAAGCTGGAACGGAAGAGAACGCTCTTCGATATTTTCCTGATGGATCAGAAGAAATAATTCACGCACCTGTGACTGGTTTCCGGTCGTGATCATCTGGATCAGACGGGAAGAAAATTCAGCCGGATAATAGTAAACGCGGGAGTTTTTCTTTAACATTTCATAAGGCAGGAAAATATAGTTTTTGGAAGTATACCCGGAAGCATCTTTCGCCTGCTGATAAGATTCCCAGATGTTCGGGAAACTGCATGGAAGTCCGATACCGGTAAAAAACCAGATTGAATACTGCTCAAGTAATGTCTCGTGGATATTTAATACCTTTTCCTGAATAGAGATCAGCATCTGTTCCCCATCGCCTTCGAATGGAAGCAGGAGAGCATAGACTCTTTCGGACGGAGAAAACAGATATAAATTGTTGTGGTATGAAAAATATTGTCCCAATACGCTGTGAATCAATTCACTGACATCATCATTCGGATTGGTGCTGTCTGTGCTTTCAACCAGATCATTTTCATATGCGATCCCATAAAGTACATAGTAGTGCAGGCCGGGCTGCTCAAGATGCAGAAATGTCTGGATATAGGAGAGTTCATCCGGAGAGGAGAGGCTTCCTGACATGATCTGGCGCAAATAAGTATTGTAAATGATCGGTTTTGTGGCATCTACCACTTCCTGTAACTGGTTCCGGTCGGTAATTACTTCTTTTAACTCGGTATCAAGCTGGATGATCGGCTGCATGTTCCCGCGTACCATAAGCAGGATCAGCATAAGACCGAAAACTGCGGCGAGTGCAAGGAAAAAGATAAAATAATTCTGGTAACCGGATGGGCAAAGAGAATCGGGCTGGATCAGATAGTACTGCAAGGTCCCTGTATCACTTGGAAGCTTTGTGACGTGCATCGTAATGCCGTCTTTTTCATAAGAAGCATAATTTCCGGAAAATGTGAGTGCTTTCATTTCTGCGGTAAGAGCTGCGCTGTCGAAGAGTTCGTGGTTCTGTTTTAAAGTTGCTGCTTCGGATACCTGAAAGAAGGGAGCACCGTTGCTATCGATGGCAATGACGCATCCACCATCTTCCAGTGAAACACCGGAAAAAATGTTTTTTAATTTGGAATAACTGAAATGAAAACCAGCTGTTGCAGGAATGTCATGATATGTAAGTGCATTCATATTAATAAGGTAGAGATAAGCATCATCACTACCGGAAACAACAAAGTCTGAAAGCGGATACATGGAACCATTTCCATTATTTGCGTAAATATATTCTCTCCATGGCTCTAACATCGTTAAGTCTGAGACGGAAGATTTATAATTATGTAAAAAAAACAGATTTTCTGATGTGAAAGCATTTACAGAGGCAACATACCCGGTGTTCCGTAAATAAATAAAGTAGGAATTGATCGGCAGACCGGAGTAGGAATACAGGTTGGACGATAAAGATTGCTTTAATTTTAAACCGGAAAGATAGAAATTTCCATCGGAAGTATCGTTCATCTGTGCTAACCGTCTGAAATTGGAGTCCTGTGCAAGCTGTCTGCAATAGGAATCAATGGCAGTCAGATCACTGTCAAATAAGGAAGTAGCACTTGCGAACGCAGCTTTGTTCTGATACCAGAATTCCTGGGTGGTATTTCTGGTCGATGCGTTATGCAGGTATACAGTCAAAAAAAGAATCACGAGCAAAAAAAGACTGTATGACACAGCAAAGCGGATCGTAAGATAAGTCCGCTTGTCATTTTTCTGCTCTTTGTTGTCTGATTTTGTAAGCTTTATTTTCATTTTGGTAACATCCTTTGTATGTTTTGTACGAATCATATGTTGTTATTCTAGCATAAAGAGGAAAAAAATACAACAGAAAACAGTTTTAAGAAACCCAGTAAAATCAAGGGTTTGAGGGGAGAAAAACAAAATTTGTACCCCAAAAACAAATATTGTTTCTTGCGAAAAGGGGGTGCAGATGGTAATGTGTCCTTAGACATGAAAGAGCTTACATTCGTTCATGCCAAAAACAAATTAATTTCATATAGGAGGTCTTTATGAAAAAAAAGGTAGTTTCATTACTCCTGGTTGCAGCAATGGTAACCAGCATGGGGTGTGGTTCTTCCAATAATGCAGGAACCACAGATGCAAACAGTAGCACAGGCAGCGATGCAGCAGCTACAACAGAGAGCGGGGATGCTTCTTCTGATACAGCAGAAGCAAGTGATGTAGAGAAACCGGAAGAGATCACCATTATGGTTGATGGAACTGTTTTCACACAGGAAAACGGTCAGGCAGAGTTCATCGCTAAATTAGAGGAACTTTCCGGAATCAAGATCAATGTGATCCAGCCAGACCATGACGCATACTATGATGTAGTTGGTCAGACTGTAGCAAGTGGAGATTGGCCAGACGTTATGATCCTTTCTTCTACTTATTACTCAGGATATGCTGAGCAGGGCGTTCTCTGGGATATGACAGACGCTTACGAGAAATCCGATCTGAAAGCCAGACAGGACGCTTACGGAAGCACAGGCGTTATCGATGGTGTAAGATTAGATGGTAAGTTATATGGTATGCCGGCAGCTCGTGGTAACGGATGTGTTACTTATGTAAAACAGAAATGGTTAGACAACTGCGGATTAGAAGTTCCTACCAACTATGAAGAGTACCTTGCAATGCTCGAAGCATTCACAACTGGCGATCCGGATGGTAACGGAGTAAACGGTGATACTTATGGTGTATCTGCTGCAGGTTTCGTTGGAACAGAGGCTCCATACACAAACTATTTACCAGAGTTCTACCAGGATGCTAACCCAAGCTTCTACAAAGCAGAAGATGGCACATGGAAAGATGGTTTCACAGAGGATGCTATGAAAGATGCACTTACAAGAATGGCTGATGCTTACAAAGCAGGCGTGATCGACCCAACCACTCTTACCAATGGTACATCTGATTGCCGTAACAAATTCTATGATGACAGCTTCGGTGTATTTACATACTGGGCTGGTACTTGGGCAACCAACTTAAAGACAAACTTAGAGGCAAACGGATTAGATGGAGAGTTAGTAGCACTTCCTCCAATCGCTGAAGTAGGTACATACCTTGACCGTGTTCCACCAGTATGGTGCATCACATCTGCCTGCGAGAACCCGGAAGGCGTATTCAAATACTTCATCGAAGCTATGCAGGATGGCGGCGAGACACAGTTCTTATGGACATACGGTGTGGAAGGCGTTCATTGGTCAACAGCTGCTGAGACATTATTTGCTGGTACAGAGAACGAAGTATCTTACCAGGAAGGTGAGTTCCATATGTTAGAGAACAAAGAGAAAGAGGGAACTCAGTATACAAAAGCTCATATCGATCCAATGTTAGCTTTAGTTGAATTAGCAGATGATCCTAAGGAAACAACAGTTGCGGAAGAAGCAAAAGCGTCTACAGAACTCTTTAATGCGAACTGCCGGACAGCTGATTTAGTTCCTTCTACAGATGCTATGACAGAGTACAACGGTGATTTAACAACCTTAAAGAACACCTTAATTGCAAATGTAGTTATGGGTGAGAAGACGGTAGACGAAGCATATGCTGAGTTTGAGTCTCAGGGTGCAGCTTGGTCACAGGCAATCGTTGACTCCTTAAATGCACAGTAAATTGTAAATGAAATGAATTTTCCTTTAAGGGAAGAAAATGAGTGGTGTGGAGCTGTTTCCCATAGCTCCACATCATTTCTGAAATAACGAATTTAGATTTATTGGAAGAGGAAGAACAGATATGAAAAATAATAAAACCCAATCAGCCGTACCAGCAGCAAACAATTCCAGAAAACATCTGGCTGCAAAAATCTATAAATACAGAGGATTCTATCTGATGTTTCTTCCTGTATTTATTTTCGCAATTATATTCTTTTACCTGCCAATGCTTGGTATCAGATACGCATTTACCGATTATAACGGTATCAAAGAAGCAACATTTGTTGGATTAAAACACTTCCAGAAAATGTTTGGTATGCCAAACTTCTGGTCAGCATTTGTGAATACACTTGAGATCAGTATCATTAAATTGGTGCTGACGACAGCAGTGGCAGTTATTGTATCTATTTTCCTGAATGAGATCGTAAACATCCACTTCAAAAAAATAGTACAGACTATTATTTATCTGCCACACTTTATGTCATGGGTAGTAACCGCATCCGTATTCTCCTTAATCTTAGCACCTACTGCAGAGGGTCTTGTAAATACATTCCTCGTAAATATCGGTGTTCTTGATTCCGGAAATATGATCTACTTCCTGGGTAACTCCAAATGGTGGAGAGGCGCTTATTACATCATTAATATTTGGAAAGAAACCGGTTGGCAGACTGTAATCTTTATGGCAACACTGGCCGGAATAAATACAGAGCTTTATGAAGCTGCATCCATCGATGGTGCAGGACGCTGGGGAAAAATGCGTTATGTAACATTCCCTGCTTTACAGAATACGATCTTAACCGTACTTATCTTAAATCTTGCAAAGGTTATGAACCTTTTCGAGTCAGCATTCGTATTACAGAATGATGCTACCATGGATGTTTCTAACGTACTTGAGACATACATCTACTATCAGACTTTCAACAGTGGTGCAATTCCTAACTATGGATATACAACAGCTGTTGGTTTGTTCAAATCATTAGTAGGTTGTGTACTTGTTCTTATCTGTAACCATTTAAGTAAGAAAGTACGTGAAGGACGAGGAATCGTCTAGGAAGGAGCAGCAAAATGAAAAGCAAGAAAAAAATTCAGGTTTTCCCGATCGTGAATGGTCTTATCTTTATTCTGTTAAGTTTGATTATTATCATTCCAATGTGGAAAGTCTTAGTAGACTCATTTGACTTAAAAACAGCTTATGGTATGAAATTGTGGCCGCAGGAGTTTGGTCTTGCCGGATACGTTTCCGTATTCAAAAACCCGACCTTATCTCATCCGTTGATGATCTCCTTCGTTACCACGATTGCAGGTACCCTGATCGCATTGATCTTATCTACCTTTGGTGCATATGTCTTGATCCAGTGGGATATGCCGGGACGTAACTTCTTTGCAAACATGTTACTGTTTACCATGATCTTCCAGGGTGGTATGATCCCTACCTACCTGGTATTAAAATCTTTACATCTGACAAATACGATCTGGGTTGTTATCTTATTCCCGGCGTTGAATGTCTACAACCTGGTACTGATGAGGAACTTCTTTGAAGGTATTCCTGCAAGTTTATTTGAGTCAGCAACATTAGATGGCTGTTCTCCAATGCAGACATTCTTAAGAATTGTTCTTCCAATGTCAAAAGCGGCATTAGCATCCATCGGTCTGATGTTCGCAGTAACCTATTGGAATGACTATACACACTACAAACTTTACATTACAGACTCCAATCTGTATAACTTCCAGATGAAATTAAGAAGTATCATCATGGGTAGTGACCTGCCACAGGCAAATGGTGGTGCAACCGAGAATACGGTTAAGAATGCAGCCATCATCGTTGTAATCATTCCATTTATGATCTTATATCCTTTCTTACAGAAATACTTTGTAAAAGGTGTAAACATCGGAGCAGTAAAAGAATAATTGTAGAGGAAAGAGCATGGCAACAATTTATTGGGCTGGCGACTCTACCGTACAATACAATGATATCACCACTTTTCCTCAGACTGGGATAGGGCAGGTGTTCCACCTGTTCCTAAAGCCAGAGGTAAAAGTGGTGAATTATGCTAAAAACGGCAGGAGCACCAAAAGCTTTATTGACGAAGGCAGAATGAAGCCGATCGAAGACCAGATCAAAGCAGGTGATTTTTTATTCATCCAGTTTGGTCATAATGATGAAAAAATACACGACCCCGCCCGTTATACGGAGCCGTTTTCCGGTTATCAGGAGAACCTTGCATCGATGATCGCGGTTGCACGGGAGAGAGGAGCATTTCCGGTGCTGATCACTCCGTTGGAACGCAGATGTTTTGCAGAGGGAGATCAGCTGGGACTCGGAGAACATTCTGATTATGTCGCTGCCATGAAGCAGACAGCAGAAGGTCTTCAGGTTCCGCTCGTGGATCTGTACAGCATGAGCAGACATGAGCTGCGCAGGGCAGGCGCGGAAAAAACAAAAAACTGGTATATGCACTTACCTGCCGGGATCTATCCTTCCCATATGGATGGATTGACAGACAATACGCATCTGAAATATGAGGGTGCTGTTGTATACGCAGGATGTATTGCAAGAGGACTCAAAGAATTGGGCGGAAGATACAGTGATTTATTAGTGGCTTGGGAGTAATCTTGAGCCACTTATTTTTATATAAGGATATGACTTATGAGCAAGACAGTAGGAAGAGAAGAGATTTTAAATGGCAGCCTGTTACATGCGATTTTGCTTTTATCCATCCCGGTTGTCATTAACAGCTTTTTACAGACCATGTATAATCTGACTGATACATACTGGCTGGGAAAACTCGGAACAGAAGAACTTGCCGCGATCAATCTGGTAACACCGGTGCAGAATCTGGTCATTAATTTTGGCTCTGGTATTACTGTGGCTGGCTCTGTTTTGATCTCGCAGTATATCGGTGCAAAGCAGGATGAAGATGCGAGGTCGATGGCGAATCATATTTTTGTCTGCGCGATGACGTTTTCGGTGGTCTGTGCCGCACTGGTGGCACTTACGACTCCGGCAATTGTGACCTGGCTTGGAGCAGAGGGAGAGACCTTTACCTACAGCAGGATCTATATGCAGATCGCAATTTTGGATATGCCGTTTCTTTATATGGTAAATATGTATATTGCGATCAATCAGGCACAGGGAGATACACTGCGCCCGATGCTTATGAACGTGTTAGGGATTTCCTTAAATATGATATTTGATCCGTTGATGATGGTGGTATTACATTTTGGAGTTGCCGGAGCAGCTCTTGCGACTATGTTTGCCAAAGCAGTGCCGGCGGTCATTGCATTTGTGGTACTGCATAATAAAAACCGTCTGCTGTATCTGGAAGTTTCCAAAATCCGTTTTGAAAAAGAAAAGTTAAAACGGATCGTACAGGTGGGACTGCCGAGTGCGATCGGCGGAAGTACGACACAGCTTGGGTTTCTGCTGATGAGCAAGAGCGTTTTTGCATATGGAACACAGGCAATGGCTGCTTATGGCATCGGAAATAAAGTAAATGGACTGATCACACTGCCGTCGAATGGTATCGGTTCTGCGGTTGCCATTATCGTCGGACAGAATGTCGGTGCAGACCAGTATGAGAGGGCAAAAAAAGGATATCTGTTGTCCGAGCGGGTCTGTGTGGTGTTCCTTTTTGTCGGTGGTATGATCTTATCGAGAATGCCAGTCTCGCGGGCAATCGTTAGTATCTTTTCGGATGATACGGCGGTGATCGCAATGGCAGCGGACTTTTTGAGCATTATGGCATTCTGGTGTTTTATGAATGGAATTTACAATGCAACGATCGGACTGTTTCAGGGCTGTGGCAAGACAGTCGTGAATATGGTCGTTGATATTGCAAGATTATGGCTGTTCCGTTTCGGTTCTTTATACATATGTGAAAAATGGTTACACATGGGAGTGCGCAGTGTATGGTATTCTGTGGTGATCAGTAATGGACTGGCGGCAGTCGTGCTATATCTGGTTTATCAGACGGGATATTGGGAAAAGCAAAAAAGAAGGGAGAGCAAAGTAAGATGAATACACAGGAGTGGATGAAAGAGTATCTGAAAGAAAATAGAAAAAACCCCGTTTTACTCAGAGGAGTTGCGCAGATTTACGGGGCGACCGGAGAGGAATGTTATCTGGATTACTTAAAACGTGCAGATAAGGAGGTGGACGTGACCAATGGAAGCATTTTCTCTTTCTTATATCAGATAACAAAAGAGCAGAATTATCTGGATCTGGTTGAGAAAGTCAATGGAACGTTAAAAGAGGAGAGCCGCATAGAAATGCTTCCTTTTTATATGGAGTATGAGACGAAATATGGTAAAAAAGAGCGTTACAACGAGATCATAGCAAGACTGGATGCAGAGCACGAGCGTGTTTATGACAGAGAGACACGGACACTGCGCACAGATGTGGCAGATGCAATCCGGTTGATGATGGTATATGTCGATACCATGAGTGCGATGAGTATTGAAATTTATGAAATGTACCGCAAATTACAGGATTATTACAAAGAATTGTTAAAATGTGTCCGGAGGGAGGGTTCCTTTTCAAAGGAAGATGCCTGGATGCTTTCTTACACAATGTTCAAAGGATGCAACATGCGGATCTTACTGAGTGAAAAGTACGAAGATGAGGCTGTCTCATTGCAGGAGCAGGAACTTCCGCAGGCAGATGAGCCGGAAACTAACGCGGGCATTTTTCTGATGTCCTGTGCACAGAGAAAGATCCTGGAAGAGAAGAACCGGTAGAGAGGAGAACCACAGATGGAAATAAAAGTAATTGATCTTGCAGCAAGAAGTGTAACCCTGGAATTAGCAGATGGCGGCATTTATTATACCAAAGAGCCGTATCAGATCGAATTGAACGGTGTGCCGGTCAGACAGGCAGACACGGTCATCACATCATTATTTGATCTGAAACCGGAAACAACCTATGAACTTACAGTAAAGAAAGCAGATGGCAGTGTTTTAGGAACGCTGGAGTTTTGCACAGGGTATGAGTTTGTTACCTTGAATGTCAAAGATTTTGGCGCAAAGGGAGATGGTGTACAGGACGATACCAAATTTATCCAGGCAGCGATCTTATCCTGCCCGAAAGACAGCAGGGTTTTGGTGCCGGAGGGAACTTACTGCATTACCAGTCTGTTCTTAAAGAGTGACCTGAACTTAGAACTTGCAAAAGGAGCAGAATTAAAGGCAAAAACAGAGCGCAGCGAATTTCCGAAATTCCCGGCTCTGATCGAAAGCTATGATGAGACGGATGAGTATAATCTGGGTACCTGGGAGGGAAATCCACTGCCAATGTTTGCAGGGATCATTACCGGTATCTCAGTTGAAAATGTACGCATTTACGGACAGGGAACGATCAATGGAAATGCTTCAAAGGAAAACTGGTGGCATAATCCGAAAGTGATGGTAGGAGCATTCCGTCCGCGTCTGTTCTTTATCAGCCATTGTAATCATGTTACCCTCCAGGGTGTAAAGTTCTGCAACAGCCCATCCTGGACCCTGCATCCGTATTTTTCAGATGATCTGAAATTTTATAATGTTATTGTAGAGAACCCAAGTGACTCCCCAAATACAGACGGACTGGATCCGGAATCCTGCAAAAATGTGGAGATCGCCGGAGTACGTTTTTCCCTCGGAGATGACTGTATCGCCGTAAAATCCGGTAAGATCTATATGGCAAGAAAACACAAAACTCCGTCTGAAAACCTTCATATCAGACAGTGCCTGATGGAAAACGGACATGGTGCGGTTACCGTCGGAAGTGAGATCGCAGGTGGTGTCAAAGACCTTCTGGTAGAGGACTGCCTGTTCCGCCATACAGACCGCGGACTGCGGATCAAGACCAGGAGAGGAAGAGGAAAAGATTCGATTTTAAACCAGATTTCATTCCGCAATATCGATATGGATCATGTCATGACACCATTTGTAGTCAACTGTTTTTACTTCTGTGATCCGGATGGCAAGACCGATTATGTACAGAACAGAGGAGAGAAGCCGGTGGATGAGAGAACGCCGCAGGTAAAGAGTCTTTCCTTCGAAAATATAAAAGCGACAAACTGCCATGTGGCTGCAGCTTATTTTGACGGACTGCCGGAGCAGAAGATCGAAGAGATCAGAATGAAAAATGTTACGGTAACCTATGCAAAACAGGCAAAGTGTGGTGTCCCTGCCATGTCAGCAGGCGTTGAGGCATGCAGCAAAAAAGGTATTTTTGCCAATAATGTTAAGAAGCTGATCTTAGATCATGTTTCCATAAATGGTCAGGAGGGCGAGAAAATGACCCTGCTTGGCGTAGATGAAAAAGTGATAGAGGAATAGAGCGCGGAAAGGGAAAAAGATGCAGTTAGGAATTCGTTTACATGATATCAAAAAAGCACCTTTGGAGGAACGCCTTGCCATTGCCCATGAACAGGGATTTACCTGTGGGCATCTGGCACTTGCAAAAGTAATCTCGGAGTATCCGGTCAATGACGGGGCACTGACTCCGGGATTTGCCCTGTATTTAAAAAAGCTGTTTGCAAAAAATGAACTTGATGTGGCTGTTTTAGGGTGTTACTTAAATCTTGCAAATCCGAATGAGGAGAGCCTTGCTAAGATAAAAAGACGTTATCTGACAAACATCCGGTTTGCATCCCTTTTGGGTGCCGGTGTTGTCGGAACAGAGACAGGTGCGGTCAATGAGGAATATAAGTTTGAAGAACGCAATCATTCGGATGAGGCACTTGACATCTTCATTCGGAATGTACGCCCGGTCGTGGAATATGCAGAAAAAATGGGAGTCATTCTGGCAATCGAGCCGGTGGCAAAACATATCGTCTGCAATCCGAAACGTGCCAGAAGAGTGCTCGATGAGATCGCATCCCCGAATCTCCAGATTATTTTTGATCCGGTCAACCTGTTGGACCATTCCAATTATCAGAACAGGGAAGAGATCTTCGCAGAGGCGATCGATTTACTCGGAGAGGATATTGCCATGGTACATATCAAGGATTTCGTGGTAAAAGACAACGTACTTGTTTCAGTTGCTGCCGGAACCGGAGAGATGGACTATAGCCAGATCATCCGCTTTATGAAAGAGAAAAAGCCGTATATCCATGCAACACTGGAAAATACGGTACCGGAAAATGCCGTAGCAGCAAGAGAGTACATTCAGAACCTGTGGAATCAGGCGTAAAATAACAGAATGCACGCTCCGCAAACATTCTGTTATCATGAAAAAAGCTGTCACTGTAACGAAGATAACTTCGCAAAAGTGACAGCTTTTGTGTCCTATAGAAGATGCGAAACGCAACTGGTCAGTCAGCATAAAAAAACGTACCGCAAAATGCGATACGTTTTTGATGGATTAAGCTCTTTCAACTTTACCAGATTTTAAACAGGAAGCACATACATATAATTTCTTTGGTGTTCCGTTTACTTTACAGCTCACACGCTTAATGTTTGATTTCCACATTCTATTTGATTTTCTATGTGAATGGCTCACATTGTTTCCGAAATGAGCACCCTTTCCACAAACTGCACACTTTGCCATGTCCTAGCACCTCCTTGCATATATCGTAATCTTGTTGCTCAAGATTGCCTGTCGTAATTTACAGAATTTACCTGCATGATAACGTACACGTACAGGTTCACAACATGTTTATTCTAGCAGATAAAAACATATAATGCAAGTAAAAATTAAAAAAAATATTAAAATTTGAAAACAGGACTATGAATTTTTGGTAATTCAAGGTATAATAAAGCATATATTAGCGTCAATACGACTTTGAAAGGAGTTCGATCGTAATGAATGGACATATGGAGACCCAGTGGGGAAAAGTTTCAATAGATCCTGAAGTAATCGCAACCTATGCCGGTTCCGTTGCAGTAGAGTGTTTCGGAATTGTAGGTATGGCTGCAGTCAATATGAAGGATGGACTGGTTAAATTATTAAAGAAAGATTATCTGACACATGGTATTAATGTAACGATTGATGAGGATAATAAGATCACGATTGATTTTCATGTTATTGTGGCGTATGGTGTCAGCATCAGTACGGTTTCCGACAATCTGATCGAAACGGTAAAATACAAAGTAGAAGAGTTTACCGGAATGGAAATCAAGAAATTGAACATTTACGTCGAAGGCGTGCGTGTGATTGATTAAGGAGGATTTGAAAACGTGGAGATCACTACGATAAATGCTGAACTGTTAGCAAAGATGTTTTTAGCAGGAGCAAAGAACTTAGAAGTTAAAAAAGAATGGATCAATGAATTAAATGTATTCCCGGTACCGGATGGCGATACCGGAACCAATATGTCAATGACCATCATGTCAGCAGCAAAAGAAGTTGCTGCCCTTGAGAAACCGGATATGAAGTCACTGGCAAAAGCAATCTCTTCCGGCTCCCTGCGTGGTGCAAGAGGAAACTCAGGTGTTATCTTATCCCAGTTGTTCCGTGGTTTTACCAAGGTCATGGGAGAGTATGAGGAAATAAACGTCCAGATCTTATCGGATGCTTTCCAGAAATCAGTAGAGACTGCATATAAGGCAGTTATGAAACCAAAAGAGGGAACGATCCTTACCGTTGCCAAAGGAATGGCAGACCGTGCCTTAGAACTCAGTGATGAGACCGAGGATCTGGTTACATTCTGTGAGGAAGTGATCAAAGAGGGAGACCGTGTGTTAGACCTGACACCGGAGATGCTTCCGGTACTAAAACAGGCTGGCGTGGTTGATTCCGGCGGACAGGGTCTGATGCAGGTGTTAAAGGGTGCACTTGATGCACTGCTTGGAAAAGAGATCGACACCACAGTTGTGATCCCTGCAGAGAAACCGGCAGGAGAAGCAGCAGCATCCACTTCCTATAATATTGAGGCACAGGCGAATCAGGAGATCAAGTTTGCTTACTGTACACAGTTTTTGATCATGTTAGAGAAACCGATCACGGACAAACAGGAGAGCGAGTTCAAATCTTATCTGGAGACGATCGGTGATTCTATCGTAGTGGTAGCAGATGACGAGATCGTAAAGGTACATGTACATACCAACGATCCGGGTCTTGCAATGCAGAGAGGTCTGACCTATGGCGGTCTGACCACGATCATCATTGAAAATATGAAATTAGAGCGCGATGAGAAGATCTCCGCACTCAAAGAAAAAGAGATGCAGTCAGCAGGACTGCCGGATGCAGAGCCAAAAACAGCCGAGCCTCCAAAGGAGATGGGATTTATTTCCGTCAGCATCGGAGAGGGTATCAACGAGATCTTTAAGGGACTTGGTGTTGACTATATCATCGAGGGTGGTCAGACGATGAACCCGAGTACTGAGGATATGTT
>JBNMKU010000023.1:0-28394 GCA_050874505.1 Roseburia sp. | reverse complement strand
TATATACTTTGGAACCTACATTGTTATCTTTGATGTACTGCATCAGCGGTAAGATCGTCTGCTCCGGTCCGGTTCCTGTACAGATACAATATCTGCTTGCCACACCACCTTCATAGAAGGTCGGATAGATCAGAAGTTTTTTGTTCTCCTCAAAAGTGGAACGGATTGCTTCACGGTTTGCACTTGTTCCATCCTGGAATACCACATCACAGTTATCTTCAAGGATCAGCTCTTTTGCCAGATTCTGATAACGCTGGGTATCACTCTGTCCATCCACGATCACTGGCTCGATCTTCTTTCCAAGAACTCCGCCCGCTTCGTTGATCTCATCTACAGCAAGCTGAAATGCTTCTACATTACAGGTCAGTGCGTTGTCTCCTGACTGGTCACTCATAAATCCAACTTTTAGTGTGTCGCCACCGCCAGAGGATGAACTGCTGCCACTGCCACACGCCATAAGCCCCATTGTCATGGCTGCGATCAAGATTGCCGAGGTTACTTTTTTTAAATTGTTTTTCCATTTCTTCATAATATTTTCTCTCCTCTTTTTGTACTCGGGAATGTGCACCGCCATAAAAAAAGACGCCCTGGTTTCTACCAAAGCGTCTTTGCTCGTCGTTTTTGTTCCCTGTTGTTGCAATTCATTATATCGGAACCAGGCACAAAGTAAACCGAATTAACTTTGCATTTACCCGGAAAAAAATTAGATTCGGCAACCTAACTTTTTTCCTGTATGACCTAACTTTTTTCTGTTGTATTTCTGTTTTTTCTATGCTAAATTGCATCTAACAGAAGCGCAACGGAGTGTTTTTCATTCCGGTTGCGCTTTTTTCATTGTTCGAAAGGAGATCACAATTATGAAAAAAGACATTATTACCGTTTCTACTGTTACATTTAATGCTGCCTGGGGCGATAAAGCCAAAAACTTAAACCGTATCAAAGGATATATTGAAGCAGCTGCAAAAAAAGGTTCCGATTTTGTTGTCTTCCCGGAAATGGCACTTACCGGTTATGATGATGAAGAGGAAAAGCCAAAGGCTGAGAAAATGCAGTCCAAAGAGGCCGAGCTTATCCCTGGTCCTTCTTCTTTAGAAGTTGGCGAGCTGACCAAAAAGCTTGGTATCTACGCTGTCTTTGGTATGCCGGAACGTGACCCGGATGATCCTTCTGTGATCTATAATGCACTTGCCATCTGTGGCCCGGAAGGTCTGATCCGTTCTTACCGCAAAATGCACCTTCCTTATCCGGAACCACACTGGGCAACCAGAGGAGACAAGCCATGTGTCATCGATACCGAATGGGGTCCGATCGGTATTTCCATCTGTTATGACTCTTACTGTTTCCCGGAAATGATCCGTTACGAGGGTGCGAAAGGTGCCAGAATGCACATCAACTGCACCGCACTTGCAAAATGCCACGGCATTGCACTTGGTACTACCACACTGGAAGCACATGTCATTACCAATCAGATGTATATCGTCTCCTCCAACCTCGGCGGCAAAGATCTCTACAACGAGTTCTGGGGTGGAAGCAGCATCATGGGACCAAGCCGTAACTTCTGGGAAGTTCATTATTATGCCGGTCACAAATTTACCGATCCGCTTGCCATTGAATGTGATATGTATACTGCAACCATTGACCTCACACTTGCCGGACGCGATATCTTCCGCGCAAATCCTCTCATTGACGGTGCAACCGATTACCGCCCGGATAAATATATTGAAATGTGTAAAGATATCCTTGATGATCCTGCTTTTGGAAAGTAAACTGGACACAAAAAAATACCGCTCCGGTTACGCCGGAGCGGTATTTTTGTTTAAACTTATTCTTTTTTTCGTCCCCACTTTCTGGGTTCTTTTTTCTTTAAATTGCCACGGATCGCCGCATCCAGCTTCCGAAACCGTTCTTCGTCTGCTTCTTCCCGCTCCCGCATCAGGTAATTCATCTCTTTTAACACCTGTTCTCCCACATCATTACTGATGGTCTTGCTCAGATCCTGATTATTTGCCGCAAGTGCCTTTCCGACGATCTCGGTCATAAGCTCGGTAAACTGTGCCATTTTTTCCGTATTATCTAAAATACTCTGATGAGACGGCTGGCTCATCAGCTTTTCCGGTTTCTTTGTCTCATCCGGCAGAACCTGTCTTAGATCCGGCTTCTTTTCTTCCACCGGCAGAAAGTCCGGCTGCGTGTCGATTGGCAGATTATGTACGATCATCCGGATCGCCTTAAGCTGATAGCCCTGCTCTTTTAATTCTTTTATCTTCTGGAACTCCTGAATGTTTTCTTTGGTGTAATACCGGTGCCCTAATTCGTTTCTTGGAATGTCAAGCTCCAGTTCCTCTTCCCAGTAACGCAATACATGCGACTCCACCTTTACAATATTGGCGGCATCTGAAATCATGTAACGCACTTTTTCCATTCCAGTTCCTCCATATCTTTCGGAGAGTTTTCTCCTTTTTCTTCGATAATACACATTGCATCTATCTACTAACTTACATTATAAGCAACCTTTCTGGTGCATACAACGAAAATCGCTCGTCTTATTGCGACATGATATGGCAAAAGAATGTTTTTATTTTTCCATATTGGCAAATTTGGTGTACTGAGGCAGCCATACCAGATTTACCGTTCCGATCGGACCATTTCTCTGTTTTGCAATGATGATCTCTGAAATTCCCTTCATATCGGAATCGTGATTATAGTAATCATCACGATAAATGAACATAACCACATCGGCATCCTGCTCGATCGCTCCGGACTCACGAAGGTCAGATAACATCGGTCTGTGATCCGGTCTCTGCTCAACCGCACGGGACAACTGTGAAAGTGCGATGACAGGAACCGATAATTCCCTCGCCAGTGCCTTTAAGGAACGGGAAATATCGGAGATCTCCTGCTGTCTGGAATCGGAACTCTTTCCCGAGCCGGACATCAACTGTAAGTAGTCGATGATGACTAACTTTAAGTCATGCTCTAACTTATATTTCCGGCATTTACTGCGCATCTCCGCAATTGAAATACCCGGCGTATCATCAATGATGAGCTCGGAATTACCGATGATACCGGCTCCCTCGATCAGCTTCTCCCAGTCGGTATCGGACAGGTTACCGGTTCGAAGTGCCTGGGCATCCACTCTTGACTCTAAAGAAAACAGACGGTTTACGAGCTGTTCCTTGGACATCTCGAGAGAAAAGATCGCAGTGCACATATGCTCATGGAAGGCAACATACTGCGCGATATTTAAAACAAACGCTGTTTTTCCCATGGACGGACGTGCCGCGATCAGGATCAGATCGGACGGCTGTAATCCTGCTGTCCGGTAATCCAAGTCGATAAATCCGGTCGGGATACCGGTTACCGTTCCCGATGTCTTTGCCGCATTTTCGATCTTTTCGAGTGCATTCATTACCACCTGACGGATCGGGGTGTAATCTCCACCGCCGCCTCTTGCGGAAAGCAGGTCAAACACCTTTTTCTCCGTGATATCCATAACGGTCTCGACACTCTCTTTGCCGAGATAACACTCGTTTTCTATCTCTTCGTTTAATTTGATCAGCTTCCGGCGCATGGAATTGTCTTTTACGATCTGCGCATAGTATTTCACATTTGCCGAAGTCGGCACCGCCGTCATCAGCTCACGCACAAATTCCAGACTTGCGATCTCCGCCGGCACATCTTTTTCTTTTAATTTGTTCTGCAAGGTTACCAGATCCACCGGCAGCCCTTTGTTGTATAACTCGATCATGGTATCAAACAAAATACCATACTGTCTGTGATAAAAATCTTCACTGATCAACATCTCCATCGCCGTAACGATGGCATCTTTGTCCATGATCATGGAGCCTATGACAGACTGCTCTGCCTCTAAGCTGTTTGGCATAATCCGCTTGATTAATGCTTCCTCCATAAACTTTTAACCATGCCTTTCCAAACGCCTTTTATTCTTCTACCACATGTACGGTAAATTTGCCCATTACCTTTGGATGGAGTTTAATGGAAACCTCTGTCATTCCGAAAGTACGGATCGGCTCCGGCAGCTGCATCTTTTTCTTATCCAGTTCCACACCCAGCTGTGCTTTTGCTGCAGCTGCAATCTCTTTTGTGGAAACAGAACCGAAGGTTCTTCCGCCCTCTCCTGCTTTCATCTTGACTGTGATCTTTTTATCTTTTAATTCTTCTGCAAATGCGAGGGCTGCCTCGTAATTTTCCTGAGCCACTTTATCTGCATGCTGATTCTGTAATTTTAAGTCGTTTAAGTTCTTTGGTGTTGCCTCAACTCCTAATTTTTTCGGGAAGATCATATTTCTTGCGTAACCGTCACTGACATTTACGACTTCACCTTTTTTTCCTAATGATTTTACATCTTCTAATAATATTACTTTCATTCCTGGATATCTCCTTCCTTTAACATCTCGTCAATGGTGTCTTGTATAATGTGTTTTGCCTGTAATATCGTACAGTCGGTAAGCTGCGCACCTGCCATATTTAAGTGTCCGCCTCCGCCGAGACGCTCCATGATCAGCTGCACGTTGATCTCATCGATGGAACGTGAACTTACATAGATTTTTCCCTGATATTCGGTCAGCACGAAAGATGCCTTGATGCCCACGATATTGAGCAGTTCATTTGCCGCCTGTGAGCCTACGATGGTTGGGCTCTCTACTTTATCTGCCGGACAGACAGAGATCGCAAATGCTCCGCGGTATACTTCCGCATGGCGCACTGCCTCTGCGCGTGCTTTGTAATCTGCCATATCGTTCCGAAGCATCTTACGGACACGGGTTACCTCTGCACCCGCACGTTTTAAATACGCTGCCGCTTCAAAGGTACGGACTCCGGTTTTTGTCATAAAGTTGTTGGTATCAATAAGGATACCTGCATAAATACAATCTGCCTCGCTCGGTGCCAGACGGATATTTTCTGAAAAATACTGCAATACCTCTGCGATCATCTCACAGGCACTCGATGCATACGGCTCCACATAGGAAAGCACCGGATTTTCGATGACCTCACTGGTCTGTCTGTGATGGTCAAATACACAGACCGTATTGCTCCGTTTTAAAAGTTCCGGGCACTCTGTGTAACTCGGACGGTTTACATCCACGACCATGACCAGGGTATTTTCATTGGTCAGAAGCAGTGCTTCTTCATTTTTGATAAATAAATCCGCCGGATATCCGTTTTCCTCGGTAAAACATTCGACCAGCGGACGAAGTGAGGATGTGATCTCATTTAATACGATCTGTGCTTTCTTGCCAAGGCTTCTTGCCGCACAGTAAACACCGATAGCTGCTCCCAGGCAGTCCACGTCACTGATGCTGTGTCCCATAATGATAACATGCTCACGGCTCTCAATGATCTCGCGGAGTGCATGCGCTTTTACTCTCGCCTTTACTCTGGTGTTACGCTCCACCTGCTGTGTCTTGCCGCCGTAATAGGAGACTTCCTCTCCCTCTCTTACAACGACCTGATCGCCGCCTCGTCCAAGTGCAAGGTCGATCGACATACGGGCATATTCATAATTCTGCGTATAGCTTGCTCCGTCTGCACCGATACCGATACTTAAAGTCACTGCCATTTCATTTCCGACTTTGACAGTCTTTACATCTTCGATCAGATTAAAACGGTCTTCTCTTAATTTTGCAAGATACTTGTATTTAAACACTACAAAGTACTTATCTTTTTCGATCTTACGCACAAGGGCATCGATCTCGGTAAAGTATTTGTTGACTTTACGGTCGATCAATGCAACGAGCAGAGAACGCTTGACATCCTCGATACTGTCGAGTGCCTCTTCGTAATTATCGATATACACAAGTCCTGCGACCATCTTCTGGTCTTCTCTGTCCTTGAATAAATGTTTTAATTCTGTCTCATCAAAAAGATAGATCGCCGTCAGATATTCGGTGCTGTCCTCTAATGCCACAAGTTCACTCTGTTCTACGATCGGTCCAAAATAGATCCGCTTTAAAGAACAACGATAGCTTCTGTCCTCTAACGTTAAGTCTACTTCCTCCTGCCCCTCGCTCCGCTGTAACATTTCCTTGGTCAGAGCCGGAAAAATGGAGGTAATGGACTTATGGTAGTTTTTGCTTTTGCCCGTGATCTCGGTAAACTGCTCGTTTACCCACAGAACCTTTGCATTGTAATCCACCAGCGCATATGGTATCTCAAATTCGTTGAGCAACTGTTTTTGGACACTTCCGTACTGAGTCGCAAACGTGATCATCTCATTGATCAGAAGCGGCTTATTTCGCTTCGCCGCAACTAACATCACTCCAAAATAAAGGATGATAAATCCGGAAAAAACCACACCGTCTTTGATATTTTCTGAATAAATGAAAATATTGATCAATACCAGCGGTATCGTCATAATCAACGGAAGATTAAAATACGTGCGAATCTTTCCCTTCAGTTTGATTTTATTGCTCTTCATATCTCTTCTCCTATGCCCGAAAATGCGGACATTCCTTCTCTTCTGCCTGTTATGGCACATTACAAAAAGGTCATTTGATATGAATTATATCATTTTAGCCCCCTAATATAAAGTCTTTTCTTTAGGAACTTTTCGGCACCAGAGTCAGATAGTCCCCTTTATCCATATCATCTATGAGATTGTCCGCCAGAACTTTTTCCCCTGTAATTCCGATGAGATCTGGCAGGAAATCCTCTTCCGTGCTCTGATAGCCATCTGCCCCCATATAATGGCATCTCAGATAACCAGCTTCCTGTCCGCCGCCATAGACGTAGTAGATCAGATCATGCCAGCCGTCGGTCATCTCATCGCTGATCACGACCGGTGTCCTGACATTGCGCAAATCAGAGATCACCGTAAAGTCTGCCCCCTCCTGCGATAGCACCAATACACATTCCCCCATGGATGTGGATGTTGTCTCGCCGACCGTAAGCGCAATGATCTCATTTGTCCCGTCCTCATTCAGATCAACATAATTATAGTAATATCTGGTCTCCTCCAGTTCTTCTTCCGGGATCTGATAATAAACTGCCAGAAACTCTGCTAACGCATCAAATGTTGCATCTTCGGAATAAACCTCCGGCATCACATATTCGTACTTTTCCTCTTCTGCCTGTAAAAAAGATTCGAGCGGGCTTTCTGTCTCCGTCGCCACCTCTTCCACTTCCGTTTTTTTATTTTCTTTCTGGCACCCTGCCAGTCCCAATGCGGCAAGCACCAGAATCATGCTTCTGTATAATTTTTTTTTCATGTATCCTCCTGCTGTCGTAACCTTGTATATCATCTTATCCGATTTTACAGCAGAATCCAACCCACCTGCCCTATTCTTCATAAAAATTTAGGAAATGGCTGCCCGCTTTTGCTGACAGCCATTTCCCACTTTGCTTTATTTTTTGATCTTTACTTTTTTCACACTGCTGTAGCTTCCGAGTACTTTATTGTTCTGAGAATCTACTTTATAGGCACATACCTTTACATAATAGGTTTTTCCTTTTTCCAGTCCCTTTATGGTCGCACCGGTCTTTTTGCTCCATACGCTTTCTACGTTTTTCTTAAACTTCTTATCGGTAGAATATACGATGCGGTATCCCTTTGCCCCTGCTACTTTCTTTATGGTTACTTTGATGCTCTGTTTTGAACTGTTTGCTGCTTTGCTTAATGTTGCCTTTCCTACCTTTACCTTTGTCCATTTTGCGTAAAGTGTTATGTTCTTTTTGGTTCCTTTGGCGATCGCAGTTACCTTTTTCTTAAAGTCTTTATCTGCATACCAGCCCGCAAAGGTGTAGCCCTTTCTGGTCGCATTTTTTAATGTAACTTTCTCATTGTAGTAAGCACCCGGGTTCTTCTCGCTATTGGTTCCTTTGTTGAGTTTATAAGTGATCGTGTAACCACAGGTAACCTCACAGACTGCCTTGCTTCCACTTCCGTCTGCAGCCTCCGCCGTAATCTTTGCTTTTCCAAATTTTAATGCTTTTACTTTACCATTTGCATCAACGGCAGCCACCTTTGGATCTGAGGAAGTCCATGTTACGTTTGCATTGGTTGCCTCTTCTGGTGTCACGGTTGCCTTTAAGGTAATGGTCTTTCCTTTTCCAAGTCCAACTTTGGTCTTGTTTAAGGTAACTTTGGAAACCAGTACGTTATCTGCTTCCCATTTTGCATAAACGGTGATCGCGCCGGTGGTTCCCTTTGCAATTCCTGTCGTTGCTTCTTTATAATCCGCATCCAGATACCAGCCCGCAAAGGTGCAGCCATCTTTGGCTGGCTCCATAAATGTCACTTCCATGGTCTCATCATAATATGCCGGGTTGCTGGCATTGTTTGTTCCACCATTTAATTCATAGTTGATCGCATACTGCTCATAAGACTCTGCCTGATAAAGATAAACATCATCAATGCTTCCCCATCCTGCTGCCTCTCCGGTCACATGGATGCTTACGGTCAACTGGTCTCCTGCGGTTGCCACAACCCCCTCTGCTTTAGGCTGCTGCCAGATCTTCCATCCCTCGCAGTCTGCTGTATCACTCTGTGAGGTCTTCTGTGTATCATTGGTAAGTGTCAGTTCCACTGCGATATCTGCACTTCCCTGAATATACAGGTAAGAACTGTAAATGCCGGACTGCGCTGCTGTCACACTCTGCGTTAATGTAAAATCGATCGCAGAATCTGCAATGTAATAATGAAATTCCTGACTTCCGGTCCGTGGTGTTTCTCCAGATACACCCTTTGCTCCGACACCCTCTACAGTCCACGCATCTGCACCGTCTTCAAAACCGCCCTGCTGTAACAGGTTTTCCGGCAATACGGACACTTTACATTTTGGATACAGGGTCGTTGTATTTCCACTTTCATCGGTATAAGATGTTGTTCCATGTACAGTATAGGTTCCATATGTTACGATTGCCGCAATTTCTTCACTGTTCCAGCTGACGGATGCAGTATCTTTTGTTCCATCATTGTATTCCACGGTTACTTCTGTTGGCAGCGCTGCTGCAATATCTGCCCCGTAGGAAACCTCAATATCATCCGGGTCTGTGACACCATCCAGTCTCTTTGTGGTGGTTGCTCCAGTGTCCACATACTTAAATACATTTAAGGATGCCAGTGGTTTTCCATTGAAATCAAACAGTGCCTGATTGTCAACGGCAGAACCGCCATACCATTTTCCTGCATCTTTTGCATCATATTCTCCTGCATAGCTTGCTGCCCAGCCAGAACCGTATTTTTCCCATGCTGCTTTGTTGGATGCAAGAACCGCCTCGGCATCTGATGCTGTGCTGTCGTATACCTGTACCGGGATCCATGCCGGCTCCCAGTAAAATACACCGATACCTGCATCCCCGACATCCTTCACTGCCTGGATAACACTTCTTACTTCATTTGCCTGTCCCTGTACGGTAAACGCATAATCCATTCCTGCCTGATAGGTATCGTTATTTCCTTCACGGACAGTGTTTTCATGTCCGTCGCCATCCTCTAAGGTGGTCGCCCATGAGGTCTCTGCTACCATTACTTTTTTTCCATAGGTGGTTGCTACATCAGAAAGTACGCTGGTCAGATTATCCAGTGTTCCATGCCAGTATGGATAATAAGAAGATGCAAACACATCATAACTTACATCATAATCTGACAGGTTCTTTGCATAAGTTGCATATGTTCCGCTGTTTTCCGGATTTGCAAAATGAACGGCAACCAGAATACTGCTGTCAATCGCATGTACCGCATCTGCACCTGCATCAAAGATCTTGCACATATTTTCCCAGCTTGTTTCACCGCAGACACCGTTGTTGGTTTCATTTCCGACCTGTACCATGCCAACATCGACTCCTGCATCCCGCAGCTCTGTGATGCTTTCTGTCGTGTATTCACTTACCGCAGTCACTTTTTCATCGATCGTGTAATCTGCCCATGCTTTTGGTGCCTGCTGTTTATCCGGGTCTGCCCAGAAATCAGAATAATGGAAATCGATCAGGACTTTCATTCCTGCTTCCGTTGCCCATTTTCCAATAGTTTTGGCTTTTGCAAGGTCATTATTTCCACCGCCGTAACCATTGCCCTCGCTGTCATACGGGTCGTTCCAGACGCGGATACGGACATAATTAACGCCTGCTTCTTTTAACTGGTCAAAGAACTGCTGATCGGTGATCACATTTCCATCCCAGTCACGGAACTTCACGCCACTGTCGATCAGGCTGACATAAGAAGATACATCCACACCTTTGATGAAATCATCACTAAGTCCCTCTACCTTTTTCACATAAATTCCATTTGCTCCGCTATCTACGATACTTGCATCGACCAGCGCATCTTTTGCTTCCTGTAATGCCGCCACTGCCTCATTGATCTCAGTCACGGTCTTATCCTCTGCATCTGCAGCTACCGCCTCGGCAGTGGTTATTGCTGTCTGCAATGCCGACCAGCTGTCTGCCGTATAGTCTGACTCCGATAATGCCTTGCAGGCTGTGATCAGACTGTTTAACTCGGAAACTGCGTTTTCCTTTTCCTCCTCCGCAGACTGGTTTTTTGTCAGTGTTACATCATCGATATCCATCCAGTACTCGGCGCCTATGGTACCTGCCAGTTTTACGGTAACACTTCCGGCTTCTTCTACCGTAATATCTTCAATCGTATATTCCGTCCATGAATTATAACCGTCTGTACTTACCGCTACGGATTCGTCATTGGCATAAAAGTTTAAATCTGCCGCAATACTGCTGGTCGACTCTCCTTCTACCCGGATGGTTGCTGTATACGTTCCTTCCGAAAGGTCTGTAACCTCCTGGGACATCACAAACTCCTGCTCAGATCCGGTCCATACATTGATATATCCTGTCGTATTGTTCGACATCCATTGGTCACTGCCTGCTGATTTTACGGTTGGCTCGTAAGTTTCCCCTCCCAACGTAAAAGTCCAGCCGGATGCATCACTCTCAAACTCCCCATTGGTCAGCAGGTTTGTACCTGCTTCCTTGCTCTCTGTGCTCTCCGTTGCCTCTTCTTCCCCATTTTCGGTCTGGACAACCGTTTCCTTTTCCGCTGCAGAAACATCCGTTGCCCCAACGCCTGTAACCACAAGAGAAGCGGTCAAAGCCGCTGCAAACAGCTGTTTCACTACATTTCTTTTCATATTTACCCTCCATACTGATCGCTTTGTTTTATGCGCAACCGTTTGTCTTTTATTTATTATATAACAGGGTGCACGCTTCGTGCAATCGACGGTTTTTCTATTTTTTACTTTTATTTTTTGTGCTACTTGCACAACTTTTTGTTTCTTTCTGCGGTTTTTGCGCATTTTAAATTGTTTTTGCGCAACCGATTTATTCTCCCGGTTTTGTGATGGTGCGCGCTTGTCTTTGTCTATTTTGCACAAAAAAATGTGGCTTCTCTTGCCTGATGGAAAGGGGATGTGGTACTATATGCCAAAGCATATTTCTATTCTATCCGGATAAGTTATCCATCTATCTTCAAATCAACATTTCAGAAATCTATGCTTTTTATCCCAAAATCAAAAAGCAGGAGATCTGGATGTAGCTCTCCTGTAAAAAGGAGAACATGAATATGAAAGAAAAGGATGTAACTGAAAAAGAACCTGTAGCAAACCGTCAGTACAAGGACACGATCTTCCGCATGCTGTTTTCAGAAAAGCAGAACCTGCTGTCGTTGTATAACGCAGTAACCGGAAGAAACTATGAAAAATCAGAGGATCTGTACATTGTGACATTGAAAAATGCCATCTACATGGGGATGAAAAACGATCTGGCATTTATGCTGGAGACAAGCATTTATCTGTATGAACATCAATCCACCTTAAACCCCAATATTCCATTGCGCGATCTGTTCTACATCGCACTGGAATATCAGAAATATGTAAATGGCAAATCTCTTTATTCCAAGAGTCTGCAAAAAATACCCGCTCCCAAATTTATGGTATTTTACAACGGGACAGATGAAATAGAAGACAGAGTCGAACTGCGATTATCTTCGGCATATGAACATTTAACCGGAGAACCCGATCTGGAATTAAAGGTTTTAATGCTCAACATAAATGAAGGGCATAACAGAAAATTGATGGAACAATGCCAGATTTTAAAGGAATATGCACAATATGTAGCAAAGATCCGTAACTATACAACCAAACTGAATTTAAATGATGCCGTCGAATGTGCGATCAAAGAGTGTATCGCAGAAGGGATACTGGCAAAATTTCTTCAGGAAAATCGCGCGGAGGTTAAAATGTTAAGTATACTGGAATATGACAAAGAATGGGAAGAGGAAAAACTGCGGAAAGCAGAATTTGAAGCCGGTGTCGAAGAAGCAGAGGCAAGGATCATCCAAAATATGAAAAGACGTGGCTACTCCATGCAGGCAATCGCGGAAGCCATCGGCAAACCGGTAGAACAGATCTCGGATCTGCTCAGCCAGTTATCCCGGCAAAACGCCTGACCCCAGAACAATAGATAACTCGCTTCTTAAACAAGCCTATAAAAAAGACAGGCACCTTTCGGTTACCTGTCCATCCGTTTCATTAATCCTGCGATTTCTTCCGGTTCCGGCATCGGCAAAGCAAAGCATTTCGTGCATTCTCTGCTCTGTCAGTCCGTCAATGCCATACTCTAATACATAGTGCAGGCAACAGCCGCCAAATGTATCTCCGGCACCGGTCTTCTCGATGGTACCGCTCTGCATGATCGCATCCGGCTGGATCTCATCCTGTGTGAGCATCATATCCCTTTTCCATTTTGTTTACTCCTTATTTGTGCTCTCCCTTACCACCAGCGAGACCGGAAGTGTTGTACGGTTTGGCACAAGTTCACCCTTACTTGCCGAAACGAGTAACTCCACTGCCATTTTTGCCATCTCCCGGATGGGCTGATGGATCGTCGTGATCGGTGGTGTGGTAAGTGATGCAATATTTACATCATCAAAGCCTACGATCTTTAACTGTCCCGGCACATCTTTTTTTAATCTGTGACACACCTGTAATAACTGTGCCGCGATCAGATCACTGCTGGCAAAAATGCCATCCGTGTCCGGGTTTTCCGTTAAAAGTGTCTCTAATATCTTGTGATATTCCAGATGATTGTAGTCAAATGCAGATGTGTCTGCCACCTGATAATTAACACCATACTGCGTGCATACCTCGCGAAATCCGGTTGCACGGTCATCCGCCGGCATGGCAGTCTCATGAACACCACTGATGTGGATCAGATGTTTGCAGCCACATTCGATCAGATGCTTCGCTGCAAGACGTCCGCCCTGTAAGTTATCACACTCCACTGCTGCCGTGCCATTTTCGAGATAACGTTCTATCGTAATCAGCGGAATATTAAGACCTGTGAATTTCTCCACACCAACTGTACCGCTGCACAGAATGATCCCCGCCACACGATTACTGGTGCACATCTCCATGTATTCCCACTCCCGTTCATTTTTTTCCTGAGAGTTGAATAACAGGATCTTTAATCCGTAACGGTATGCCTGATTTTCGATATTGCTGATCAGCTCCGCAAAGTAAGGATGCCTGATGTGCGGCACGATCACTCCGATCGTGTTGGTCGTCTGTTTCGAAAGAGAACGCGCCACCTCATTCGGACGGTAATTCAGTTTTTTCATGGCATCATATACCTTCTGCCTGGTTGCTTCACTGATATATCCACGATTGTTCAATACACGCGAAACGGTACTTACCGTAAGCCCGGTCTCCTTCGCCACATCTTTTAAGGTCGCCATAGTTCCTCCAAAAACAACTGCATTTTTTCAAAATAACTGCGCCGGGTCAAAAGTTCCACCCCATTCCCCGGCAGTTCAAATACTCCTATTATTGTACCATATCCCGCAGTCACTTCAAGGATAACGTCATCCAAAAGGAAAGAAAAATCACTGACATTTTTTCTTATGCTGAATTCTTCTTCTCCCACACAAAATCTTCCTGTATCTGCATCATAAGAAATAGCCATGCCGTTTATTTCCCATGCGATCTGTCTTTGTTCTTTTTTCCGCTGCACCTGCAATTCAACTGCCCCGGAACCATCCTTCTGGTAGCAGATTTCATCAGCTGCATCCTTTTTTATAAACTCAATGCTGCGTTTTGCTCTCTCATACTCGCGAACCGGCATCTGACACAGCAGCTTTTCTCCGTCTATCTCGCAAACACGAAATTCCCTTGGCAGCCCCATTGCTCCGGTATAATTGCGCCCACGATTTGGCATACGGAGCCACGGAATGGAGATCGTCCTGCCATACACCCCGCTGTAAGTCTGCGCTGCATAGGGAATACGATTGATATATGCCTCATGGCGGATGCCATCGGTTTTAAACTGATAGCCGTCAAACGTTCCCCAGAAATAAAAGCCATCTGCACTGAAAAACATCCAGTGTTTCCTGCCATTTTCATCTGTCAGGCACATGAGATCCGGACATTCCCACGCCTGATCCAATGTGATCCGGTCGCTCTGTGTCCAATATTCCAGATTCGTGGACCGGAATATCCCAAAATCATTTTTATCCAGCCAGAGCACCATGATATAAGCACCGCTCTCCTCATGCCAGAAAACCTTCGGGTCGCGGTTTTCATGCCCTACCGTATCCAGTGTCCCCTTCTCTGTTTTATGAAGGGTCATGCCGCCATCCAGACTGTATGCAACATGCTGTGATGCCTCCTTTCCCCGGTTCCACGGGATCGTATCGCCCGCCGCCGTATAGAAGAAAAGCAATGCCTCCGGTGGAAGCCCCAGCAGTTCTTTTTCATTTATGATACCGCTGCCGGAAAACATGGTTCCGTTTTCATCCGGAAACAGAACATCCGCCTTTTGCTCCCAATGCAGCAGATCCCGGCTTCTTGCATGGCCCCAGCTCATATTTTCCCAACGGATGTCAAAAGGATTGTGTTGAAAATATAAATGATAATAACCATCTGCATACACCAGCCCGTTCGGATCATTCATCCATCCGGTCTCCGGTGTAAAATGGATCGAAGGTCGTACCGAAGCCCCGGCAGCGGCACTGCTTTGATGCAATGCTGCTACCACGATGTCATTTGTTGTAATGGCATCGAAAAAGGCCTCTGGCAGCTCCCCTCTTAGAATTAGTGTTTTATCGGTAAATTGCTTTACCGGAAAACGGGCATAATAACGGATGGGACAGTTTTCCTCTGCCCCGGGCACTTTGGCAAGGACCTGGAACTCAAACAGCTTTTTTCTGCCCCCCGGTTCCTCGCAAAAAATTTCCAATGTTTCTTTCTCCGGCTCTTCTCCCATCGTATTCCATACCGGGAAAAAGAGCCATTCACTTTTGATCTCAAATCTTTTTTCAATCATCGCAATCACCACTCTGAAGAATGTTTTGTTTTAACCTCGTCTTGCTGTCCTTCGTTGTATCTACACTCTAGCATTTGTTTTCATGTATGTCAATCGGTTGATATATGATTTATCTATTATATTCAATTTCAAATAGTATTTTTTATTCAGATCAAATAATCGTTTTCGTGTTTTTTCGCTGTTTTCTGCGCCCATTCGAATTTCACATGTCTATATTTTATAGCAACCGTTTGTTATATCTGCATGAGTTTTTACGAATCAAAAAAGCCCCCGGATGGTTTTTATGTCCACCCTGGGACTTCGGTTACGCTTTTTTAAATCTGGAACTGATCCATGATCTGTACCATGGTCTGCACCTGTGCAGTCTGCTCTTCGCTGACTGCTGCAGTCTCCTCAGAAGCTGCTGAGTTGTTATCCACAATCTCTGCCACACGGGAAATATTTTCATCAATGTTCTGAATACTTTCCGCTTCTTTCTGTAATGCAACTGCCATCTGGCTCATCTTATCGGTCGCATCTTTCGCTCCTTCCATGACTTCGCTCATATTTTCAACAGCTGCATCCGCAATGGTAATTCCTTTTTCTACTGCCTCGATCGTATCTTCGATCAGTTTTGTTGTCTCGCCAGCTGCCTTTGTTGACTGCTCTGCAAGATTTTTAACCTGCTCTGCTACAACTGCAAATCCTCTTCCTGCCTCTCCTGCACGTGCTGCCTCAATGGAAGCATTCAGTGATAACAGGTTGGTCTGACTGGCAATATCCTCGATTGCTCCGATAATCGTACGGATCTCCTCAGAACGCCTGCTGATCTCTCCGATCGCCTCTTTCAGATCCTGCATCTTGCTGTTACTCTCCATCAAAACCTGACCTGCCTGCTGTGAGATCTGTGCGGTAAGCTGTGCTTCTTTGGTCTTTTCTTCCATGCTCTTTGCGATCTGATCGATCATCTCAGATACATCTGATACTTTTCCGGACTGTACGGTACATCCGTCTGCCAGGTCGGTTGCTGCCTGTGCCAGCTGTTCAGAACCGGCATCGATCTCTTTTGCTGCATCCGCGATCGTATTTAGTGCCTTCTTGGTACTGTCGATAATCTTATACATAGAGTCTTTGATCTCTACAAACTCTCCTACATACTGCTCTTTTAATTCTACATTGTAGTTTCCGTTTGCCATCTCACCTAAGACACCTGAAATTTCGGAGATCATCTTTGTGAAATTATCATTCATAAACAGGATTGCTTCTACCATCTTTCCAACTTCGCTTGAATCCGGCTCTATATCCATCTTGTTTACGAAATGCCCCTGTGCAAGTTCCTCCATCTGCTCGGAAACCTTTACGATCGGTACTAAAAGTTCCTGTCTTGAGAACTTCATTGCACTTGAAATCTTTTTTACGATCGCTGCAAACGAAAGCAGGAACGCGATCATACAGATCATTTTTATTATGTTAAAAATATTCTGTTCTTTTGCCATTCGATCCTGGATATCTGAAATGCACTGGTTCGTTGTGCTGTTGATCTCCTGTACCGTACTCTCATAAGTATCGCCAAATACCAGCGCGGTTGCTGCATCAATATCTCCTGCCGCAGCCTTGTCCATCGCCTCTTCCTCCAATGGAACCAGACCATTGGATAGCTCTGCGATGTGCTCTAACTCGCTCCACTCGTTGTCTTTTAAACCATTTGCTTTTAAACCTGCCCATGCAATATCACGATTTTTATCCTCATTCAACTCTTTCATGTAGCCATCATAGTAGGTCTGATTTCCGGTCACGGCATATGACTGCACCTCCGATGTCAGAGTCTTGGAGCCCAGACGGTACTGATCCAGATACATGGTGTTTTCCAGCTGTGTGGTCGTTATGCGGCTCAATGCCACATCAAACCCTACAAAAAGGATCAGACAGGCAATACCAATCCCTACAAATCGGTAGGTGTCACGCACGATCTTCTGCATCATCGCTGCCTGTCCGTTCGGATTCACTTTGATCTCAGGTTCTTTTTGATTTTGTCTTTTTTTCATCTCAATGTCCCCTTTTCTTTTGATTTCTCGCTACAAATACTTTGTCCTCATTATAGCACTCCCTACCTGTAAAAACAATTTCAGAAAAACTGCAAAAATACACGCCAAACGGGCTTTTCTCCCCATTCGACGTGTATCCTCACTTTTTCGCTGTGTTCCTGTATTATTTTATAAATCCTACTTCTTTACAGATTTTTTCAACAGCGGCATCTTTACGCTTGTTGAATGTGATCTTGTTTTCCTCAAACATGTTATTTCCCTGTGCATCAATGGAAACGATCAACGGACCAAATTCTTTTACTCTGCAGTTCCAGAGGGTTTCCGGCATTCCGAGGTCACGCCATTCTGCCCGTACGATCTCCTCTACCTCAGTAGCTGCAACAACTGCATTTCCTGCCGGGAACACGCAATGGATCGCACCAAACTCTTTACATGCGCGCTCTGTATTTTCTTTCATACCACCTTTTCCGATAATGACACGGACACCGGTAAGTTTTACAAATTCATACTCGAATTTTTCCATTCTCATACTTGTGGTCGGTCCAACGGAAACCATCTCGAATTTATCGTTTTCCAGTGGACGGATGATCGGTCCTGCATGGAAGATTGCGTTATTGCATACATCGACTGGAAGTTCTCTTCCTTCTTCTACCAGTCTTCTATGTGCAACGTCTCTGCAGGTTGTCATGCTGCCATCCAGGTAAATGATGTCTCCCACTTTAATATCTTTTAAATCTTCTTCTGATACCGGTGTAATTAATACCTTTTTTCCATCTCTGATCTCTACCATTATAACGTCACCTCCGAATGTGTTGTGATTCTATAATTTAAATCTTTATCAAAAATAATGTGTCCTCTTCTGTGGCTCCAGCATCCTACGTTTACGGCAACTCCGATCGTGGATGGATGACGGGCAGTATTTTCGATGTTGACACCCATGACAGAATATTTTCCGCCCATACCCTGCGGTCCAAGTCCGATCTCGTTGATACCATCCTCTAACAGGCGTTCCATTTTTGCTGCACGCTCGTTTTCATTGTGAGAACCGATCGGACGCATTAATGCTTTTTTGGAAAGAAGCGCTGCTGTCTCAACGGAAGTTGCAACACCTACACCAACTAAAAGTGGCGGGCAGGCATTTAAACCATAGCTTGTCATAACATCCATTACAAATTTGGTTACGCCCTCGTATCCTTCGCCTGGCATCAATACCATAGCTTTTCCCGGAAGTGTACATCCTCCACCTGCCATGTAGGTGTAAATCTCACACTCATCGCTGTCCGGTACGATATCCCAGAATACGGTAGGAGTTCCTTTTCCTACGTTCTTTCCGGTGTTGTACTCATCAAAGGTCTCCACACTGTTATGTCTTAATGGTGCTTCAAATGTTGCCTGCACAACTGCCTCTTTTAACAATGCCTCAAGCTCGCCGATCAGCGGGAATTTGGTGCCACATTTTACCCAGAACTGTAACACTCCGGTGTCCTGACAGCTCGGTCTGTTTAACTCTACCGCAAGTTTCTGGTTTTCAAACATTGTGTTGTAGATCGTTTTGGATAACGGACTGTCTTCCTTATCTCTGAGCTCCTCTAATTTTGCAATGACATCATCTGGCAGCTTTTTCGCAGTATAGGCAATGAATTTTGCCATATAATCTGTAAGCTGTTTTACCTGTTCTTCTTTTGACATAGTAATGTCCTCCTTATTTTAATCTCTATCTAAATTGCATGCCCTTACCTAGGGAAAAAACGGGTACATGATCGGGAGCAATATCATGCTCACAACCGTTGCTACTACAATAAGTGGAATACCTGATTTTGCGTAATCTTTAAAGGTATATCCTCCGGCGGTCAATACCATCGTATTTGCCGGCATTCCGATCGGTGTTGCGTAGGCACATGACCCTCCGATCACACATGCCATCAAAACAGCTCTTGGATCGGCACCCATACCATTTGCTATGGAAACACAGATCGGTACCATCAATGCTGTCGTTGCCGTGTTACTCATGAAGTTCGTCAGTACACAGCAAAGCATAAATACCACAAATGTTAATACATATGGAGAAGGATTTTCTCCTAATAAACCAATTACTTTATTTGCAATCAGTTCTCCTGCTCCGGAGCTTGACAGTGCAGATGCAAGGGCAAGTGTTCCGCCAAACAGGAATATTGTCTTCAGATCGATCGACTGCAATGCTTCTTTCTCGCTGATCACACCGGTTAAGATCAATGCCAGTGCTCCGATTGCTCCGACCACGCAGAGTTTAATACCGATCTGTTCCTCAAAGATCATTCCGATCAGGGTAAATACCAAAATGATCAAAGACAACCACTGTTTCCATTTTGGAACATGACTGAAATCACGTTCCTCGTCAAAGACAGTCTCTTCGGATGGCTTTTCATCCGGCAGTAATTTGTAACCAAATAATGCAAAGAATAAAATTCCGGCGATCAGGATCGGTAATCCGACCTTTGCGTATTCAAAGAAGCCAAATGACATCCCCATCTCTTCCATCGCTGACTGTGCGATCAGATTTCCCGGTGCTCCGATCAGGGAAAGGTTTCCTCCCATCGCTGCCGCAAATACAAGCGGCATCAAAAGCTTTGATCTGGAATATCCGGACTTTGCAGCAATTCCGATCACGACCGGAATAAGTACCGCCGCTGTTCCTGTGTTGGATAATACGCCGCTCATCAACCCCACAATGACCATAATCGCAATAATGAGCTGCTTTTCTGATTTTGCAAAATGCGTTACCACGCCGCCGATCTTGTTTGCCATGCCGGTTTCAAAAAGGGTTCCTCCGACAATGAACATTGCCACGAAGAGGATGACATTGCTGTCAATAAAACCGGAAAACGCTGTTTTCCAATCCAGCACCCCTGTCACCACCAGTCCGACACAGACGATCATGGACGTCACCCCAAGGGGAATTTTTTCCCAGACAAACATGATGATCGCAAATAGCAAAAACAAAAGTGTAATTGTTACCTGACTCATATTCCACCTCCCAATTTTGTGTGCCATACATTTGATATTTGATAATGTATCCAATTTCTAATCTTAATATAATAAAAGCAGTGCCAAATGTCAACTGCTTTTATCATTTTTGTTAAAACATCACATATTAGAAGGTCTGTTTTGTGCAACTAGCACAATTCCTTTTTGAATCTTAACTGTAATAAGTCAGCATGTCATCCCGGCTTCGCATAATATGTGCATACATCGAACGATATGCCGCCTCTCCATCGCCTGACTGTATCGCCTGTAAAATATCCGCATGTTCTGCGATCGATATCTTTGCGTAGTCCTCTTCAGAAACCATATTGCCCATGGATAATCCATTCCAGAGTTCACTTATCATGTTTTCCATTTTCTGGTTTCCGCACAGATGCCAGATCTCACTGTGAAATGCACGATTTAAATCCGCATAATCTCCAAATGTCCGGTTTTTGATCGCCTCCTGCGCTTCTTTCTGGATTTCCTCCAACTGGGCAATATCCGCTCCGTTTTCACAAACCAGTTTTGCTGCCGATGCCTCCAGTATCCCCCTCAGCTGATAATGCTCCCGGATATAGGTATCGGTAATCCCGAGCACGATCGCCCCTTTGTTCTGTCTTAGCTTGATCAGTCCATCCCGATTAAGGATCTGAAACGCTTCGCGCACCGGAGTGACCGAAACGTTTAACTGTTTTGCAATGTTCTCAAGCGAAAGGATCTCTCCTTCCTTTATTTTTTTGGATAAGATCGCCTTTCTTAATTCCGATGCCACTTTCTGTTTTGCAGAAGGCATCACGATCGGATTGAGTAAATTCATTGTTTCTTCCTTTCCTGTATCACACAATCTGCCAGATACTGATAGTGCTCTTTGATCACTTCTGCAAGCACCTGCAGTGCATCCGCACTTCCCTGTTTTTTACTATACGCATCCGCCATGTGTCCGCCATGCCTGTTTAACTTTTCTGCATGTTGCACATAGTAGAGATATCCATTTTCCAGTAATGTTCCAATATATAAATTGGTTCCATTTTCCCGTATCCATGTATGGATCTGTTCATCGTTTTTTTTCTGAAACTGTTCTATCCAGACGTTTTCTCCGAATCTGTGAAACAGTTCCTCTGCAGCAATGCTCTCGATCTGACCGAGCACAGCATAAGTCTCTCTTATCTTTTCTTCGTCCAGTTCCGGTGTCTCAATATGTCTTGTTGCCAGACGCTTTGCCAGACCCTGTGTCTGTAATATCTGCAATGCCTCGCGCACCGGTATTCTGGACACCTCAAGCATATCTGCAAGCTCTTCCTGCCGCAGCTTGGTTCCGCCCTCTATTTTTCCAGACAAGATCAACTCCGATATCTGGACTGCTATCATTTCACTTAGTCTTCTCTGATCCATTCTTCTATCATTCATCCTGACTTTATAATCTATAATTATGTATCCATTATAAAATCAACCCGTCTTTTTTTCAAACTTTTTTTCTTTTCAGGCTGCGCATCCCTCTCTTTTGTACTTTAACGTAACACGGTATTTCCTATAGAACAAAAAAGACCAGTTATCCGAAGATAACTGGTCCTGTTTCATCACGATCTTACTCGCTGCGAATTTTATTCGCATACGTATGGCATAAGTGCTACGTGACGTGCTCTCTTAATAGCCACGGTAAGTGCTCTCTGATGTTTTGCACAGTTTCCTGTGATACGACGAGGAAGGATCTTTCCTCTCTCAGAGATGTATCTCTTTAATTTGTTTGTGTCTTTGTAATCGATTACGTTATCTTTGCCACAGAAAACACAAACTTTTTTTCTTCTATGCATTGGGCGTCTCTTCATTGGAGCGCCATCTTTGTCTGCTGCTTTATTGAAAGCCATGATTGATTACCTCCTGTTAAATAATAAAATGTATCCTTTACGAACATTCTATTATCATGAATTAATTGAATGGTAACTCTTCATCTATTCCATCCGGAATATTCATGAAGCCATCTCCAGCTGCACTGCTCGGTGATGGTCTGTCCGCAGGTGTGAAACCGGAGTTCTCGCTGCTTGCGTTCTTACTCTCTGCAAATTCACACTCTTCCACAACGATATCTGTTGTGTATACCCGCTGTCCGTCTTTGTTGGTGTAGCTGCCGGTCTGGATACGTCCGGTTACGACTACCTTTGTTCCTTTGCGGAGATATTTCTCTGCAAACTCACCAAGACGTCCGAATGCAACGCATGGGATAAAATCAGCAGTCTGCTGGTCATTGTCCCTGCGAAATCTACGGTCAACTGCGATGGTATATCTTGCGATTGCGGTTGCCTGCTCTCCCTGAGAGTAACGTACCTCAGGATCTCTGGTCAGGCGTCCCATAAGAATTACTTTATTCATGTGGTTTCCCTCTATTTCTCGTCTTTTCTAACGCATAAGAAACGAAGAACATTGTCCATGATACGAACGTCACGCTCAACTTCTGCTGGAACAGTAGAAGCTGCATCGAACTGAATGAAGTAGTAGTATGCTTCTGACATCTTCTGGATCTCATAAGCTAATCTCTTCTTTCCAGCCTCTTCTACCTCTGTTACAGTACCGCCGGCACGAGTGATGTACTCTTTTGCCTTCTCTACTGTAGCGGTTCTCGCATCGTCTTCGATCTTTGCACTAACAACGAGTGCTAATTCATACTTATTCATGCGAATTTCCTCCTTTTGGTCTCTGGCCCGCCCATTTTATGGGGTGAGCAAGGAATTTTAATATATCACGAATATTTACTTTACCATACAATTCCTGCGATTTCAAGAGTTTTCTTCAATTTCTTTGGTGGGTTTTTCTCTCTTACTCCTCTCTCTTCCTTATCTGCTTCGTGTTCTTCTCCACCAGTTTCCGTGCCAGCATGACCTGATGCCCACATCCAAGACACTTTAGCCGGAAATCCGCTCCGACCCGGATCACTTCCCACTCATTGCTGCCACAGGGATGTTGTTTTTTTAATTTTACAATATCGCCCACTTCGTATTGAATCATCGTTTCCTCCTCAATCTATACTTCGATCTGTCCAAACACTTCCCCAAGTCCTGCCTGGATCAGCAGATCGGCTCTGCCATCCATCGGCGTGGTGGACTTATTGATCAGCACCAGCTTATTTCCTCTGTAATAGTCGATCAGCCCTGCTGCCGGATATACCGCAAGTGATGTTCCACCAATGATCAGAACGTCTGCGTGACTGATATAGTAGACCGCATCCTCAAGGGTCTGCTGGTTCAGTCCCTCTTCATACAATACCACATCCGGCTTGATCCTGCCACCACAGGCATCACACAGAGGAACCTTTGTCTCCGTATGCAGGATATATTCTGCATCAAACTGCTTTCCACATTTCTGGCAGAAATTGCGATGAACGCTCCCGTGAAGCTCCAACACTTTTTTACTCCCTGCCATCTGGTGCAATCCGTCAATGTTCTGGGTAATGACAGCCTTTACCTTTCCTGCTGCCTCAAGCCGTGCCAGTTTTTCATGGGTAACATTCGGTTTTGCGGTCAGGCACAGCATCTTGTCCCGGTAAAATCGGTAAAACTCTTCCGTATGCCTCATATAAAAAGAATGACTTAAGATCGTCTCCGGCGGATAATCATATTTCTGATTGTATAATCCATCCACACTGCGGAAGTCCGGTATCCCGCTCTCAGTCGAAACGCCTGCCCCACCAAAAAATACGATATTGTCACTATCCTTTACCATCTGTAAAAAAGTTTCTATCTTTCCATCCATATCTGCCGCTCCTTTCCTCTGTTGTTTCAAACATTGCTATGCTTTTCGGTTATAAATTTTTTTCACGTGTGCACGGTTTCCACCCATGATCACGATCGCTCCGATAAAATTAAGTGCCATAAATGTGCTGATCACGGCTCGCTCCGGCAAAAACAGGGTAAATACTCCTGATAAAAACTGCCCAAGCAGCATCCCGCCTGTGATCGCCATCTGAAAAATGCCGTTGAACCGCCCCTTCTTCTCATCCGGCACATAACTCTGTGTCGCTGATATGCGGATATTATAGGAAGTGACACCCAAAATTCCCTCGATAAAGCAGACGACCATGATCACATAATATGGTAAATACAGTACGGTTCCATCAATGAGGGCACTGCACAGATACACGGTCAATGCAATGGTAAACTTTTTGGTGACCGGCAGGTTTAACCGGTAATGCACACCTCCGCCTAACAGACGTCCTACCATCATCCAGCCCATCGTAAACATATAGACATACTCGCCACTGTTATAGTTTAACTTAAAATAAGGAAGAACCAGTGTCTGGAATGCTCCCTGTCCAAGCGCATTTACCATAAAATACAACGTGATCGCGCGCAATCCGCGCTCCTGCTTTAAATAATCCACACCTTCCAGAAAGGTCTTTTTGTATTGCGCAACGCCAAAGTTTTCGTTTTCGCGTTTGACATAGGTTTCCTCTTTTTTGATCTGTGTCTCCATCACAGCCGCAATAAAGAAAGTTACCATGTTAATAAGAAATAACGGCGCGATCCCGATCAGATTATATAAAAACGCGGACAGTGGCACGATAAACGTTGCAAGACTCTCTAAGGTACTCTGGATGGAGTATGCCTTGGAATAATTGCCCTCCGAAATCAGCATCGGATAAAAACTGTCATATGCCACCTGATACACACTGTCGATCGTGCCAAGGAGCAGACAGCCCAGGATCAGAAATCCATAATTGAAATGTCCGCTGATCATCAGCCATGCAAAAATACCATACAGTGCCGCACTGCAAAAATCCAGTGTATAGATCGTTCTTCTTCTGGAGAACTTATCCAGAAACGGGCCTGCCAGTGTCGGTGCCACAACCTTTGGCAGATTATACATCACCGCATAAAGCGCATATAAAAACGTCGACCCGGTGTAATCAAGTACCAACAGTCCTAACGCAAATCCCGCCAGTGAATTTCCCAGAATGGATATCACCGTACCCAGTGTGATCAGCGTAAAATTCTTTGTCCAAAGTACATTTTCTTTGCTCTTCTCCCCAGCCATAACATCTCCCTGTCTTTACATCGAATCCAGATTCATAAAACGATCCCACTCTTCACTGTCGCCTGTTCCTGCAACCTGGATGAGATAGGTGTGATCCTCTGTATCAATAGAAATCTCATAGCCACTTTCTTTTCGTTCTATGTAATAGATCACGCAGCCTTCCAGTTCTTTGCATGCCGCGCTGTAATCTTCCGGTGCGATCGTGCGGTTCTCTTCCTGTCGGATAAGTGCCCCGTTTGCATCATAGACTTTATAGCCCTCCTCCACAAACATCTGGATGGACGGCTCTGTAATATGAAAGACCAGTCCGTTGGTACGCATCCTGCGGATATCCCGGTTGCAGCTGTTTTCCGGAAGGATCGTAACATTGTCCAGTTCCATCGTAAAAATCCCCTGTAACATCTGTATCTGACCAATATACGCTTCCTTGAAATCGAAATGTTCTAATTCATTTGTTGTCTTGTACTTCATCTTGTCCTCCACTTCTGTCTGTTTTTCTGCGCGAAATTGCCACCGCTTTAGCTTTATTGCATTAACGCGCCAAGTTTTTCTTTTACATAAAAGGCAGTACCACTTCCATGATACTGCCTTTTTTAGAGTTGCGGGAATAGGATTTGAACCTATGACCTTCGGGTTATGAGCCCGACGAGCTTCCAGACTGCTCCATCCCGCGCTATCTTTTCCATCTGCTATTATATGACTTTCCTTTTAAAATGTCAAATCTACATCCGCTTTGCCAGAATAATACTCGCGATCGTCCCCGCAAGGGTAGCGATCAATGCCCCGGCAAGTGTGTAACGGCTCTTTTTTACCTTCACACTCATAAAGTAGACAGACATCGTGTAAAAAATGGTTTCCGTACTGCTCATCATGATCGATGCCATCCTGCCAAGTAACGAATCTGTTCCATATTCCTTATAAATATCTAACAGCAGACCGGTTGCCGCAGAGGACGAAAACATTTTCACACAGGTGATCGGCAGAAGTTCGGAAGGAAATCCCAGCCTCTCCGTAAACACACCAAGAAAATCGGTCAGAAATGTCAGGAAACCGGATGCTCTTAAGATCCCAACCGCGACCATCAGTCCGATCAGAGTCGGCATGATCCCGACCACGGTCTTTATGCCATCCTTTGCACCCTCTAAAAATTCCTCGTATATGTTATGGCCGCAAAGCAATCCATAACCGACGATGCAAAAGATAAGGAGCGGTATCACCATCTCCGACAAAAACATCAGCAGCCTCATGCAATCCCCCGGCACCTCTGTTACTTTATCCTATGTTATTTTGTATGAAATTATTCCTGATGGATCAGTTTTTCGTATTCTTCCATTGGGATCGGCTTGGAAAAATAGTATCCCTGTATGTAATCGCACCCCAGTGATTTTAACATTTCTACCTGCTGTTCTTCCTCGACCCCCTCCGCGATGACCGGCATCTCAAGCGATTCTGCCATCCGGATGACTGCCGCAATGATCTTGGCGGCACGTTTATCATCTTTTCCCTTTGACATAAATTTCATATCGATCTTTAAGACATCCAGATCGACATCTTTTAATACATTAAGAGAAGAATATCCACTGCCGAAATCATCCATTAAAATCGTAAATCCTACTTTGTGCAGTGATTCCACAGTTCGCAGGATCACGGTCTCCACATCGGAAAAAACACTCTCGGTCAGTTCCAGATAAAGGTATCTTGGCGGAATCCGGTATTTCTCCACCAGATTGACCAGTGACTCCAAAAACTTCGGGTTATATAGATTCACTCTTGAGACATTGACGGAGATCGGCTCCGGTTCCCTGCCCGCTTTCAATTCCTTTGCAATAAACTGACAGACCTTTTCCCACACATAATAGTCCAGCTTAATAATAAACCCATTTTTCTCGAATACCGGGATAAATGCCCCCGGAGAAACCATCGTTCCGTCCGGCTTTCTCCAACGCACCAGTGCCTCTGCCCCGCTCGGCTGATAATTTTCCAGTTCATATTTTGGCTGAAAATAGACAACGAACTGTTCTTCTGCCAGAGCACGATCCATCTCGTTTACGATCTCCTGCTCACGCTCGACCTCTTCGCCCATCTCTTCGGTATAAAACGCCTCGTGCTCCATGTATTTGCCCTTGCATTTTTTCGCCGCCGCGGTTGCCTTATCGTAGATGTTCGTGACATCCATCGCTTTATCTTCTATGATATAGCAGCCTGCACAGGTTTCCAGGTAACAGTTCAGCCCCTGATATTCTTTCATCTTTTCATGGATACGCTTCGCTATGGAAAGCGTATCCGCTTCCCCGGTGACTTCCACACACATTCCAAATACATCCGCATTGATCCGTCCGAAATGACACAGATCACGCTCCTGCATCGTTTCGCGCAGTATCTTTGCAATATATCTAAGCAGCCGGTCGCCCTCTGCCACGCCATAGAACGAATTGATCATTTTAAACCGGTCCACATCAAACCGGATAAATGCAAAGGTCTTTTCCGGGTATTTCATCAACATTTCATGCGTTTTCTGATAGAACATCTGTCTGTTATAGATGCCAGTAAGGGGATCAAATTCTAACAGGTGCTGTTTGCTGCGGCTGATGGCATTATTGACACGAAACCGAATGATCTCTTTGTGAAACGTTTTAGATATGAAATCCCATGCTCCCAGTTTCAGACATCGTTCTTCGTTTGCAGTATCGCTCTGTGTGGTCGACACAACAACCGGAATATTGGCATTTGCCGGATTTTTGCGAAACTCCTCCAGAAATTCATAGCCATCCATGACCGGCATGATCAGATCCAGGATGATCGCCACGATATCTTCCCGGTACTTCTCTAAAAGCTCCAACGCTTCTTTTCCGTCCACTGCCTCTAAGGCTTCGTAATTGTCCTTTAAGATTTCCGCAAATGTGATCCGGTTCAACCTGAGATCATCTACGATGAGTATCTTTTTATACGTCATATTCTCACCAATCTTTCCGGTTGCATTTCCCCTAGTCTCTATCCCTGCTTATTATAAATATTTTTTCACAATTCAGCAACGTTTTTCCATGAATT
>JBNMKU010000022.1:0-28705 GCA_050874505.1 Roseburia sp. | reverse complement strand
GGTCGGATATCAGGCATTTGATATTGCCATATGGAAGCAACACGGGACGATATACGCTGTTAAGCGAAGAGAAAATTGTTACAAAAAGTATTAAGATCTCCGGTAAGAGCAAAGTAGTGGCAGGAAAATCCGTACAGTTAAGTGCAACGTTAAGTCCTTCTAATATTACCGATCCTACGATTGAATGGAGCAGTGGAAATACCGGAATTGCATCAGTAGACCAGAATGGAAAGGTCACAACCTACAGAGCTGGCCGGGTTAATATTACAGCTTCGGCAAAGGATGGAAGTAACGTCACAAAGACAGTTTCCCTTATCGTAACGCCAAAGAGGATGGAAAAACCATATGCATCTAACTACTATAAAAAGAAGTTATATGTATCATGGCAGACACAGTCTGGAGTAAGTGGATATCAGATACAGTATTCGACGAAAAAGAATTTTTCAAAGTCAGCAACAAAGAAGATGTCAGCTTCCAGTTATTCAGGAAGGTATTTTAGTGTGAAAAAAGGAAAATATTATGTACGTACACGCAGCTATCTGAAGATTGGTAAGAAATACTATTATGGAGACTGGAGCAAGGTAAGAACCATAAAGGTAAAGCGCTAAAGACAGAAAAGTAAAGATGAAACGGAAATGGGGGACGTAAGATGGAGAAGCGATTATTATTCATTAGCAAATATAAGGATATTATCCAGGAGTTTTTAGATGCCATGAAAGATAAGGATATCGAGATCGAGACGGCAGACAATGGACTCGATGCGGCAGCACTTTTAAAGAAAAATGAATATCAGATTGTGGTAACCGGACTTACGTTGGACGGCTACAATGGAGAGCAGCTCATCAGCTACATCAACCGTGCCCATCCCAATACTGTTTGTATCATTTATACAACGACGATCAGTGCAGCGCAGCTACACTTTTTCATCAATAAGAGAGATGTATTCCGTGTGTTCCTTCGTCCGGTCAATTTCAGGGCAGAATTTTTTGAGGCACTGGAAGAGGCGTTTGAGTACTATGCTGTAAAGGTAAAAAACAGCGAGGAAAACGTAGAACGCAAGGAAAAAATGAAGGAATACAAAAATGAAATACTGGCAATCCAGCAGAAGATCGAAAATCAGGACAATGCAAAGATCGGCATGAACCACTATATGAAGCGTCTGGTCAATTTTACATTAAAAGAGTATGGAGGCGAATTGCCACAGGAGAACTGGGACAGGCTGGAAGGCTATGAAAAAGGCATTATAGAGTTGTGCTGTGGTGGAGAGACAAGCCTGGTAAAGGCAGAAAAAGCAGTGCTGCGATTGAATGAGATCGCGCATATGTAAGAAAACAAACCGCAGATAAGGATAACGAATGGATCGTATGTACGCTTTGCGAACGTCCATGATCAAAAAATACCGTAATTCCAATTTTGGAATTACGGTATTTTGATTCAAATCTCATTATTGCCCATCGGTATTGTCATCCGCTGGTGGTGTATCCGTTATCACAGGCGGCTGGTCTGTCGGTGTTTCTTCCAGCTGTGTTGTAACGCCAGGAACCGGAGAAGGGGTAGCACCCTGATAGGTTGCATTTTCTCCGTTGTGCAGCGTACACACGGTGGTATAGCCGTCTAAGAGCAGATAATCATTGTCTTCCGTTCCAGGTGTACCGCCGATGACGAATACACGCTGTGAAAGGGAAGTAACAGGGCAGTTGGCACCTGCTAACTGTCCGGACTCGTTACAGATATTTGCGAGTGTGTGGTGGTCACAGTATTCGGTTGGCTGAGTGCCGGCAGCAAAATATTCGGTATAAACACAGCTGCCACGTGGATCACTGTCGCACACACCGGCGATCGCAAGCTTTCCGGATTCTTTACAAACGGATGCGGTTACAATGCCGGAAGGCTGTGTGAAGTCTTTATAAGGAAGTCCCTCGTGCAGTCTTGACATGACCGATTTCCAGATCTTCTTCGGATAAGAAGTCTGTCCGCCGCTCTGCGGTGCATTGTCGTCATAGCCACCCCAGACAACGCAGGTATAATATGGGGTAAATCCTGCAAACAGTGCATCACGGTTTTTGGTTGTGGTACCGGATTTTCCTGCCTGTGCCATGGAATTTCCAAAGTATGCCGGAGTACCGGTTCCCTGTGTCATAACATCTTCCATCGCATTGGTCAAAAGCCATGCAGTGGTCTCTTTTAATACGGTATGTGAGGTGGAAGTCGTATTGTCCAACAGGACATTTCCATCGTGGTCTAAGATCTTGGTATAAAACTTAGGTTTGATATAGGTTCCGTTGTTTGCGATCGTAGCATAAGCTGCGGTCAGCTCCAGATTTGTGACACCGTGTGTCAGACCGCCAAGTGCCAGAGTCTCGTTGGAGCTCTCATCAATGCCAACGGTGGTAAAACCGAAATCAACAATATAGTCGTAACCAAGGGATGGTCCGATCTGTGCCAGTGTTTTAACGGTTACGATGTTAATGGAATTGGTGATTGCCTCACGCAATGTGGTAAAACCACGGTAACGTCCGTCATAGTTGCTGACGGATGCGCCTTCGCCGGTACCATAAGAATATGGGGCATCATCCTGCACATCTGCCAGGGTAAGTCCACCCGCATCCAGAGCCGGTGCATAAGCTGCAATGATCTTAAAGGTGGAACCAGGCTGTCTTGTTGTATCGGTAGCACGGTTTAAGGTCTTGTTGGCTGTTTTATCACCTCGACCGCCGACAAGTGCCTTAACTTCACCTGTGGACTGGTCAATGACGGTCAGTGCAGCCTGTGGCTGTAGGGTATAGGTGATCGTCTCACTGCCGTTTACGATCGTGTCGCCATCTTTCATAATATCTGCCTTGTATTGTTCGATCGCAGCAGCAGCGTCCTCTTCGGAGTTAAAGTTGATATTATAGTCACGGCTCCGGTGCGCCTGATAGTAGGAGAGCATCGTCTGTTCGCTGTAATTGGAGATCGTGCCATCAGCAGAGAGGATGGAAACACGATAGGAAAACGAAACCTTCGGCGAAGTCGGATAGTTATCTACATTATTGACCTCATCGTCACAGATCGTCTGGATCTCAGGATCCTGTGTGGAATAGATCGTCAGACCGCCCTGATAAAGAGCTTTGTAAGCCTGCGTTTCAGTGTAACCTTTTTGTTCTACCAAATCCGCAATGATCTGATCGGTCAGCTCATCTACAAAGTAGGAGTTGACATTGCCGCTCCTGGTCTCAATATTTACGAGCTGGATACGGTCGTAAACATTGTCAGCCATAGCTGTGTCGTATTCATCCTGTGAGATATAACCCTGGTCAAGCATGTTGGTTAAAACTTTTTTCCTGCGCTGCGCGTTATCGTCCGGATGGGAAATCGGGTTGTACTTCGTAGGACTCTGTGTAATGGCTGCGAGCACCGCACATTCGGAAAGAGTCAGCTTGGATACGTCTTTTCCGAAATAACGCTCGGAGGCAACGCCGACACCCAATGTATTCTGACCTAAGTTGATCGCATTCAGGTAGTTTTCCAGGATCCAGTTTTTATCTACCACTTTTTCAAGCTGGAGTGCAAGATACTGTTCCTGAAATTTACGTTCAAATTTTTCTGCCATGGAGGACTCGCTTGTCCACCCGGTAAAGACTGTATTTTTCAGAAGCTGCTGTGTGATCGTACTGGCACCCTCGGAAAAATGTCCGCTGGTAACACCTTTGACACCGGCACGGATGATACCCTGTAGATCGATACCGTTATGGTCGTAGAAACGTTCATCCTCGATCGCAACAAAAGCGTGCTGCAGATCAAGCGGGATTTCATCAATCGTGACATATTTTCGGTTGGAACCGGATGCGACGAGCGTAGCGGTTTCCTTTCCGGTATTATCAAGAACCGTCGAGAGAAATCCGGTAGGTGTTGCATCAATGTCCTCAATGGTCGGAGCGGAATCGATAATGCCGCTGATGACACCAAATGCGGAACAGCCGCCTACAATGATGACGGCAAAAAAGCATATAAGTAATGCCTTACAAAAAATTACATAGAATTTTTTGCGAATCATGGTACCCTTGGAAACAAGTTCTTTCTGTTGCTTCCGAGTACTTTTCTTTCCATAATTCATAATGGCCTCCTTTTCTAAATACCATACCACCGGATATTATAACAGAGAAATGTGTCAGAATAAAGAAAAAACTGAAAATATGGGCATTGTTCATAATTTCTTAAGAATGAAACGGGCAGATTTCAAACACGCTTGCGCAAGGCAGAGAAAACGTGTTACTATGGGAAAAAGAGAGAAACAGAAACCAGAATAGAAAGGAATTGTCATGAAAACAGTTTATTCCGGTGGGGAAGCAGAGATTGTAGAAAAAAAATCACGTTTTATCGCTACGGTGCGACCGGTCTCATCCGAGGAGGAGGCAGTCGCTTTTATTAATGAAATGAAAAAGAAATACTGGGATGCAAGGCACAACTGTTCGGCATTCGTGATCGGGGACAGGCAGGAGATGAGCCGCTGCTCCGATGATGGAGAACCGGCGCAGACAGCAGGCAGACTGATGTTAGATGTTTTGCTGCGGGAAGAGATCCACAATGCTGCCGTTGTCGTGACACGTTATTTCGGTGGTGTCCTGCTCGGAACCGGCGGTCTGGTAAGAGCCTATCAGAAGGCGACGCAGGAAGGACGTGCAGCGAGCACGATCATAGATAAGAAAAAAGGGAGAAAACTTACGATCGATACCGACTATACCGGTCTGGGAAAATTACAGTACCTCGTCGCACAGAATGATCTGACGACAATCGATACACTTTATACCGAAAAAGTGACATTAATTTTGATGATCCCGAGTGAATTACAGGAAAAAATCGAAAAAGAGATCACAGAGGCAACCAGCGGAAATGCCCGTATTTCCTGGGGCGAGGAGGTTTTGTATGCGTTGATCGAAAAAAAAGTTGAAATTTTTGAAAAAAACGCTTGACTATTTTATATAAGTCCTATATAATAGCTATTGTTGACGGCGCAATAGAGCACCGGAAACAAACAAAACATAGGGCTATCGCCAAATGGTAAGGCAACGGACTCTGACTCCGTCATTTCAAGGTTCGAATCCTTGTAGCCCTGCTAATGAGACCTCAGCAGAGATGCTGAGGTTTTTTGTGCGTTGATCTACCTGCGCCACCGGAAAATCTCCTGTTGTGTTCCACCTCCGAAAAAGGTATAATACCTTTGATAACAAGCGAAACACAAACAGGAAAGACAGAGGTGTATCATGTATCAATTTAGCAGCCGGGTGCGTTACAGCGAAGTGGACAGCGAAAGAAATCTGACGATCCCCGCATTATTGGATTATCTGCAGGATTGCTGCACATTTCAGTCCGAGCAGCTTGGCGTAGGCGTGGACTATCTGATGGAGCAGCAGGCGGCGTGGGTGCTTTCTTCGTGGGAGATCCGCATATACAGACGACCGCGCATGGGCGAGCAGATCTCTGTTGGTACATGGCCTTATGATTTCAAGGGATTTTATGGATATCGGAATTTTACCATCACAGGAAAAGATGGAGAGGTACTTGCAGATGCCAATTCGGTCTGGGTATATATGGATCTGAAAACGATGCGGCCGGCAAAGATCGGAGACGGCATGAGGGAAGCCTACCTGCCGGATCTGGGCGAACAGCTCGGCGGTACGTGGTCAGAGCGCAAGATACGGTGTAACAAAACCATTACACCGGAGAAAAAAGAGCCGGTCCGGGTAGCCAGATTTTTTATCGATACCAACCACCACATGAACAACGGAAAATATATTCTTGTTGCAGAGGAGTATCTGCCGGAAGGGTTTGAGATCGGAGGATTGCGGGTAGAATACAAAAAAGCGGCAGTGTTAGGCGATACGATCTATCCGGAAGTGATGACAGAAGAGAAAAGTGTAACGGTCACGCTGGCAAATGAAGAGGGCGTGTCATATGCAGTAGTGCAGTTTATAAGGGCACAGGATTGAAATGAGGGACATATGAGATTAGGAGAATATCAGACATTAACGATCATAAAAAAAGTAGAATTTGGCGTGTATCTTGCCGAGCATGAGGGCGACGAAAGACGCGTGCTGCTGCCGGCAAAGCAGGTTCCGGAGGGAAGCAGATGCGGAGATACGATCGAAGTATTTTTGTATAAAGATTCCAAGGACAGGCTGATCGCAACGACAAATAAACCGGCACTTACACTGGGCGGACTTGCTGTATTAAGAGTCGCAGAGGTTGGAAAGATTGGTGCGTTTTTAGACTGGGGACTGGAAAAAGATCTGTTTCTTCCATATAAAGAGATGACGGCAATAGTGCAGCCGGAGGATGAGGTTTTAGTTACACTTTATATTGATAAGAGCCAGAGACTCTGCGCCAGCATGAAAAAATTATATGATCTGCTCTCAACGGATGCGCCGTATCACAAGGGTGATGTGGTGACCGGAAGAGTGTATGAGTTCAGCGATAACTTCGGAACATTTGTTGCAGTGGATGACAAATATTCCGCCATGATACCATCACACGAAGATACCAGTAAACTCCGTATCGGAGATGAGATCGAGGCGAGAGTCGTCAATGTAAAACCGGATGGAAAACTGGACATTACCATGCGGGAGCGTGCCTATTTACAGATGGATGCAGATGCAGAAAAGGTCATGGGTGTGATCGAGGAATTTGCAGGCGTGCTTCCATTTACGGATAAATCTTCCCCGGAAGTGATCAAAAGGGAGACCGGACTTAGCAAAAGCGCGTTCAAACGAGCCGTTGGACGTTTATACAAAGAGCGCAGGATTGAAATAAATGAAAAATCAATTCGCAAAATAGATTAAAATGTGATATGCTAAAGAATAATGAAGAAAAGGAGAATATCTATGAAAAAAGTAATCAGTACAGATAAGGCACCGGCAGCAATCGGACCTTATTCACAGGCAATCGAAGTAAATGGAATGGTTTATACATCAGGGATCATCCCGGTAGTGCCAGAGACAGGAGAAATCCCGGAAGGCTCTGTGGCACAGGCAAAACAGGCATTCACAAATCTGTCCAATCTGTTAGAGGCAGCAGGAAGCAGCATGGGTAAGGTCGTAAAAACAACCGTATTCATCAAGGAAATGAATGACTTCGGAGCAATCAATGAGGTATATCAGACCTTTTTCCCGGAGCCATATCCATCCAGAAGCTGTGTAGAGGTAGCACGTCTTCCAAAAGACGTTATGTTAGAGATCGAAGCGATCGCTACAAAATAAGACAGAGCAAAGAAAAAGGACTTTTCAGTGGAAACATTGAAAAGTCCTTTTTGCGTACCTTAGATATACATATCAATATTGCTGCCGAGATGTGGTGTCACTGACTGTTCCATCATCTGTATCATGGAGGTATTTAACGCCTCGTTCATTTCAAGCTGTTTGCTTAATACAGCAGTTCCAACTGCATAAGCAAGGCTTCCCTGGCTGACAGAAGACATGGAATCATAGGTAGACAATGTACTTAAAGCAGAAGATACATTTGCTAAATCCATACAAATCCCTCCTTTTTTGTTTATTATGGCACAGCAGATGGAAAAAAACAATCGCAAAGCAAGAAATTTACAAAGAATTTAAACATTTTTCAGGGGAAAAGTGTTATACTGGTAATTAATGAGTGTTGAGAAGAATGGAGACGGAAACGATGAAAGATACGATCATTATCGGAAGCGGTCCGGCAGGACTGGCAGCAGCAATCTATGGGGAACGTGCGAGGCTGGATGTATTGACGATCGAGAAACAGCCGATGAGCGGTGGACAGATTTTAAACACCTATGAGGTGGATAATTATCCGGGACTGCCGGGACTTGGTGGATTTGATCTGGGAAGTCGTTTCCGCGAGCATGCAGACCGGCTTGGAGCAAAGATCGTGACAGAAACCATTTCTTCCGTAGATCTTTCGGGAGAGGTGAAAAGAATTGTGACGGACAAGGCTTCCTACGAGGCAAAGACCGTTATCATTGCAACCGGAGCAAATCACAGAAAACTTGGTGTTCCGGGCGAGGATGTGCTGTGCGGTATGGGTGTTTCCTATTGCGCAACCTGCGATGGTGCATTTTTCCGGGGCAGGGATGTCGTCGTTGTCGGAGGTGGAGATGTGGCATTAGAGGATGCGCTGTTCCTTGCAAGAGGCTGCAGAAAGGTATATCTGGTCCACAGAAGAGATACGTTCCGCGGAGCAAAGATCTTACAGGAAAAGGTTTTTGCCACAGAAAATATAGAAGTCATCTGGGACACGGAACTAACCGCGATCAACGGGAAAACGTCAGTGGAAAATGTTGCCCTATATAATAAGAAGAAAGACGAAACAACAGAGTGCGCGGTAAGCGGTGTCTTTATTGCAGTTGGTATCGCACCGAATACAGAGCTGTTTTTGGGGCAGATTGCAATGGATGAAGCAGGTTATATCAAAGCGGGCGAGGACTGCGCAACCAGCGTTCCTGGCGTATTTGCAGCAGGAGATGTGCGGACCAAGCAGTTACGGCAGGTAATCACAGCGGCATCGGATGGTGCAAATGCGATCACTTCGGTGGAACATTTTTTGTATCAGTAAAGTAAAAACCGTGTCAAATTTGTGTGAACAATTAGGGGATATCGGTTGACATAGGATAACTGCTTTGCTATAATAAACACGTAACATATTTAACAATTTTGTAACAAAAAGTAATAATTGGAAAATATTGGAGGCAATTTACGGATGAAGAAAGGAATGGTTCGGATAACAGGCTGCTTGCTGGCAGGTGCATTGCTGATGGGAAGCCCGAGTATAAAGACATACGCAAGTCCATTGGCAGGGGCAAGCCAGGCGGTTGATATTGCAGTTGAGACGGGAACAAGTCCGACAGCCGGTGTATCAGAAGCATTGGGACAGATTTTACAGGACAGCAGTGAAAAAGCAATTCAGCTTGCTGCAGCAGAAGAGGAGCAGGTCAGTGAAAATGATGTGCCTGCTGTTACTTCAGAGTATTCTGATATTGCGATTGCCCAGGTTGATAATTATGTCAATGTTCGTACAGAACCGAATACGGACAGCGAAGTGGTTGGAAAACTTTACAACAATTCCGCAGCAACCGTATTAGAAACTACGGATAATGGCTGGTATAGGATCAAATCCGGTAATGTAGACGGATATGTAAATTGTGAGTATGTGGTAACCGGAGATGAGGAACTGGCAAAAAAAGTCAGCACCAGATATGCCAAGGTAAATACCACAACGTTAAAAGTAAGAACAGAGCCGTCCATGGATGCGAAAGTTCTTACCCTTGTTCCAATCGAAGATGACCTTGTTGTAATTGATGAGTCGATCGACGGATGGGCAAAGGTTACCACAGAGGAAGGCGATGGCTATGTTTCCAAGGACTACGTCATCCTGACAACAGAGTTTGTTCAGGCAGAGTCCAAGGAAGAGGAGGCAGCCAGACTGGCAAAAGAGGAAGAAGAACGTAAACAGGCGGATGCAGCAGCAAACGCAGCCAGAAAGAAAGAAAGCTCCTCCGGTAGCAAGAGTTATTCTTCCCCGGGCAGCTCCAATGGACAGGCAGTTGCAAGCTACGCATCACAGTTTATTGGAAACCCATATGTATATGGTGGCACCAGCCTGACAAACGGAGCAGACTGTTCCGGATTTGTCATGAGTGTATATGCGGCATTCGGTGTAGGACTTCCACATTCCTCCAGCGCATTAAGAGGATGCGGATATGAAGTAAGCCTTTCCGATGCACAGCCGGGTGATATCGTATGCTACAGTGGACATGTTGCAATTTATGTAGGTGGCGGCACAATCGTTCATGCAAGTACACCGGAGAGCGGTATCAAGTTCTCAAGCGTAAATTACAGAAGCCCGATCTGTGTAAGACGAATTTTCTAATGTACATAAAAAGGACATCTCAGAGATGGGATGTTCTTTTTTGCTGTATAGGGAATATCCGTTCTTTTGTATGAAAATACACATGCTGTTTCCAAAATGCGTCACTGGATTAAAATGGAAAAGTGACTTTTTCCAAAAGAGCGATATACAAGGTGCACAAAAAAAAGAAACGGTCAGAAAAAAATAAACAAAATGGAAAAGTTATCCCAAAAGTTATCCACACTGAAAAACCCTTGAAAACGGAAAAAATGGAGTTATACACTAAGTTATTCACATTATCCACAGAAAAGGGGATAAAAAAAGTGGTTTACATAGTAAAAAAATCGAATACATGTTTTGTATAGAAATAATAAAGTTGATAAAATGTGTTTAAAATTTTGAAAAAAGATTGACTTTTGAAATATGAAAAAATGAAATAAAAGCATGTGAATATTCTGTCAATTCTAAAAATAGGAAATATGGACCTTCTTGAAAAAAGAAATGAAGTTTGCTATACTACTCCATATGTTTTTGAAACACTGTGGGAATATTTTCCACAGTGAAATAAGTATAGGTGTAGTGTATGATAAAAAAGATAGATATAATGGGCATTCTTCTGGATGATTATACGGTGCGTGAGGCGCTTCATCAGATTGAGAGCTTTTCGGACGATAATGTGCTAAGGAGTATTGAGAGCATTTCCATGCAGATGCTTATGGAAGCAGAGCAGGATGAAGAACTTCGAAATGCGATATCATCCCTGGATTTGGCGATCGTCGGGCAAAAAGAGATACTGGAGGTTGCAGGGGTTGGGATCATGCAGCGGATCAAAGAGACCGAAGAAAATGATTTTTTCTATGAGTTTTTAAAGCGGCTGGAACGTAACCATAAACGTCTGTTTCTGCTGGGTGAGACCGAAGAGAAGAATAACAGGATCAAAGAAAAACTCATAGAGCAATATCCACAGCTCTCCATCGTAGGAGAGTATGCGTTGGAAAACTGTATTGGCGATCAGGCGGCAGTTATCAATGAGATGAATGCGGCAACACCAGATCTGGTACTGTCAGTACTTCCGTCCCCGGCGCAGGAACATTTCTTCTGGGAACACAAAGATAAGATCAATGCGAGGATCTGGTATGGAGTGGGCGATGTGGAGATAGACGGCAGGATGGGTGTCAAAAAGATGGTTACAAGCCTGTTGCACCGCGGCAGATTAAAGAGTAGTATCGAAAAATATGAGAAGAAAAAAGAAGAATAAAATGGCTTTGTGAACTATGACTATGGGAGAAAAAGCCATATTTGGAAAAAAAGTTGAGGAAGTGCATAAAAACTGTGCATTTCCTCTTTCTTTTTTTGCTGTTTTGCATTAAAATAAAAGCTAGGTAATTTTCCAGTAAGGGAAGAAGAACAAATTTATTGTGAAAGTTGCCTAGGCTATTGTCATCAATAAGAAGGAGCGGGAGATTATGATTTCGAATCAAATACTTCAAAATACGATCGACGGATTAAAGGGAATTACCAGGATCGATCTGTGTATCATCGATGTAGAGGGAAAGGTGCTTGCGGCTACATTTCTGGAAGCAGAGCAGTATGTAGAGCCGGCATTAACATTTGTGGAGTCACCGGCAGACAGCCAGGTGGTAAATGGATGTCAGTTTTTTAAAGTATTTGATGACCATCAGCTTGAGTATATTCTGCTTGCTAAGGGAGACAGTGATGATGTCTATATGGTGGGCAAGATCGCGAGTTTCCAGATCCAGAATCTGCTAGTTGCATACAAAGAGCGATTCGACAAGGACAACTTCATCAAGAATCTTTTGCTGGATAACCTTCTTCTGGTTGATATCTATAACAGAGCAAAGAAACTGCATATCGATACCGAGGTACGCAGGGTCGTATTTATCGTTGAGACAAACCGTGATAAAGACGGCAATGAATTAGAGCGTATCCGCAGCATTTTCGGTGGAAAGACCAAGGACTTTGTTACAGCGGTCGATGAGAAAAACATCATCGTGGTCAAAGAAGTGGCAGAAAATGAGGGATACGAGGAACTGAACAAGACGGCAGAGGTGATCGTCAATCTGTTCCGTTCGGATGCAGAAAATGATATTCATGTGGCATATGGTACAATTGTCGGGGAGATCAAAGAGGTATCCCGTTCTTACAAAGAGGCAAGAATGGCACTGGATGTAGGAAAGATCTTCTTCGAGGATAAGGATGTCATCGCATATTCAACCCTTGGAATTGGACGTCTGATCTATCAGCTCCCGATCCCGCTGTGCAAAATGTTCATCAAAGAGATCTTTGATGGAAAATCACCGGATGAATTTGATGAAGAGACCATTACCACGATCAATAAGTTCTTTGAAAACAGCCTGAATGTGTCTGAGACATCCAGACAGCTTTATATTCATCGAAATACTCTGGTATACCGCCTGGACAAGCTGCAGAAAGCAACCGGACTGGATCTTCGGGTATTTGAAGATGCCATTACCTTTAAAATCGCACTCATGGTTGTAAAATACATGAAGTACATGGAGTCATTGGATTATTAAACAGTGTGAGAAGATGCGCTGGAATGGAGAGTACTATGATTAAGCTAGAACATGTCAGCAAGGCTTATTCTGCAGGGATTCCTGCATTAAATGATGTGAATTTAAACATTGAGGAAGGTGAATTTGTATTTGTGGTCGGGGACAGTGGTTCCGGAAAGTCCACACTGATCAAGCTCCTGTTAAAGGAGCTTGAACCGACAGAAGGCACAATAACGATAAACGGAAGAAAACTAAATAAGATCAAAAGAAGACAAATCCCGAAATTCCGGCGTAACATTGGCGTGGTATTTCAGGATTTCCGCTTGTTAAAAGACCGAAATATCTATGACAATGTTGCATTTGCACAGAAAGTCATCGGAGAGTCAAACCGTTCCATCAAAAAGAACGTGCCGTTGATGTTATCCATGGTCGGACTTGCGGCAAAATACCGTTCCTACCCGAAACAGTTATCCGGTGGAGAGCAGCAGAGAGTCGCGATCGCAAGGGCACTGATCAACAGACCAAAGATCCTTTTAGCAGATGAGCCGACCGGTAACCTTGACAATAATAATGCCTGGGAGATCATGAAACTGATGGAAGAGATCAACAACAATGGTACAACGGTTGTTGTGGTTACGCACAATCTCGAGATCGTAAAGGCGATGAACAAGAGAGTTGTCACCATGAAAAAAGGAGTCATCGTAGATGACAGTGCAGATTCCATGGATTATGAGTTAGAAAGTACAGGTGAAAATCAGGATGAGGATTAGTACATTTTTTTATACAATCAAACAGGGGCTGGTCAATATCTGGAAAAATAAGATGTTTTCTCTGGCATCCATTGCCACGATGACAGCCTGTATTTTCCTGTTTGGTCTTTTTTATGCGATCGTAACCAATTTTCAGGCGATGGTAAAAGATGTTGAGGCGGGCGTTGCCGTGACCGTATTCTTTGACAAGGACATCTCTGACCAGCGTATTGAAGAGATCGGAGAATTGATCGGGGAACGCGTTGAGGTCTCCCATTATGAATTTATCAGTGCGGATGAAGCATGGGAAAACTACAAAGAAATCTATTTTGACGGAAATGAAGAGGCGGCAGCCAGTTTTGCAGGGGATAATCCACTTGCAAATTCTGCCAGCTATTCTATTTACATGAATGATGTTTCCATGCAGGGAACCCTGGTCACTTACTTAAAATCAATTGACGGGATCCGCGAAGTCAAGCAGTCTGAGATGGTAGCAAATACCTTAACTGATTTTAACAGCATGATCGGATATATCTCAGCCGGCATCATTCTGATCTTACTTGGCGTTGCTATTTTCCTGATCAGCAATACGATCACGGTCGGTATTTCTGTACGCCGGGAAGAGATCGGCATTATGAAGCTGATCGGAGCAACCGATTATTTTGTGCGGGCACCATTTGTCGTAGAGGGTATCGTGATCGGAGCTATCGGTGCAGTGATACCGCTTGGTATTTTATATGTTCTTTATCAGAAGATCGTGGAATATATTGGAGATAAATTTAACTTTATCAGCAATATGATGAAGTTCTTAAGCGTAAATGAGGTGTTCCATACACTGGTGCCGGTAGCACTGATCTTAGGTGTGGGGATTGGATTCATAGGAAGCCGGATTACCATTCGGAAACATTTGAAAGTATAAGATGAAAATAATGAAAAAAAGAGTCCACTTATATAAAATAGCTGCGTTTGGCCTGGCATTGCTACTTGGAACAGGAGCAACCCTGCAGGTGGCAGCAACCTCTGCGAAGGAAACATCGACGACTTCTCTGAAGGAAGCAGAAAGTGAAAAACAGCAGTTGGAGAAGGAACTTGCAGATGCAAAGGATGCGATTGAAGACCTAAAGCAGTCAAAGGGAAATGTCGAGAGTAAGATTTCTGCTTTGAACAGCAAGCTGATGGATATCTCGGAACGTATCACAACACTGGAAGGACAGCTGGAAGAAAAAAATAATGATATTCTGCAGACACAGCAGGAATTGGAAGATGCAGAGGCGACCAAAGAACAGCAGTATGAGGACATGAAACTCCGCATACAGTTCATGTATGAAAATTCCAACACCTCCTACATGCAGTTACTGTTGGATGCAAAGGATATCTCTTCTTTACTTAACTCGGTTGAGTATATTACGGAGATCCAGCAGTATGACAGGAAAAAGCTGGAGGAATATACGGAGACAGTCACTTATATTGCAGGAGTGGAAGAACAGTTACAACAGGATTATGAAGAGCTGCAGCAGATGAAAGAATCTGTAGAGGAGGAAAAGGCATCCGTGGCGGCTCTTATGAAACAGAAAGAGACAGAGCTTGCAGGGATTGCAGATGACATTGTCGATGCACAGAGCGAGGCAGATTATTACGCGGCTGAGCTGCAGGCGCAGGAAGAGCTGATTGCAGAAATTAAAAGAATTGAAGCAGAAAAGGCAGCGGCACAGAAACAGAGCGCACCTTATACCGGAGGTGTGTTTGTCTGGCCGTGTCCGAGCAGTATGCGTGTGACCAGTGGATATGGCAATCGTACGTCGCCAACCAGTGGAGCATCGACCTATCACAGAGGAATTGATATTGGTGCGGCAGGGGGCGCGGACATTGTCGCAGCGGCTGCAGGTACGGTCACATCTGCGGCGTACAGCAGTGCCGCAGGAAATTACGTAATGATCGATCATGGCGGCGGATTGTATACCGTCTATATGCACGCATCGGAGATCGTGGTGTCACCGGGACAGCAGGTTTCACCTGGTCAGGTGATCGCCAAGGTGGGAAGTACCGGTATTTCAACTGGAAATCATTTACATTTTGCAGTATCGTTAAACGGAAGTTATGTCAACCCGAGTGATTATTTAGGCGGTTGATGCCGCTTCACATGGGAAAGAAAGGAAAGAAATGGATAGACAGGACATAGAGAATAACCAGAATACGGAAAACAGTGTGCAGGCAGATGACTTAAAGCCCATCGAGGATTTCTACGCTGGAAGAAAAAAAGGCATTGGAAGAGGTGTCCTTTATGGCGTTGTAGGAACCTTACTGGCAGGAACACTGCTTTTTACCGGAATATGCAAAGCAGCCGGAGTAAAGCTTTTAGTGACCGGAGGTAACGCATCGGAAACAAGCGGTACACTGTTAAACAGCCACACTGTCCAGAAGATCAATGAGTTAAAGGGCTATGTGGATCTTTACTATTATGATGATGCAGATACGGAAGCCTTAGAGGATGGCATGTATGAGGGACTGATCAGCGGACTGGGAGATAAGTATTCTGTATACTATAATGCGCAGGATAATGCCCAGATGCAGATTGACACGACCGGACAGTACTATGGGATCGGTGCAGGGCTCAGACAGGACCCGGATACGATGGTAGTATCCATCTCCAAAGTGTATGAGGGAACCCCTTCTGAGGCAGCCGGTTTACAGGCAGACGACACGATCATTTCAGTAGACGGAACCGATGCGACCAGCATGGAAGTGACAGAACTGGTAAAACTGATCCGTGGAGAAGAGGGTACGACAGTACACCTTGAAGTATACCGCGCAAGCACAGGAGAAAATCTCTCCTTTGATGTGGAACGTGCCAATGTAACACTGCCGAGTGTCTCCCATGAAATGTTGGACAATGGGATCGGATATATCCACATTGATTCGTTTGAAAAAGAGACGGCAACACAGTTTGAGGACGCAATGGCAGATCTGGATGGTCAGGGAATGAAAGCACTGATCCTGGATGTGCGCTACAACGGTGGCGGACTCGTTCCGGCAGTTGTTCAGATTTTGGATGACATTTTACCGGAAGGGTTACTGGTATATACCGAAGATAAAAACGGAAACCGTCAGGAGTATACTTCAAGCGGCGATACCAAGATCGATATCCCACTTGCCGTACTGATCAATGGAGACAGTGCATCTGCATCTGAGATTTTGGCAGGTGCGATCAAGGATTACGAATATGGTACGCTGATCGGTACCACGACGTTTGGAAAAGGTATCGTGCAGACGATCTTCCAGCTTGAGGACGGGGATGCGGTAAAACTGACGACTGCAAAATATTTCACACCAAAAGGAAATTATATCCACGGTGTGGGAATTGAGCCGGACATTGAACTGGAATATGAATATTTAGATCCGGAAGGAACCGAATATCAGATGCAGTATGATAACCAGATACAAAAAGCAATCGAAGTACTTACGGAGGAAATGAAATAACATATGAAACGGGTGGTGATGCGGGTCGTAACAGGAAGCCTGTTGGCAGCCTGGATGGTGGTGGTGTTTCTATTTTCCGCACAGCCGGCGGTGCGCTCGGAGAAAATGAGCGGTGGTTTTGCCTATCGCATTGTCAAACAGGCAGACCGGCTGTTTGACCTTGGGATGACAACAGAACAGATGGAACAGCAGGCAAAGAAGATCGATTATCCGGTCCGCAAGGCAGCCCATATGACAGAGTATGCAGTGCTCGGCTGCCTTGCCTTCGCATTTTTCTGCAGCCTTACACCCCTGATCCAGAGGAAAAGAGAGCTGTGGGCATGGTGCTTTGCAGTCGTGTATGCCATGACAGATGAAATCCATCAGTTGTCTGTACCGGGACGCGCAGGGAGATTTACGGATGTCTGTATTGATGGCACAGGGGCGGCGATCGGGATCATACTGTTGTTTCTGATCCGAAAAATCTGGCAAACCTGTTGCGAAAAGAGAAAGCATCTTATACAATAAAAGCAAGGATGCCCTGAAAGCGGGCAGAAGATTAAAATGAAAGAGGTGATACTGTGGTAGAACTTGATCAATTTAAAGTGACCCTGAATTCATACAGGGAACCGCTGCAGGAAGTGAGGGATTCACTTTGACCTGGCTAATAAAGAGCAGCGGATTCAGGAATTAGAGAGGGAAATGGAGGCACCGGACTTCTGGGATGATCCCGTCGTTTCCCAAAAGAAAATGAAGGATTTAAAGAGCATGAAGGACGATGTGGCGACCTATGCTTCTTTAAAGACACAGTTTGAAGATATTGAAACACTCCTTGAGATGGGATATGAGGAAAATGATGCTTCCTTAATTCCAGAGATTGAGGAGAACTTACAGGAATTTGTAAGCACTTATGAAGGCATCCGTATTAAGACACTTCTGTCTGGCGAGTATGACAGTGACAATGCCATTGTTTCCCTTCATGCGGGTGCAGGCGGAACCGAGTCCTGCGACTGGGCAGCCATGTTATACCGTATGTTTACCAGATGGGCGGCAGACAAGGGATTTTCAGTAGAAGTGCTGGATTCGCTTGATGGGGATGAAGCCGGCATCAAATCCATTACCTTTCAGGTCAATGGAGAAAATGCGTACGGTTACTTGAAATCCGAAAAGGGTGTTCACCGTCTGGTAAGGATCTCACCGTTTAATGCAGCGGGAAAACGTCAGACTTCCTTTGTATCCTGCGACGTTATGCCGGATATCGAAGAGGACGTAGACATCGAGATCAACGAAGACGATCTGCGCATTGACACCTACCGTTCCAGTGGTGCAGGTGGACAGCATATCAATAAGACGTCTTCTGCTATCCGTATTACACATATCCCGACCGGAATTGTGGTGCAGTGTCAGAATGAGCGTTCCCAGTTCCAGAACAAGGATAAGGCAATGCAGATGTTAAAGGCAAAGCTGTATCTGTTAAAACAGCAGGAAAATGCGGAAAAGGCAGCCGATATCCGTGGAGAAGTGACAGAGATCGGATGGGGCAACCAGATCCGTTCCTATGTCATGCAGCCGTATACGATGGTCAAAGATCATCGGACCGGGGTAGAAACCGGAAATGTGGACAGCGTTTTAGATGGAAAGATCGACATCTTTATCAATGGCTACTTAAAATGGCTTTCCCTAGGATGTCCGAAAGGATTGGGAGGAGACAGTGAGTAGTGGACAAATAACATTTCTTGTTCTTGTGGCAGTCCTGCTTTTGGCGGGCTGCCTTGGATATTTTGTGATCCGTTCGAAGGTTCAGAAGGTTTCACAGACACTTTTTGGAACCAAATCCTTACTGGATGGACTGGAACAACAGGCGGATGTTCTGGCGGAAACGCCCAAGTCCGTGTCTGCCATGACACGCATCTTTGAACCTCAGATCCAGAGAGATTTCCCGGATTTTCATATGATACAATTCCGCAATCAGGCAGAAAATATGCTGGTTGCCGTGCTGCAGGCAGTTTCACAGGAGAGCACGCAGAATTTAAAAAATGCCTCAAAGGATCTGCAGGCACAGATTGAAAATCAGATTGAGACAAACCGGGCAGAGGGGATCCATGAGAAATATCTGGATATCCACATTCATCAGACGGAGATTTCAAATTATCAGAAGAAAGATGGAAAATGTATCATAACATTTCAGAGTGCAGTGGAATATATTCATTATAAAGAGCGTGGCGGCAGTCTGTGTGAGGGCAGCAGGGAACGCAAGGAGCAGACGAAGTATAATATGGAGTTAGTCTATATCCAGGATGAGACCTTAACGACCTATGACAATGCCGTTGGCACGGTATGCCCGCACTGCGGTGCACCGATCCGGACACTTGGACAGATGAAGTGTGAATACTGTGGTTCCGAGGTAGTGCCGGTCAATGTAAAAGTGTGGAATTTACAGAAGATCTACGAAGTAGATTATCATCACGTATAAGGATGGTAGCGATCAATTACAGGAGGAGAGAAAATGGGAATTATCAAAGCAATGGGACAGGCGGTCAGCGGAAACCTGGCAGACCAGTGGCTGGAAGCGATCGAAGCAAATGACATGGGGGAGAGAACGGTGTTTACGAACGGCGTTCTGGTCCGCAAGGGAGAAAATGTAAAGGGAAGCAGTGATGTCGTATCCAATGGTTCCCTCATTCACGTTTATGACAATCAGTTCATGCTCTTAGTAGATGGCGGTAAGATCGTGGATTATACCGCAGAGCCGGGTTACTATAAAGTTGACAATTCATCGATGCCATCTTTATTTAACGGACAGTTTGGAGATTCACTTAAGGATGCGTTTACCCGAATGAAATTCGGAGGTCAGACACCGACCGCACAAAAGGTATATTTTATCAATTTACAGGAGATCAAGGGCATTAAGTTCGGAACCAGAAATCCGATCAACTATTTTGATAATTTCTACAATGCCGAGCTGTTTTTGCGGGCACATGGAACCTATTCCATCAAGATAACCAACCCGCTCCAGTTCTATGCGGAGGTCGTGCCGAGAAATCAGGACAGAGTTGAGATTGAAAGCATCAATGAGCAGTATCTGTCCGAGTTCTTAGAAGCATTACAGTCTTCCATCAACCAGATGTCTGCGGATGGAACCCGTATTTCCTATGTGACATCCAAGGCACGCGAACTTGGAAAATACATGTCAGAAACACTGGATGACGACTGGACGAAGCTGCGCGGAATGGAGATATTAAGCGTCGGAATCGCAAGCGTATCCTATGATGAAGAGTCACAGAAGCTCATCAATATGCGAAACGAAGGCGCGATGCTAGGCAGCGACTTTAATGTTATGCGTGGAATGGCAGTGAAAAACATCACAGAAGGCATCCGTGATGCAGGAAGCAATTCCGCAGGAAGCATGGCAGGCTTTATGGGCGTTGGCATGGGCATGAATGCCATGAACCAGACGATGGCGGGTTTAAGCGGTTTACAGACCGAGGCAGATGTGGCAAGAACACAGATGCCGCAGAGTGCTCCGGCCGAGCCGGCATCAGAACCGGCAGATGGTTGGAAATGTGACTGTGGACACACCAATACCGGAAAATTCTGCAGCGAATGTGGCAAACCAAGACCAGTACAGGAAGAGAGCTGGGTATGTGAATGTGGACATACGAACACCGGCAAGTTCTGCAGTGAGTGTGGCAAACCAAGACCGGCGAAAGAGTGGACCTGTGACTGTGGACAGGTAAATACCGGAAAATTCTGCAGCAACTGTGGAAAAGCGAGGAACTGATCATGGCAGTTATCAGTTTAAAATGTCCAAACTGTGATGGAGAACTGATCTTTGATCCATCCACAAAAAAATATAAATGTGAATACTGTACCTCTCTTTTTACCCAGGAAGAACTGGATGCCATGAATCAGATGGGAACAGAGGAAGAGCAGGCAGAGGAAACTCCTGCGAAAGAGCAGCAGGGAGAACAGACAGAACAGGCAGAAAGCGGGCAGGAAGCAGCCATCTATCAGTGCCCGAGTTGTGGCGCACAGATTGTGACGGATGCGACAACAGCGGCATCGTTCTGCTATTACTGTCACAATCCGATCGTGCTCGGCGGAAGATTATCAGGAGAGTACCTGCCGGACCGCATTATCCCGTTTTCTGTGACAAAAGAGGCGGCGTTAAAAGGGTTCGAGGGATACATAGGAAAGAAAAAGTTCGTTCCGCGTGCGTTCTTTTCCAAAAAACAGGTGGAGAGCATGAGTGGAGTCTACTTCCCATATTGGATGTATGACACACAAATGAAAGGGTCGATGCAGGCAGAGGGCCGCAATGTCCGCGTATGGCGCACCGGCGACACCGAGTATACGGAGACAAAGCACTACCGCGTGGAGCGGGAAGGAAAGATCAAACTCGAAAACCTCACGGAAAACGCACTGCAAAAGGCAAACTATAAGCTGGCGCAGGGCATGATGCCATATGATTTCTCCAAGTTAGAACCATTTCAGATGGGCTATCTGTCCGGTTTTCTTGCCGAGAGAAGAGACGTGGAGAAAGAACAGGTTGCCCCTAAGATGAAACAGGAAATGGAGGAAGATGCAAAGCGGTTATTCCGGGAGACAATATCCGGCTACAATTCCGTAACGGTAAATTCTTCGTCTTTTCAGCCACAAAAGGAAAAATGGTCTTATGTCCTCCTTCCGGTGTGGACCCTTACCTATAAGGCGAGAAATGGAAAGATCTATTATTATTCCATGAATGGGCAGACCGGAAGAGTATATGGAGAACTTCCGGTTGACCATAAAAAGCTTGGGCTCGTAAGTGCGGTGTCCGCATTAGCGACACTGATCCTGGCATTGATAGGAGGGTTCTTCCTATGAGAAAAAAGATAAGACAGTTGTGTATCGGCATCTTATTTTTATTACTGCCGGTACAGTGCAGTGTAAGTGCAGAGGTATGGGGAGATGTCTACGATGATGCAGGACTTCTGACGACAGAAGAGGGAACTGCAATCAATGACGAGATTACAGCCTTAAAAGAAAAGACCGGATGGAACATCTACGCCGTAACAACGGAAGATGCCGGAGGCAAGACGTCAGTAGAGTATGCAGATGATTTCTTTGACGAGCATTCCACAGAGAAAGAAGACGGAGTCGCATTGCTGATCGATATGGACAACCGCGAGATCTATCTGTCGACCTGCGGAAAAGCGATCCGTTATCTGACCGATTCAAGGCTCGATTCCATTCTGGATGATGCCTACAATGAGGTATCTGAGGAGAAATACGCAGAATGTTTTAACGTGATGTTAAACGGAGTTGGGAAATATTATGATCAGGGGATCCCAGATGGACAGTACAATTACGATACAGAGACCGGGGAAGTTTCCGTATATCATTCGCTGACCATGGGCGAGATCCTGGTGGCGGTCGTGCTGGCAGTGATCGTATTCTTATGCGTGTATTTTGGTGTGATCGGAACCTACCGGTTGAAGTTCAATAAATATCAGTATGATTTCCGGAAATTCGGAGAAGTAACACTGGATGATAAAAAAGATCTACTGATCAACAGTACGGTAACACACAGACATATCCCGAGAAATGATGGCGGAGGGTCTTCCTCTTCCGGTCACAGCAGCAGTGGGCAGAGCAGTACGCATCACAGCAGCAGTGGAGCGAGTCATGGAGGTTCAGGCAGAAAGTTTTAAAAAAGAGGTTGCTACGGCAGCCTCTTTATGTTATTATCTTCCTCATGAGGACAAATGTTAGCCGGTAAAAAACAGAAAGACAAAATAGGGTAAGAAAGAGGATTAGATTGAACCATGAGAGAAAAAGGTCAATATTTTGTTTTAAAGGAAAAAGCAGTTCCTGAGGTTCTCTTAAAAGTAGTTGAGGCAAAACGATTGATTGATTCAGGAAAGATCGCATCGGTGCAGGACGCGACGGAAAAAGTCGGGATCAGCAGAAGCTCTTTTTACAAATACAAAGATGATATTTTTCCGTTTCACGAGACGGCAAAGGGGAAAACCATCACAATGGTCATCCAGTTAGAGGATGAGCCGGGGCTGTTATCCGTGGTATTAAAGACGATCGCAGAGTTTCATGCCAATATCCTGACCATCCATCAGAGTATTCCAATCAACGGGATCGCATCTTTAACACTCAGTGTAGATGTATTGCCGGAGACGGGAGATGTAGCGGAGATGGTAGCGCACATCGAGGAGCAGGAAGGCATCCATTATGTCAAGATCTTAGCAAGAGAATAGGATAAAACGAGGAGGAAGATTATGATAAAAGCAGCGATTATGGGATATGGAACCATCGGTTCCGGAGTGTTAGAAGTATTGCAGATCAATCAGAGCAGCATTGCAAAGAGGGTCGGCGATGGGATCGAAGTTAAATATATCCTGGATTTAAGAGATTTCCCGGGAGAACCGATCCAGGATAAGATCGTGCATGATTACAAGACGATCGCAGAGGATGAGGAAGTCAGGATCGTAGTAGAGACGATGGGAGGTGTAGAGCCGGCTTACACATTCGTAAAGACCATGTTAGAGGCAGGAAAACATGTTACCACATCCAATAAGGCACTGGTAGCAGCCAAAGGAGCCGAGTTGATCGCACTTGCCAAAGAAAAAAATGTCAATTTCATGTTTGAGGCGAGCGTTGGAGGCGGTATCCCGATCATCCGTCCGCTCAATTCCTGTCTGACCGCAGATGAGATCGAGGAGATCACCGGTATCGTAAACGGAACGACCAACTATATGATGACAAAAATGAGCGAAGAGGGCTCTGAATTTGCAGATGTTTTAAAAAATGCACAGGAAAAAGGCTACGCAGAAAAAGATCCGACCGCAGATATCGAGGGCTACGATGCCTGCCGCAAGATTGCAATCTTAACTTCTTTAGTTTGCGGACAGCAGGTTGATTTTGAGGATATCCACACAGAGGGTATTACAAAGATCACAGCAACCGACATCAAATATGCAAAAGCCATGGGAAGAGCTATTAAACTGCTCGCATCCAGCAAAAAGACCGAGGGTGGTTACGTTGCAATGGTAGCACCATATCTTCTTCCAAAGACACATCCGTTATACAATGTCAATGATGTGTTCAATGCAATCTTCGTACACGGAAATGTATTAGGAGATGCCATGTTCTACGGAAGTGGAGCGGGAAAATTACCGACAGCCAGTGCTGTAGTCGCAGATGTGGTAGAGATGGCAAAAAATCTCGACAAGAATATTCCGGTAGAATGGAGTTCAAAGAAATTAGAGTTAGTGGATTATAAAAAATCAAGCAGCCAGTTCTTTGTAAGAACAGAGGGAACCGATAAGGCAGCAGTAGAAAAGGTATTTGGAACCGTTTCTTATGTTGAGGCAGAAGGTGTGACCGGAGAACTTGGATTTGTAACCGAGACAATGACAGAGGCAGAGTTCGAAAAGAAGATGGAAGAATTTAAAGCTGTCAAAGGTTTCATCCGTATGGCGTAAAGCTTCATACGGATGGCACAGGAGGAGAAGTGTATGAAATATTTAGTAATACTTGGGGATGGTATGGCAGACCGCCCGATCGAGAGCCTTGGAGGCAAGACCCCGTTAGAATATGCCAGAACACCGAAAATGGATGAGTTAGCCACAAAGGGAGAGATCGGAATGGTACACACGATACCGGACGGCATGAAACCGGGAAGTGATACCGCCAATCTTTCCGTACTGGGATACAATCCGAGAGAGTTTTATTCCGGTCGTTCTCCGCTTGAGGCGTTATCGATTGGTGTTCCGATGAAAGATACAGACATCGCATTGCGCTGCAATATCGTAACACTTTCCGAGGAAGAGGACCGTTACGAGGATCGTACGATCATCGATCACAGTTCTGGAGAGATCAGCACCGAGGAGTGTGCCGTTTTACTTGAGGCAGTAAAAAAAGAGCTGGAGACCGATATTTTCCATTTCTATGTAGGAACGAGTTACAGACACTGCCTGATATGGGAAAATGGAGAGGTGCTCGATCTGGTACAGCCGCATGATGTGCTCGGACAGAAAATCGGGGATAAGCTTCCGCAGAATGAAGCACTCCGCACGATGATGAAGAAAAGCTATGATATTCTGGTCAATCATCCGATCAACATCGAGCGTAAGAAAAAAGGCTTAAATCCGGCAAACTCCTGCTGGTTCTGGGGAGCGGGAACCAAACCGGCGCTGTATCCGTTTACCGAGCGTTCCCACAAGAATGGTGCGATGATCTCTGCCGTAGATCTGTTAAAGGGAATCGCAGTTGGAACATCCATGAAAGTCATCACCGTAGACGGTGCAAACGGCGGTCTGGACACCAACTATGAGGGCAAAGCACAGGCAGCGATCGACGTACTGACCAAAGACGGCTACGATTTTGTTTATGTCCATCTTGAAGGACCGGATGAGATGGGACATCAGGGCAGTGTGGAGAAAAAGGTAAAAGCGATCGAGAATCTTGACAGCCGCATCATAAAACCGATCGTAGAGGGCTTAAAAGCAGCAGGCGAGGAGTTCCGTATGGTTATTTTACCGGATCATCCGACCCCAATCTCACTGCGTACCCATACGGCAGACAATGTACCGTATCTGCTCTATGACAGCACAAAAGAGCGCGCAGAGAGCTGGCATTATAATGAGAGAGAGGCAGAACAGACAGACAACTTTGTATCAGAGGGACATAAACTGATCGATTATCTGTTTGAGGCATAACAGGAAAAGGTCTGATGGCAAACGCCATCGGACCTTTTTTTATAATGCGAGGAAAGGGATTTTCGTTTTTAGAAATGTTTATGTGTATCATTTTGAATCCGACAAGTTTTATATAACACTTTCCTGAAAAATAAATCTCATTATGATTTCGAGGAAAATCCCCAAGTCAAAATAATACAGCAAAATATTTCTAAAAATGACAGCTCCTGTCCGCACAAAAAACGCCAAAGGCATTTCAAAGAGACAGAAAGTCTGCTACAATAGAGCAAAGAGACAAAGAAACGGGATCTGAATATGATATAAGGAAAGAGAAGATTTTTGGGGGAAGTATCGTGCAGACAGTTCTTCTCGTGATCGCACTTTCCATAGATGTGTTCCTTGCCTGTATGGCATGTGGAACCGAAAAGATCCGGATAAAAAATGAGGCGGCAGGTACTATCAGTGGGATATGCAGCGGCGTGCTGCTCCTTTCTCTGCTTGCAGGAGGATGCCTGGGGGAGATCGTAAGGGAACGTGACAGGACTTTTTTATGTTTTCTTGGATTTCTGCTGATCGGGCTGTACAAATTATCAGAATATACGATAAAGGTATATATCAGAAAAAATAAATTTTTATGTAAATGTGTAAAGATCACATTTTCCCAGCTGAATTTCATCTTAAGCATCTATAATGACCCGGTCGTGGCAGATAAAGACAGATCATCGGTCATGTCGGTGTCCGAGGCAGTGTTTTTTGCACTGGCAATGTCGCTGGATGGATTGTTTGGCGGAATGTCCGCAGGATTTTTGGAACTGAACATCCTGCTTACGGTGGGACTGAACTTTGTGGTCGGCTTTCTGGCGGTAAAGGCGGGGAGCAGACTGGGGATGAGACTGGCGGCGAGAAAGGAATGGGATTTATCGTGGCTTGGGGGAGTACTTTTCCTGGTACTGGCATTTACGAAATTGTGTTAAAATAGAACAGCAGAAAGGAAGCGTAGAGAAATGACAGAGATCCAAATGATAGACAGACAGGGTGTAGCCCCGTTTCTGGAACAGGAAATGCCACAGCAGATGAAGGAAGCACTGGGTGCAGACGGACTGCTGTTGTGGGGCGCATTTGAAAATGGCAGTATGGCAGCAATAGCTGGGATGCAGACGGATGGCGAGATCACGGTTTTATATGTAGCACCGGAAATGGAAAGGAGAGGCACAGGACTTCAGCTTTTAAATGCCATGCGTGACTATGCGATCGCAGTCCTTCAGTTACAGCGGGTGACGATCGAGGTGACACCGGTAACAAGGGCATCGTACTTCTATAAAAGAGGATTTGCCATTGCACTGACAGAGACAGCTCCGGCAGGCAGTGTGCGCCTGGAAAGCAGACTGTACCGTAGTACGGATGTGCCGCCACAGGAGGGGATGCGCGCAGCAGGCGGTGTGGTCTACGAAAAGAGGCGGGTAAGCGCAAAAGCAGTCCTTACCGTGACCGCGGTGATCCTTGCAGTCGCTTTTTTCGTGATCTCCGGTGTGACGATCTATCATCTTGCGGCAGAAAAGCCATATACCATGCAGGATTACGACCAGACGATGGAAGAAAATGGAATCTAGAAAAACGAAAAGAAATGCTTTGGCTATCCTGTATAATTTTTATACAGAAACGTATAAAAATTATACAGGATTTGTTTTGGCAAAAAGGTTGCAAAATACCTGCTGATATGATACACTTTTTACAATTTAGAAATCACGCAGGAAACAGGGGATAGATGAACTTGCTATGCCTGCTGTCTCTATATGGAAATCAGGAAAAAACGGCGACGTTTTTTTTTTTGGAAAAAAAATGAAAGGACAGGGAAACGAATGAAAGCTCATTTAATACTCGAAGATGGGAATGTATTTACTGGAACAAGTATTGGTTCCACAAAGGAAGTAATCAGTGAAATCGTGTTCAACACATCCATGACTGGTTATCTGGAGGTTCTGACCGATCCTTCTTATGCGGGACAGGCAGTCGTGATGACCTATCCGCTGATCGGAAATTATGGGATTACACCGGATATGGAATCAGGAAGACCTTGGCCGGACGGATATATCGTGAGAGAACTCTCAAGAATGCCGAGTAACTTCAGGGAAGAGGGAACCATACAGGATTTCCTGACGAAATATGATATCCCGGGAATCGCAGGGATTGACACCCGTGCACTGACCAAGATCCTTCGTGAGAAGGGAACCATGAACGGCATGATCACTACCGATGAAAACTATAATATAGAAGAAATTATTCCCAGATTAAAAGCATACACGACAGGAAATGTAGTAGACAAAGTAACCTGTAGTGAAAAACGAGTATTACATGGCACAGGAAAGAAGGTAGCACTTCTTGACCTGGGTGCGAAAAACAATATTGCCCAGTCTTTAAATAAACGAGGCTGCGAAGTGACCATTTATCCGGCACATACCACAGCAGAAGAAATCCTTTCAACCAACCCGGACGGCATTATGTTAAGTAACGGACCGGGAGATCCAAAAGAATGTAAAGAAATTATTGTAGAGATAAAGAAATTATACGATTCCGATACACCGATCTTTGCCATTTGCCTGGGACATCAGCTCATGGCATTAGCAACCGGAGCAGATACCCATAAGATGAAATATGGACACCGCGGAGGAAATCATCCGGTAAAAGACTTAAAAACAAATCGTGTTTACATTTCTTCCCAGAACCACGGTTATGTGGTAGATACTGAAACTTTAGACCCGAAGATTGCAAAACCTGCATTTGTGAATGTAAATGATGGTACCAATGAGGGACTTGAATATATTGGAAAAAATATCTTTACCGTACAGTTCCATCCGGAAGCATGCCCGGGACCACAGGATTCTGCTTACTTGTTCGACCGTTTCATCGATATGATGTCAGAGAACTAAGCAGAGAAACACGAAGAGATTGTAGGATAATTTAGGAGGATAGAAATGCCAAGAAATCACGATATCAAAAAAGTATTAGTTATTGGTTCCGGCCCGATTGTTATTGGACAGGCAGCAGAGTTTGATTATGCTGGAACACAGGCATGCCGTTCTTTAAAAGAAGAAGGTGTAGAGGTTGTTTTAGTAAATTCAAACCCGGCAACCATTATGACAGATAAAGATATTGCAGATCAGGTTTACATTGAGCCGCTTACTGTACCTGTCTTAGAGCAGATTATTGCAAAAGAAAAGCCGGACAGTGTACTGCCAACCTTAGGTGGACAGGCTGGTCTGAATCTGGGTATGGAATTAGAAGAAAAAGGAATCCTTGAAAAATACAATGTAAAACTCATCGGTACAACCGCAGAGACGATCTTTAAGGCAGAGGATCGTCAGGCATTTAAAGATACCATGGAAAAGATCGGTGAGCCATGTGCAGCATCTCAGGT
>JBNMKU010000021.1:0-31289 GCA_050874505.1 Roseburia sp. | reverse complement strand
TCTCCATGCAGTTCCATAAAATCATCAAAGATCGCATCCATATAGTCAACCGAGGCAAGCCTGTCGACCTGTCTGGCTGCTTTTACTTTCTCCCAGGCACTTAACGGACGTACTTTGGATGCACGCTCCCGCATCAGCTCGGTCGGCTCATAGCAGTCGTCCTCACGGAGTGCATTGAAATTGGCGTAGCCCTTATTTTTATGATGCAGTTTTAAGATCTGGTACAACGTCTTTTTTAAATCTTTTCGTTCCACCACGGCATCCACAAAACCATGCTCTAACTGAAACTCTGCCCGCTGAAATCCCTCCGGCAGTTTTTCCCCGATGGTCTGTTCAATGACACGCGGTCCTGCAAATCCGATCAGTGCTCCCGGCTCTGCCAGGATGATATCGCCCAACATGGCAAAGCTGGCTGTCACACCACCGGTCGTCGGGTCGGTTAAGACCGGCACATACAAAAGGCCTTCCTCAGAATGACGTTTTAATGCCGCAGACGTTTTTGCCATCTGCATCAGGGAAATGATCCCCTCCTGCATTCTTGCTCCACCGGAACAGCAAAACAGGATGACCGGCAGTTTTTCCTCGGTCGCACGTTCCACCGCAAGTGCGATCTTTTCGCCGACCACATGACCCATGCTGCTCATTAAAAAACGCGCATCACATACCCCGATCACAGCATCTTCTCCATAGATCTTCGCGCGTCCTACGGTAACTGCTTCATGCAGTCCGGTCTTTTCTTTTGCCTGCGCGATCTTTTCTTCATACCCTGGAAAATCCAGTGGATTTTTTGATTCCAGCTCCTCAAACCACGGCTCAAAGCTGTCTTTGTCCGCTACCATACGGATACGGTTTTTTGTGCGGACCCTGAAATAGCTTCCACATTCATAGCAGACATATTTATTTTTTTCGGTCTCTTTCCGGTCAATTTCCCTTCCACATGCCGGGCAGACGATCGTGTCTTTCTCGGTCTCTTTTTTACTCTCTTCTTTTTTGATCTCTTCTGTCTTATCTGCTTTCTTTTTCCATCCTATTCCATTCTTTAAAAATCCTGCCATCTCTACCTTGTCTATCCTTTCTGGTGCAAACTGCATCGAATGCCTAGCCGATCGCAAAGGTGAGCTCTGCCTTGCAGACGATTTTTCCCTCTACCTTTGCAACCGCACTTCCTGCCCCGATCGGTCCCTTCTGACGGATAATTTCCGTTTCTAAGATCAAAACGTCCCCGGGTACTACTTTCTGTTTGAATTTCGCATTCTGGATTCCTGCAAAATATGCGGTTTTTCCTTTATTTTCTTCCATCGCAAGGATCGCCACCGCTCCGGTCTGTGCTAATGCCTCGATCAAAAGCACTCCCGGCATGACCGGCTCCTTTGGAAAATGTCCTGCGAAATACGGCTCATTATAGCTGACACATTTTTTTGCCACCGCACGCTCTCCCGGCACCAGTTCTTCCACCGTATCAATCAAAAGGAACGGCTGACGGTGTGGCAATATCTCCATGATCTGTTTTGTTGTATATACGGACATCTTTCTCCCCTACCCTACATATTTTTTCACCAGAATACTGGCATTGTGGCCACCAAATCCAAGGGAATTGCTGAGTGCATAAGGAAGTTCCATCATAACCGCTTCCTTACAGTAGTCCAGATCCAGTTCCTCATCCGGTGTCGTGTATCCCACGGTCGCATGGACAAAATTCTGTTCCATTTCCTTTACGCAGGTCACAAATTCGATCGCGCCTGCTGCTCCGAGCAGATGTCCGATCATCGACTTTGTGGAATTGATCTTAAGCTGTTTTGCATGTTCCCCAAATGCCAGTTTGATCGCTCTTGTCTCAAACAGGTCATTGTGATGTGTTGAGGTGCCATGTGCATTGATGTAAGGCACTTCTTCCGGCTTTACACCGGCATCCTTTAAAGCGTTTGTCATTGCTCTTGCTGCACCCGCGCCATCCTCTGCCGGGGATGTGATATGATACGCATCCGAGGAAGTACCATATCCGACGACTTCCGCATAGATCTTCGCGCCACGCGCTTTTGCATGCTCTAACTCTTCTAAGACAACCACGGCTGCCCCTTCTCCCATGACAAAACCGCTCCGGTTCTTATCAAACGGGATCGAGCACTTTGTCAAGTCACTCTCACTGGTCAGTGCGGTCAGCGCAGAAAATCCGGCAATGCCGATCGGACAGATGGCTCCCTCGGTTCCGCCTGTCACCATGACCTCCGCCTCTCCATGCTGGATGCTGCGGAATGCCTCTCCAATACTGTTGGTTCCGGTCGCACAGGCAGTTACCACGTTGATGCTTTTTCCCTTCAACCCAAACTGAATGGAAACATTTCCGGCTGCCATATTGGAGATCACCATCGGTACAAACAATGGATTCACTCTCGCCGGTCCCTTCTCCATCAGTCTTTTATGTTCTCTTTCGATTCCCTGAAGGCTTCCGACGCCACATCCGATCGATGTTCCCACCTGATAAGGGTCCTCTTTTTCCATCTCAAGACCGGAGTCCTCAATCGCCTCTTTTGCCGCTGCAACCGCGTACTGGCTGAATAACTCCATCCGTTTGGCTGCCTTCGGGTCCATATACTGTTTTGCATCAAAGTTTTTTACCTCTGCTGCAATATGACATTTATATTCGGACGCATCAAAATGCGTAATCTCTGCAAAACCTGTTTTTCCCTCTTTTACGGATGCAAAAAATTCATCTACACTAAGCCCGATCGGCGTAATGGCACCCATTCCTGTTACCACAACACGTCTGTTCATTTTTTATTCCTTTCTTCCGACACGCTCTTTTTATATACTCATTCCACCATCTACGGAAATTACCTGTCCGGTAATATAAGATGCTTTTTCCGATGCCAGAAATGCGACCACCTCTGCGATATCCCACACCGTTCCGGTGCGCTGCAACGGGATCTGCTGTTTCACTGCCTCTTTTGCTGCCTCAGGCATCTGTGCGGTCATCTCGGTTTCGATATAGCCCGGCGCAACGGCATTACAGGTGATCCCGCGTCTGGCGAGTTCTCTTGCGACACTCTTTGTCAGTCCGATCACACCTGCTTTGCTCGCGCTGTAATTTGCCTGACCGGCATTTCCCATCACACCTGACACAGAAGACAGGTTGATGATACGCCCGGCTCTCTGTTTTACAAAATAGCGGGAGAGGTGGCGGATCGTGTGGAACGTTCCCTTTAAATTGGTATTTAAAACCGCATCGAACTCTTCCTCGCTCATTTTTAAGATAAGATTATCCCGTGTGATCCCGGCATTATTGACCAGGATATCGATGTGACCATAGGAAGTGATCAGCTCTTCTACCATTTTGCCGCATGCGGCATAGTCCGAAACATCACACTGCACCGCGACTGCATCTGCCCCTGTTTCTTTAATCTCTTTTACAACCGTCTCTGCCCGCTCCTTTGAGCCATTATAATTTACGATCACAAACGCTCCGTTGGCTGCCAATGTCTTTGCGATCGCACTTCCGATCCCACGGCCTGCCCCTGTTACCAGTGCTACTTTTCCTGTCAGCATATGTCCTCTCTCCTGTTATGTTCTGCTATGCCAAAGGATGTTCCTTACTATAACGTTTGAAATCATCCATGGTGTCAATATTTGAAACGCTTACTTCCCGGTTGATCTTTCGCATAAAACCACTTAAGGTCTTACCCGGTCCGATCTCGACAAACTCTTCCACGCCATCGGCGATCATCTTTTCCACACTCTGCTGCCAGCGCACCGGGGATGAAACCTGACGCTTTAACAATGATTTTACCGGTTCACTGTCTGTCACATAATCTGCGGTAACATTGGACAAATAAGGGATCTGCGGCATGCTTACCGTAACCTGCTCCAGTTCTTTTGCCAGCTTTTCGCCTGCTCCCTCAAGCATCTTTGAATGAAAAGGACCACTGACCTTTAATGGTACCACACGCTTTGCGCCTGCCTTGCTGCACGCCTCTCCTGCCTTTGCCACTGCCTCGCTCTCCCCGGTGATCACGATCTGTCCCGGACAGTTATAATTGGCAATGGACACGATCCCTTCGGTTTCCTCACATGCCTGCTCGATCGCTCCTGCATCCAGTCCAAGGACCGCTGCCATGGCACCACCGGTCGGCACCGCCTCCTGCATGTAGATTCCTCTTTTTCTGACCAGTGCAAACGCATCTTCCATCGTCAGCACCTTTGCCGCAAGGAGTGCTCCATATTCTCCAAGGCTTAAGCCTGCGGTTACATTCGCACGATAACCTCTGCTCTCAAGTGCCGTTAAGACCGCTGCCTCTGCGGTCAGCATGCAGATCTGTGTGTATTCGGTAATATTTATCTTATCGTTTCCTTCAAAGCACAACGCCGCAACATCCAGTCCCGATGCTTTTTGCGCTGCATCAAATACCAGTTTACATTCCGGCATCTGCTCATAAAATTCTTTTGCCATGCCGATATACTGTGCTCCCTGTCCCGGGAACAGAAATGCTCTCTTACCCATAGTCCTCCTCATTTCCATGCAGCTTTTTATGTCTAGTGCTGCATCAACTGCTCTGCTTCCTTTACGATCTCCTGCATGATCTCTTCGCAGGTCTGCTCTTTTTTTACCATGCCTGCGCTCTGTCCCGCCATCAGGCTTCCATTTACCACATCTCCGTCGATGACTGCTTTCCGCAGCGAACCGAGTGTGAGGTGTTCCAGTTCTTCAAAAGAGGCACCTTCCTGCTCCATTTTCAGATATTCCCGGCTCATGGCATTTCTAAGTACCCGGATCGGATGTCCGGTGCTCATGCCGGTTACCTCGGAGTCGATATCCCTTGCCTTGATGACGCGCTCTTTATAATTCGGATGTACGATACTCTCTTTTGCCACAAGGAAACGGGTTCCCATCTGCACCCCCTCTGCACCTAGCAGAAACGATGCCGCGATCCCTCTGCCATCAGCGATCCCTCCTGCTGCGATCACCGGAATGGAAACGGCATCAGCAACCTGCGGTACCAGTGTCATCGTGGTCTGGGAACCAATGTGTCCACCGGACTCCATTCCCTCTGCAATGACGGCATCGGCTCCGCCGCGCTCCATCATTTTTGCCATTGCCACACTTGCAACAACCGGAATGACAACCACGCCAGCCTCTTTCCAGGCTTTCATAAATTTTCCCGGATTGCCGGCTCCTGTCGTGACGACCTTTACCCCTTCTTCGATCACGACCTGTGCAACCTCCGGCGCATTTGGATTGAGCAGCATGACATTGACTCCAAACGGTTTTTTTGTCAGCTCTTTTGTCTTTCTGATCTGCTCTCTTACGACTTCAGGCGGTGCACTTGCTGCACCGATGATACCAAGTCCCCCTGCGTTGGATACGGCGGCTGCCAGATGATACTCTGCAACCCACGCCATGCCTCCCTGCAAAATGGGATATTCTGTTTTCAGTAATTTGCTGATTCTTGTCTGCATTATGCTTCCACACCTTTGCTCTTCAGATAATCCATTACGTCAGCGACCGTTGCGATCTTCTCCAGATCTTCGGATGGGATCTCCACGCCAAACTCTTCCTCCAGTGCCATGACCAGTTCAAATAAATCTAAGGAGTCTGCTCCTAAATCCTCTTTGAAATTGGACTCTGCCTTGATCTCGCTCTCATCCACATTTAACTGCTCTGCGATCATTGGTTTCATTTTTTCTAACATAAGTAATTACCTTCCTTTTCCCTTGTTTATTATTTGCCTCTCAAATATTTTGATTATCAAATTATTTGCTTTTCAAAGTATATGATACCTTCCATATTTTGTCAACCATTTTATTTTGATTATCAAAGTTTTTTATGGGTAACAAAAAAGAGCTGTCATGCAAACCGGTCGTTTCCGGCTGCATGCAGCTCCTTTTCGCATTTATCTTTATTGAATTTCCAGAGTTTCCTTGGTTACCGCACCTTTTTCGATGTGGAAAGAATTTAAGACCGGATTGCCCTCCTCCATCAGTGACAGAATCAGGTAATGGATCTTGGAATCATAGGCAAGACGGATATCCTCTTCGGATGGCCGGGATGGTGATTCTGGATGGGAATGGAAGTTTCCAAGCAGTTCCCGTCCCTTGCTGCGGATATCTTTGACTGCCGCGAACTGTTCCTTCGGATCCATGGAAAAGTGCTCCCTGCTCTCGTCCACGTTGCGCAGCAGATAAACGTCTGTGATGACCTGGCTGCCATCCTCTTTTGTATAGCCGCCTAACAGTCCACATGCCTCATTCGGGAGTCCCGTTTTGGCATGCTCTAATATTTTCTGATAATCTTCCTGTTTTAAAATAAGCATGGCTGCCTCCTTAGATGCCGTCTGTGCAGACCGCCTGTTCATAATCGATCAGTTCCGTGATGGTCGGATGGGTACCACATACCGCGCAATCCTCTGTGTGGCTTGGCAGTTTTACTTTGTGGAACTCCTGATTGATTGCATCATATGTCAGAAGATAGCCGGTCAGCAGTTTGCCAACGCCTAAGATATATTTGATCGCTTCCATTGCCTGAAGGCTTCCGATCACACCGCCCATTGCTCCGATGACACCTGCCTGTTTACAGGTCGGAACTGCATCCTTTGGTGGTGGATTTTTAAATACACAGCGGTAACATGGTCCTTCTCCCGGAACATACGTCATCAGCTGTCCCTTAAAACGGATGATCCCTGCATGGCTGAATGGTTTCTTTGCCATAACACAGGCATCATTGATCAGAAATTTTGCCGGGAAGTTATCGGTTCCGTCAATGATAAAGTCATAGTCTGCGATCAGATCCATGATATTTTCACTGGTCACAAACTGACGGTAGGTTTTTACCGTAACGTCCGGGTTCATCGCATTGATGGTCTCCTGGGCAGATTTTACTTTTGCCTTGCCCACATCTGCGGTGCCATGGATGATCTGTCTCTGTAAGTTGGACAGATCGACCTCATCTGCATCTACGATACCGATGGTGCCGACTCCTGCTGCACCAAGATACATTGCTGCCGGAGCTCCAAGTCCACCTGCTCCGATGATCAGCACTTTTGCGTTCAATAATTTTTTCTGACCTTTCGCGCCAACTTCCTTTAAGATAATGTGTCTGGAATAGCGTTCAATCTGCTCATCTGTTAATGCCATAGCTGCCTCCTCCCATGAAATACAAGAACTCTACGTTGTCTCCGTCTTTTAAAACGGTCTCTGCCACTTTATCACTTGGTACAAATTCCTCGTTCAGTGAAACAGTAACGTATTCCGGAGTCTCTACGTTTTCTAACGTAAATAACTCGGTCAGTTTTAATCCATCTGCTACTTCTTTTTTGTTTCCTGCTACAATAATCTCCATCTTTTTCTCCTTTTCCTGCTCTGTTTTTGATTACAGTGTTTCATCCAGCCACTGGTTTAACTCTTCTTTTTTTAACACTCCGGTCTGTGCTCCGGCTACCTCGCCATTCACAAACAACCGTAATGCCGGTACACCCATCACTCCATATTCTCCGGCAAGATCCATGTCATAATTGACATTGACCTTATATACCTGAAGGCTTCCCTCGCGTTCGTCCTCGATGTCTCCCAGGATCGGTGATATCTGTTTGCATGGGATACAGCTGTCGGAATAGAAATCAACCAGTACCGGCAGACTGCTCTTTAATACTTTTTCTTCAAAATCTGCTTTTCCTATTCTTGCTGCCATCCTTAGTCCCCCACTTTTTTAATGATCAGTTCGTAAGTGCCATCTTCATTGTCCAGTAATTTTAAGATCTGATGTCCCTCTTCTTTTACACTTCTTGGAACATTCTGTACCGGCTCTCCGTCGTTTAAACGGACTGCCAAAACTTCGCCATCGTCTAACTCGTCTAAGGTTACCTTTACCTTTACAAAAGTCAACGGGCACACTTTATCTGTAATGTCTACGGTTTCATCGATCTGGATTCCTGCAAGTTCCATCCTGTTCCTCCTTTTTTCCCTGGTTTTTATTTTCCCTCATATGCTGCTTTTATCTTTTCACGGAATGCGTCTTCTCCAAGTCTCTGTAAGGTCAGACGGAAACGCTCCCCTGCATTTGCGTTTTCTTCAAAATAGTCAATGGCTGCATCCGTTACGCGGAATAAAGTTTCCTTGTCATGAATGATCGGAAGTAACTGCTCTCCTTTATAGATCTTGTTTCCAAACAGTCCTCCGAAACTTACCAGATATCCGCTGTTTCCTTCCCACGCATCGGTCGGACAGGATTTTACGCAGCGTCCGCAATAGGTACATTTATCTGCATCCAGTGTCACTTCGGTTCCGGTACATTTGATCGCACCTTCGCGGCATGCCTTTTCGCAGACACCGCAGTTGATACATTTATCCTGTACCCAGGTCACTTCCATGCCGCCCTTGATACCGATATCATTTTCCTCTGCCTTTAAGCAGTTATTCTGGCATCCGGTCACACCAAACTTGAATTTGTGCGGCAGTTCCCGTCCAAAGTAATGCTCATCAAGTTCCTGTGCCAGGGTATAAGTATCGATACATCCACTCGGACAGATCTCTGATCCCTGACATGCGGTCACGGTTCTCACCCTCGGTCCGCACACGCCCGGTTTGACTCCACCTGCGGCAAGTTTTGCCTTGACTTCCTCGATATCTTCAAAGCGGATAAACGGGATCTCAATGCCCTGTCTGGATGTCATATGGACATATCCCTTTCCGTACTGCTCTGCGACTTCGGATACTGCTTTGATATTCTCTGCCGTCAGGTTACCGCCTACTACCTGAATACGGAGTGAGAAATATCCTTTCTGCTTCTGTCTCATAAAGCCGCCTTTTTTTAATGCTGCATAATCAACCTGTGCCATACACTCAATTCCTCCTGTTTTTTGTCTGCCCTACGCTTCCTGACTTAAGATCGCTTCTTCAAAATCGCTGATCAGATCTTCGATATCCTCAATTCCGACACTGACCCTGACAAGATCAGTAAAGACGCCCGCTGCCTTTTTCTGATCTTCTGTGCTGTGTGCACTGATGGTCGATTCCGGATGTATCACAAGTGTTTTGGTATCTCCGATGTTGGAAACTTTTAATGGAAGTTTTAACGCATTGATCAGTCCAAATGCTTTTTCATTGCTTCCCATCCGAAGCGTTAAGATACCTCCATAATATCCGTTAAACTGCTTTCTTGCAATCCCATTCCATGGACTGTCGGATAATCCCGGATAATTTACCTTGATCTGCGGATAGGTGGCTGCTATGTACTCTGCAAGCTTCTGCGCATTGCTACAGGCACGCTCCATTCTAAGACCAAGTGTCTCCATGCCAATGATATTGTAAAAAGCATTCTGTGGAGATAAACAGGCTCCGGTATTTCGAAAGAGGCTGTTTCTTAACTTTGCGGTGAATGCAAACGGTCCGAACTTCGCATATTCTTTCATGCCCGGGTAACGTGTCACATCCCACTTGAACTTTCCACTGTCTGTGATCACTCCGCTGATGGAATTACTGCTTCCATTGATGTACTTGGAGGTGGAATTTACCACGATATCTGCTCCATGGGAAAGTGGTTTTACCAAAAATGCGGTTGCCGCTGTATTGTCGATCACAAGCGGAATGCCCTGCTCATGTGCGGTATCTGCCAGAGCTTTGATATCCGTCACATCCAGTCCCGGATTGCCGATCGTCTCTGCGAAGTAGATCCTCGTATGTTCATTGGTCGCTCCGATAAATTCCTGCAGCTGGTTGTTCTCCACATAATGGGTCGTGATCCCAAATGCTTCCAGATCCCGGAACAGGTCGATGCTTCCGCCGTATAAACTGGCACTTGCTACGATCTCGTCTCCACTCTGTAACAATCCTGCAAATACGTTAAACAGTGCTGCCATTCCGGAGGCACATGCCACGCTTGCCACACCGCCTTCCAGTACGGTCATCCGTTTTTCGAATGCCTCGATGGTAGGATTGTTGATCCTCGTATAGGAAAATCCCGGTGCCTTATTGTGAAAGATCTGCTCTAAACGCTCGGCTGATTCCTGTTCAAATGCGCTTGAGTAATAGATAGGAGGAAGTGTCGCTCCTGTGTGGCTGTCTCCGCCAAAACCCTTGCCAGTTCCCCCGTGCAGTAAGGATGTATTAAACTTCACCCTGCACCACCTCTTTTCATTCTTTATTATTCCTATCTGTTTAATATGAATTAGATTTTATTATTTTTTCCTTTATTTGTCAACCAGTTTTTTGCAAATTTTCAATTTGCGATTTCTGCCCGGCTATGATACTATCAGACGTAACAATTTTAACTATCAGATCAGTCGTGAGGAACTTATGAAAAAACATCCAGCATTTGTGATTTTGTTCTTATTTATTATTTTAATCCTTGCCGCTCTTTGCGGTATTCTTTTTGGAAGTGTCAGCCTGTCCCTGTCGGATATCCTGGCAGTCCTTCGTGGTGCTGACCGCTCTTCCACCGCGTATATCCTGATCACAACCGTCCGCATCCCAAGGGTGCTCGGTGGACTGTTTGCCGGCATCGGGCTTGCCTGCGCCGGTGTGATCTTACAGAGCGTGATGAATAACTCTCTTGCCAGCCCCAATACCATCGGTGTCAATTCCGGCTCCGGGTTTGCGGTTATGCTTGCAATGGTCTTTTTCCCGGCAAATTCTTTTTATATTCCGGTCTTTGCTTTCCTTGGTGCACTGGCTACGACTGTTGCCATCTTTTTGCTTGCCGCTGCTTCCGACAGTTCGAGGACAACGATCATCCTCGCCGGCATCACCGTGTCCAGCTTTTTAAACGCGGGCATCAATACGATCAAACTGCTTGATACCGATATTACCGTAAATCTGACTTCCTTTTTAATTGGAACGCTCTCCGGTCTGACCTTACAGCGGATCACACTGCCCTGCATCTGTATTCTGGCAGCATTTCTCTTATCGCTGTTTTTTGCAAAGCCTCTGAACCTGCTTTCACTGGGCGATGACATTGCACATTCCCTGGGACTTCGTGTTCCGCTGACCCGTTTTTTATTACTGGTGTTAGCCAGTGTGCTTGCCGGATGTGTGGTCAGCTACGCAGGTCTTTTGAGTTTTATCGGTCTGATCGTTCCACATATCTGCAGACAGTTGTTTGGAAATGATGCCAGGTATCTGCTCCCCTGTTCTGCACTGCTGGGAGGCTGTTTTGTCATTCTCTGTGACCTTCTCGGAAGAGTCATTGCCTCTCCGTTTGAACTGCCCGCCGGGATCATCATGTCGTTTATCGGCGGTCCGTTCTTCCTGTATCTGTTACTGAAAAAGAAAGGAGGACGAAGAGTCCATGCTTGAGTTTTCGCATGTGTGTGCCTCCTGCGGGCATGATCCGATTTTAAATGATATCAGCCTGTCTTTCCCGGAGGGTCAGATCACTGCGCTGATCGGACCAAACGGCTGCGGCAAGACCACGCTGCTGCAATGTTTAAATGGCATGTCAAATGTTACCTCCGGGGAGATCCTGCTAAACGGGACGAAGTTTTTATCGCTTCCTCCAAAGGAACGTGCAAGACAGTTATCTTTTCTCCCGCAGGTGCGCACGATCATCCCTGCCCTGCCGGCAAAAACGCTGGTGGAACACGGACGTTTCCCACATCTCGGTTTTTCCCGCAAAAAGTCCAGAGAAGATATCGAGATCGTAAAACGTTCGATGGAATTTACCCATACAACAGAGTATGCCGACTGTTACGTTGATACGCTCTCCGGCGGTATCAGGCAGCGTGTCTTTTTTGCCATGGTGCTGGCACAGGACTGCGACTACATTGTCCTTGACGAGCCTACCACTTACCTTGATCTGCCGGGACAGCGGGATTTTCTTTCCATGATAAAGCAGTTAAAAGAGCAGGGAAAGACCATTATCGTTGTCCTGCATGACCTGAGTCAGGCGATCCGCCTTGCCGACCGTCTGGTGGTCATGAAAGACCGGTCGATCGTTGCCTGCGGCACACCGGAGGAATGTTTAGCCTCCCATATTTTAGAGGATGTCTTTGATACCAGGATCAAACACTTTACAGACAAAGAAGGAGAGTACTACTTTTTCGAGTAGTACTCTCCTTTTCTCTAATCATTTACCGTCGACCCGACCACGATGACTGCCGGCGTCTGTAACTTCGACTGCTTTACTCTTTCTACGATATTCTCTAACGTGCCCCGCACTGCATCGGCGGTTCCATCAAAGTTTCCATGTACGACTGCCACAGGTGTCTCTTTCGCTTTTCCACCGGCAAGCAGACGTTTCGTGATCTGCTCTAAATGATGAAAGCCCATCAGAATCACCAGCGTGCCACTAAGTCCTGCCATCTGTCCGAGTTCTTCCGGCAGTGCATCTTTCCCGTCTGACGTATGCCCGGTCATCACATGGAAACTGCGCCCCGTGCCCCGGCTGGTTACCGGGATCCCCGCTGCCGCCGGAACTGCGATCGCAGAGGTAATGCCCGGGATTTCCGTCACGGAAATCCCTTCTTCTTTTAAGGCTTTTATCTCTTCCGGTCCACGCCCAAACACAAACGGATCTCCGCCTTTTAATCGGACCACCCGTTTTCCCTCTTTTGCCTTCTGGACCAGAAGGGCGTTGATCTCTTCCTGCTTTTTTCTGTGCGCCCCCATCCGTTTGCCAACATAAATCTTTTCGCAGCTTTCCGATGCGTGGTCTAACAGCCGTTCATCGATGAGGTCGTCATAGATGAGCACTTCACTTTCCCGGATGGCACGAAGTCCTCTTAACGTAATGAGGTCATACGAACCACACCCGGCACCAACTAGGATCACGCTTCCCACACGTTTTCCCTGCTCCGATAAGAGCCGCTCTCCCTTTGCATAGGAAGCCACCCACGTCTGCTTCTCCCCACTGGCAAGGACACGGTTTTCTGCCATGCAAAAAACTGCCGCATCTTTTAAAAAAGCGGCACGGTCGCCTGCATCCAGGATCTGTGCCTTGGCGACGTCTCTTAGGCAGTTTAGATCATCCAGGATTTCTTCAATGCGGTTCGGCAATTCTGCTGCCATCTGGCTTCGCAGGGTCGCCGCTATTTTAGGGCTTGCCCCTGCTGTCGATATGCCCACGGTAAGGCTTCCCTCTTTCACAAGTGCCGGAAAAAGAAAACCACATACCTCTTTGTCGTCCACCACATTGACCAGGATGTTCTGTTCCTGACACAGACGGCTGATCCTGTGATTTAACTCCCGATCATCCGATGCCGCTATGACAAAACAACAGTCCCTGATATCGTCCTCGTGAAATTCCCGTTCCACGCAGGTCAACGTGGCATCTTCTTTGAGCTGCGGCAGGATCTTAGGTGCGATCACGACAAGATCTGCTCCAAATGGTTTTAATTTTTCGATCTTATGTGCTGCGATCCTGCCGCCACCCACGATCAGTCCTTTTTTCTGTTCTACGTCAATAAAAAACGGAAAATACGCCATCTGCCCCTCCTGTTTCCCGGTTGCTAGTCTGCCTGTGGATACAGGATGTCTGCAAGCTGTTCATATGCCTCGCCCCATTTTGCGTTTGGTTTCAAATTGAAAAGGCGTTTGTCCAGCCAGTAATAATTTCCGTTCTGGATCGCGGTCAAGGATGCCCATGCCGGATTAGAAACGAGCTGCTCCTCTACATTTTTCTTTGCTGCATCGGTGTCTGTTCCCTGAATGGTAACAAAAATATAATCTGGGTCTGCTGCAATGATCGCCTCCATGCTAAGGTCATCTAAAAGTCCCTCATCACTGTCTGCAATGTTGGTACATCCCAGATCACGCAGCATCTCTCCGCCGACATTTCCCTCACTGCCTTTTGCTTTTACATTCTGGGAAGAGGCGCGTAGGAACAAAACGGTCGGATTGCTTCCATCAACACGTTTCTTGACCTGTTCGATCTGCTCTTTAACTGCCAGTCCGTTCTGCTCGTATAAATCTGCTCTGCCTGTGATCTTTGTGCAGATCTCTAACATCTGCAGATAGGATTCGAAATCAGACACATCAAAATATGCCACGGTAATGCCCGCATCTGTAAGCACGGACTCCAGTGCTACATCTCCATCGGTATTGGAGCTTGCGATTACAAAATCCGGGTTGGCTGCGATCAGCTGTTCTACATCCGGTTCTAAAATACTTCCCAGGTTCACGACATCATCCCCAAGATCCAGTCCAAGACTTTCCCAGGAATCATTTGCTGCTGCAACAACCTCGCCTCCGGCTAACTGCCAGACATCCGTAAAGCTTCCGATCAGTGTTGCGACACGCTTTGGTTCATTTACCGTTACTTCCCGTCCCAGAGCATCGGTAAAGGTAACGCCCTCTGTAGCTGTCTCCGTACTTTCCTGCTCTCCTGTCACTTCGATCTGTTCTGTGCTCTCTGTTTCCTGCACAATATCCTGTTTTGCCGCATCTGCTCCGGTATCTTTTGCGTTCTGACCACATCCGGTTACAAATACTCCGGTCAGCAATACTGCAAGTAATGTTTTTGGGATAGAAATTTTTTTCATCTGTTGTCTCCTTTAGTTCTGTTTTTCTATTGCCCTATTATATTTTCTATCTCCTAGTTTGTCAATAGGAATACTGTGTATTATATGTATTAGCTATATGATCCGCGAACCTTCTATCCAATACAGAAAGAAGAGGAGTAGGAACTCCTACTCCTCCAGTAACATCTGCACACATCCATACATTCCTGCATCATTTCCCAGATCTGCCACTGCAAATTTGGCATCCTTGCATGCGTGGAATGAAGTCGCTCTGTAATGTTTTTGAATGGTATCGATCAGGATCGGTCCTGCTTTCGATACGCCGCCGCCGATTACAATGATCTCCGGATTTACCACACATGCGATATTGGAAAGTGTAGCTCCAAGAATCTCACACACCTCATCCACGATCACACTCGCTACGGCATCTCCTGCCTTTGCCTCATCAAACACATCCTTTGCGGTCAGTTCCGCATAGTTGCGTAAGTTTGTCTCATCCGAACATTTGGCAAGTTTTCTCTTTGCCATGCGAACGATACCGGTTGCTGATGTATACTGCTCCAGACAGCCATACTGTCCACAGGTACACTGCTCGGCCTCGTCATGGTTGACTGTGATATGTCCGATCTCTCCACCTGCTCCGTTAAAGCCGGATACAACTTTTCCATTGACGATCACACCACCGCCAACCCCGGTTCCAAGTGTTACTAAAACAACATCTTTGCTTCCTTTGGCACCACCCTGCCACATTTCACCAAGTGCTGCAACATTGGCATCGTTTCCTACCTTGATGTCGAGTCCGGTCAGGTTTTTCATCTCTTCTGCTACATTGACAACACCCCATCCGATATTGACACAACGGTTTACGATGCTCTCTTTCTTAACCGGTCCCGGAACTCCAATTCCGATGCCCTGTACGTCATCCTTGGAAATGCCTTCCTGTGCCAGTTTACCCTCTATGGCATGTGCCACATCTGCCAGTACGGATGCTCCGTTGTTCTCACGGTTCGTTTTGATCTCCCATTTGTCTAATAACGTACCGTTTGTCTCAAAAAATCCAATTTTACAGGTTGTTCCCCCCATGTCCACTCCAAATGCGTATTTCTTCATCTTTCCCTCCATACCATTTCACATTTCGTAATTTATGTTTATGATAACGTTTCCAATTTTATCTGTCAAGCGCAGGTTCCTATCCACAGACGGATCTACCGCTAACATATTTCTTAATCTTCGATTTCTCCGTTCTTGTGGCGCACAAAGAAATGCTTTGTCTCTTTTACGACCACACCGCTTAACGCAAACAGCGCGATCATGTTCGGCAGAGCCATCAGCCCGTTAAAGATATCCGCGATCGTCCATACCGCGCTTACAGTCATATACGGTCCGATGAATACAGCAAGGATGTAGATCCAGCGGAATACTTTGACACATCCCATCTTTCCGCCGCTCAAATACTCGAGACAGCGTTCGCTGTAGTAATCCCATCCAAGGATCGTAGTAAACGCGAAAAACACCAGGCACAGCATCAGCACAAAGGAGGATACCTTGGTCGGGAACGGAAGTCCATGCTGAAATGCATAGATTGTAACCTGCACGCCTTCCAGTCCTTCTACCTGCCACGCTCCGGTAAGCACAATGGAAAGTCCTGTCAGGGTACAGATCACGATCGTATCAATAAATGTTCCGGTCATGCTGACCAGTCCCTGACGCACCGGTTCCCTGGTCTGTGCTGCTGCCGCCGCGATCGGGGCACTTCCAAGTCCCGCCTCGTTTGAGAAAATTCCCCGCGCAACACCTTTTTGCATTGCTACGATCATACTTCCGACCGCACCACCGGTCACTGCTTTCGGTGAAAATGCTGCCTTTACGATCACTGCAAACGCCGCCGGCACTTCCGTGATATTGCAGATCACAAGCAGCAGTACGAACACAACGTAGATCACTGCCATAAACGGAACAATGATCTGGCTTACGCTTGCGATACGCTTTACGCCGCCGATGAGCACTGCTGCTACGCAGAAGGAAAGCACCAGTGACGCGATGACCACCGACCAGGAGTAGGATCCGAGGAATGGCAGGATCTTTACACTGTGCACATTGTTTGGATCAAAGAAATTATTGACCGCACTTGAAATTCCATTTACCTGACTGAACGTTCCGATCCCGAAAAGTCCTACACATACGCCAAAAAACGCAAATATTTTCGCAAGCCATTTCCATTTCGGACCCATGCCCTGCTCAATATAATAAAATGGTCCGCCAAGACTGTGTCCGTCCTCCGCTACCACTCTGTATTTGACTGCCAGAAGACCTTCGGAATATTTGGTCGCCATTCCGAAAAATGCTGCCACTACCATCCAGAAGAGCGCACCCGGTCCGCCTGCTCCGACCGCAGTCGCCACACCGACAATATTTCCGGTACCGATCGTAGCACTGAGTGCGGTGCAAAGCGCGCCAAAACTTGAGATCTCACCATCGCCGCCCTCTTCGTTCTTTACCATCCATTTGAGTGCCAGCGGAAGCTTCCGTATCTGAAGAAGCCCAAGTCTTACCGTAAGCAGGATGCCACCTGCCATGATAAGCACCATAAGCGGCACGCCCCAGACAAAATTATCCACTATACTGAGAAAATGATTGATCGTTTTCCACATAAAACTGCTCCTGCCTCTCTTTTTCTTTTGTCTTCCATATGAAATTTTCCAAAACTCCTGAAAAAGATGCAGGACTGCATCACTGACTTTAAGAATAGAATGTTAGATATTCTTCTCTGTCCTGTTGCCTGAGAGATTCATACGATCCGTATGTTGCACCTTCGGCCCCCGGTATACGGGCGTCTCCAGAGAGTCGATCCATTTACAGTTGCACCGGCTTTCCGGCACCTGAGAGTTTTACTCCTTCGGTAGACAATGTCATTTTCCTGCAAACTTCATCTCGAAAATATACATATACTTTATAACATGTTGTACCATGTATGACGGTTTACGTCAATAGGTTTTCACCAACCTACATTCCCTCTATCTGCTGGATTTCCGGTTCCGGCTCCTCTGGTACTTCCTCCTGCTGCCCTTCTCCTGCATCCGGCGTTTCCGGATCCTGGTTTTCCGGCTGTTGCACTTCCTGCTGTGGTGCAGTTTCCTGCGGTGTATCTGGTGTCTCCTGCTGCTCTCCTTCGGGCGCAGTTTCCGCATCCGGTGCCACTTCATTGTCCGTATTTCCATCATCCGCCGGGGTATCTTCCTGTGTTTCGTCTTTGGTATCAAACCGGTCTGAAACTTTGGCATATGGTAAAAAGTCCATCGGTTCGAGTCCCTCATGGATGGTCTCCATAAACGTTTTCCAGATGGTTCCCGGATAAGTCGAACCCATTAACTGTTCCATCTTTCTTGGCATATCGTAACCGACCCAGACGCTCGTGGTATAATACCTTGTATAGCCCACAAACCAACCGTCTTTCTGATCGTTTGAGGTTCCGGTCTTTCCCGCAGACGGCATGTCAGACAACGCTAATCCCTTTCCGGTTCCACTGATCAGGACTCCGGTCAGGATATCTGTCATCATCCTTGCCGCATTCTGTTTGTATACGATCTTCTCTTCCTGTTCTCCAACATAAACATCGTTTCCGTCTGCATCCGATATTTTTACAATACAGGTCGGTACGCGGTATTTTCCGTCGTTTTCGATCGTCTCATAGCCGGATGCCATCTCTAATGCAGAGACACCGTTAGTAAATCCTCCGAGTGATGTCGCCGGCCGGTAGTCTTCTTTATCCAATTTGGCAAAATTCATCTCTGTTAAATAGGAAAGTCCGACCTCTGGTGTCAGTTCTTCATACAATTTCCACGCGACCGTATTTACGGATCGCTCAGCTGCCTGCCGCAGTGTCATCTCGCCCCGGTAACCACCGCCCGCATTTTTCGGTCCATCCTCGATCGGCTCATCCACCACCTTACTATCCGGGGTATAGCCCCGTTCCAAAGACGGCGTGTAAACGATCAATGGCTTGATCGCACTTCCCGGCTGGCGGTAACTCTGGTAGGCACGGTTTAACGTGTAACCGGATACCTCCTGGCTTCTTCCACCGACGATCGCTTTCACATATCCATTGCTGTTGTCAATGCAGGCTGCGGCAGACTGCAGTTCATAAATACCTTCCTCGTTGGTACCCGTATAGCCTGCCAGTGTCACATCGATCGCGCTCTGAAGCTGTTCCTGCATCGTAAGGTCCAACGACGTATAAATACGGTAGCCACCGGTATACAGATCCTTCTGGCAGTCATTATATAAATCTGCATAGGCAGCCTCATATTTCTCTTTATCGTCCACGGAAGAAAAATCATAGCGGAACGTAAATCCCTGCTGTTCCATCAGTGCGCGTGTTGCACAATAATAGGTATAGGTCTCCACATAATCATTCTTGGCAAGTGCCTGGGGGCGTTCTAACGTGACATCCGTATTTTTTGCAGTTTCACAGGCCTTTTCTGTGATCCAGCCTGCTTTTTCCATATTATCGAGCATACGGTTTCTTCTCGCGATCGTATTCTCCTTATTCGTCAGCGGATCATACTGCGACGGGTTGTTCGGGATCGCACACAAAAATACGATCTCCGGCAGTTCCAGTTCCGATACCCCCCGGTTAAAATAGCCCCTGCTGGCGGATTCGATCCCATAATATCCATTTCCAAAATATATATTATTCAGATAAAATTCCATGATCTGGTCTTTGGTATACTTTTCTTCCAGATTCATGGCAATAAACATTTCCTCCACTTTTCGCTGCCAGGTCTTCTCCTGTGATAGGAATACATTTCTCGCCAGCTGCATGGTGATCGTACTGCCTCCCTGCGTTGCTTCGCCCTCATCGATCATTACCTTAATGGCACGCAGGATTGCTTTATAATCAATTCCTTTGTGTTTGTAGAATTTCCGGTCCTCCGTGCTGACCATCGCCTCGACCGCCTGTGCCGGGATCTCATTGATCGTCAGATAATAAGAATCTCGCTCTCCCTTTAACGTTGAGATCAGCGAACCATCTGCCGCATACACCATACTTGTCTGCGCCGCCCGGAACGTATCTGCATTGGAGCTTCGTACAAACTGCTGTGCTTCCTGCTGCATCGATTTGATCTGCTCGGCGTATCCTCCCATAAAATACCAGCACACGCCCGCTACAAGCAGGAGCAGTAATATAAGCTGCACCCGGAAGAAGATCCAGAATGCACGATATTTTTTCTTCTTTTTCTTTTTCGCCAAATCTATCTCCACCTATCTTAAAACTACTTTATGATATGCAATCCCCATCTGGTCTAAAAATTCCATCTCCCTCTTCTGGCAGGTAAACAGTAAAATCTGTTTCTTCTTCCCCGCTAACCGCTTTAACGTCTGTTTTAACCGTTCGTCATCATACATACAGAATGCCTCATCCAAAAACAGCGGCATCTCTTCCTCTTTTGTTACCAGATCTCCCACAGCAAGGCGTAATCCAAGGTAAAGCTGTTCTAATGTACCACGGCTTAATGCCTCAGGTGGCAGATCCAATCCGTCCGCATGGACACAAAGTTTTCCATCGGAGCCCACACTCACGTGATCATACCTGCCATCCGTAACCGTCGAAACCCACTCCGAAACTGCGGCATCCAGATCACCCCTGATCCCATCATAGAAAATTCCTGACAATCGGCTGATCTCTGACGTAGCAAGTTCCACCGCCCGGATCTTTTCTGTAATGCTCTGCTCTTCTCTCCCCGGTGCAGCGATCTCCTCCATCTGCTCTGTGATGTGATACCGTCTGGTCTCCTTCTCTGCCTGAGAATCACGCAGGTTTTTAAGCATACGTTCTGCCTGGACCAATGCCGCATTCCCATAAAACGCCTCAGGCAGTTTTTTCTCCTGCACCGCACTGAGAAGTTCTTCTTTTTCCTGTTTCCAGATCAGTGCCGCCACCGCTCCTGCAATAGAAAAAAGCAGCTCTGTCACAACTACGACCGGTACCGGATAGTGCAGGATCCCATATAAAATTCCATTTAAGATAATGGCAGCGATGGCTCCCACAAGCACACCGATTGAAATACGTCCTTTCCTTGTCTGCATCGGTTCTATTGGCTTTTTCTCCTGCTGTTCTTTTCGTTTCTGGGATATTTCTTCCGCCTGCATCTGCTTTAAGCGGTTGATCTCCCGCTCTGCATCTTCGATATTATTCTGTAATCCACGACAATCCCGTTCCAACAGTTCTTTTTCCACTGTCAGGTTATGTAGCTGTTGATTTTTCTGATTTCTCAGATTTTTTATTTCCTGATTTAATTCTCTTTTCTTGTTTGCAAGCAGCTGTTTTGCTTCCGTCACATGAATGCCCGCATCACCACTCTCTGTGACATCGGAAAGGTACTGCGAAAGGATCTCCGCCAGTTCTTTGCCGGTTGCCCCTCCGCTCTGCGGAATATCACAGGTATTTTCAAAGGTTTCCTTTCGGATGCCGCCGAGCAGCATCTCTAAATCCCCATATGCGACCGAGAGTTCTTCCTGATCTGCCTCGTTTTTTAAGATTTCCTTTTTTTCTTTATAGTAGAAGTTCCGTTCCAGATAAAATGGTCTCTCTCCGACTAAAAACCGCAGGCTGCCGCTGTAATAGGATGGTGCATGCCACGGCTGATACCGGACATATTTATCTCCTGCCGCCGCTCTTCCACGTCCTTTTTCGATGCCAAACAGCATTGCGATCAGAAAATCATGCAGCGTCGATTTCCCCGCCTCATTTTCTCCATAGATCACATTGAGTCCTTCGGAAAACGTGATCGTCTCATTCTGTAATTTTCCAAATTGAAAAATATTTGCCTGTTTTATTTTCATAATCGATGTCCCAACAATGCGTTTACGCCATACTCCAGTGCCTTTTTCGTGACTGGATCATCCGGCATTTTACGCAAAGTACGAATATACTGCTCCAATAGGGTTCCTGCATACTCTTTCTCTAATTTATCATACTGCAGATCTGCCTGCGTCTGATCTGTCACATCCACGATCCGTGCGAGCTGACTTAAGCTTTCAAGGTCATACATCATATCCGGGTCTCTTTTCCCCTGTAAAAAGAGGCGGAAATACTGATACTCCGGGCGTTCGGCAAGCAATCCCCTTGCCCATTCCATGATCTCCCGCTCGGATGTCTTTGCCGTCATCGTAAAAGTTTCATGGCAGTATTCACACTTTTTGATCGGATAAAAGAAGACCTGACACCGCTCCTTACTGATCTCTCCCATCCAGTAGCCATGCGCTCCTGTATCATTGCAGTCTGTCGGCTCTAAACTGCCCGCCATCACTGCCCTGTCATCCACCAGCTGTTCTCCCTTGTGGATATGCCCTGCGGCGATATAATCAAATCCGTTCTGCAATACCTTTTCTGCCGAAAACGGAAGATGTCTGGCATCTCCGCCATGTGCCAGCAAGATATTGATCTGCTGTTTCTTTTCGGGAATGATCCCGTCATAAATGTCTTCCGGCAGTTCCCTGTGCCAGTAACTGAGTCCGTAAATGCTGACATTTTCTTTGTCAAAATCGAAATGTCCAACCTCTTCCTGGCGGAAAAAATAAACATTTTCCTGCCATTCTGCCGAAAGATAGCACGACTTTGTCCTGAGGTAATCATGATTTCCCGCCATCAGGATGATCTTCGTCTGTGGTATCTTGCCAAAAAGATAATTGATCTCCCGGATATCCTTTTTCAGCGGCTGACTGTGAAACAGATCCCCCGATATCAATAAAAATTCTACGTTCTGTCGTCCTGCCTCTTCTATTACCTGTGCAAACGAATCCCATATATCCTGTTTTCGTTTCTCGCTCCAGCTTTTCCCGGCATCCGGGCTGACACCCAAATGCACATCTGCGATATGTATAAATTTCATACGTCCCCCTTTATCTTACCGATAGAGCAAAAAGAGTAGGGCATATATCTCTACACGCTCTACTCTGCAAGGTATCTGACCGTCCTCTCAATTATACAAAATCTTACCTCTCAATTCAATCCCTTTCACACTCATCAAAACGTTGCTCTGCCCTACTGCTCCATCTGTTTTCCTAAAAATCCTGCCGCGGCACTCGCCAGTTTGCTCTCAGTATCTCCCATTTTTTCCTTTTCTTCCTTATCATAGAGGATCACGGCACCGATGGCATCTCCTTCACAGATAATTGTACTCACTGCCTGCTGCATATATTCTCCCGGATCGTCCAGTGTGATCTTGATGAAGTCGCTGTCCCCGGCAGATGCCTGATAACTTTTACGCTCGCTTATGACTTCTTCCAACTGTTTGCTGATCGGCTTCCCGTCAAATTCTCTCTTTCCACTTCCGGCTGCGGCCACGACATGATCACAGTCCGTCACCAGTACCAGATGCCCTGTGGTCTGCGAAAGACTCTCCGCATACTCATTTGCGAACTGGCTTAATTCTCCGATCGGCGAATATTTTTTTAATACGATCTTTCCCTCCCGATCGGTAAAGATCTCCAAAGGGTCTCCCTCTCTGATCCGCAATGTCCGGCGGATTTCCTTTGGTATTACAATTCGTCCGAGGTCATCTATTCTTCTTACAATTCCTGTTGCCTTCATTTTCCAGTATTTTCCTCCAATTTCATATTTTCACCAAGAGCTCGTTTCACTCTTTTCTGCTATAAATTAGTTGTGGAGTTATTATGTGGAAAACTGCGACAAATTATTCGGGAAACCATCGGTTCCCTCTTCTTTCATTTTTCATTTCTGTCAATCTTTAAATTTTTGTAATATTGCATTGGTGTAACACCATACTCTTTCTTAAATGCCCTGAAAAAATGATTATATCCACCAAACCCTCCAAGCTCATAAACCTCACGGATACTTTTGCCCTGCTCTATATAATGTCTGCACAGATCCAGTCTGCTCTTTACAATATAGGAATGTGGAGTTTCGCCTGTCATCTTCTTAAATTCTCTTACAATATGATAACGGCTTACATAAAATTCATTTTCCAGACGCTCCAATGATATGTCTTCCGTCAGGTGTTCTCTTATATATACGAAAATGTCATCCATTACAACATGCTTTTTCTTATTTGACTTTAACTGTACATCCTCCTGGACAGACGAACGCAGTGCAAGCACCAGAAGCATTGTCAACAGACTTTTCTCATACAATGTGTGCGCAAATTTAGGAGTTTCCTTAATCATCGAATATAACTTTTTGGAAATATTTTTTATAAGCATGGCTGATTCACTCTCGGAATGAACCGTCTTAACCTGAAAAGGAACGACATCAAATGCCTCATCAAGTTTCGTATTTTCATCTGATAAGCTTCTCAATAACTCTGTTCCCACATAAAGTACATATAGCTCCAATGGATATTTGTTTTTACGATATTCCAGCTTCACTTTATTACCAGGCTTAATAAATATTAAGTCCTCCATGGTACAGACATCCTTTTCATTTTCCTGATGCAGATATCCCCTGCCACCAGCCACAAAAATAATTGTATGGCTTTTCTTCTGCCCAAAGCTACGCTGTCCGCTATCTTCTATTTTCACATATTCCATTTCATAACCTTGTTTCTTCATATGTTAATTTTGCACATTCCTCCATTTAGATTTTTGTTCATTTTGTCAAATTATACAATATATCAATTTTTCGTAGTTTGCAAGCAATTTTTGTATATGATTATATATTTAATCCCCCTATAATAAACTCGTAGCTACCAAAACAATATAAAAATTGAGAGGTATTTTTATCATGAAAGAAACAAGACCATTTTCCATGAAGGACAAAATCGGTTACACTCTTGGCGATTTGGGATGTTGCTGTACAGAGCAGTTCCGCGCCATGTATCTTGCTATTTTTTATACACTGGTATTAAAGGTCAACCCAGTACACGTAGGAATCCTTATGCTTATCACAAAGCTCTGGGATGCTATAAATGATCCGTTAATTGGTGCGCTTGTTGACAGCCACAAGAACAAAGGAAAGGGAAAATTTATTCCCTGGATTAAGTTCTTTGCTTTTCCAACAGCAGTCCTTTGTATCTTAGGCTTTGTTAACGTAAGTAATTTTGCTTATGGTGCCCGTATTGCGTATATGTTCATTACATATGTTGTATATGAAATTATGTACACATGTGTAAGCGTACCATTCGGAAGTCTTTCCAGTGTTATGACGGATGATGTAAACCAGCGTACTGACCTTTCACGTTTCAGAAGTCTTGGCGGTACAATATTTATGACGGTTATCGTTATTGCCGGACCATTATTCTTATACAAAGACAACCAGCCTGTACCAAGCCACTTCCTTATTATGTCAGCAATCTGTGCAGTTGTTGGTTTCATCTGTCTTATGTTTACATCGCACTGGTGTAAAGAACGTATTGTTACAGAACCAGTTGCTGAAGAAAAAGAGAAACTCAACTATTTACAGGTAATCAAAGACATCACAAAAAACAAAGCTTTACTTGGTGTTATGTTATCAAGCTTTATCGGTATCGTTGGTGCCGGTATGGTGAACGGCTTAAATACATACTTATTCCGTGACTATTTCGGAAACGTTGCTATCATGGCAGTTTCAGGTATGTTAAGTGTTATCTGGTCACTTATCGCATTTGTTGGAACAAAATTTGTTGCAAAGAAATTTGGAAAGAAAGAATGGATTATGTACAGTGCAACTTTCTCAGTTGTTGTTTACGCAATTTTATTCTTCTTCCCACTTGAGAACCCAATGCTCTTTATTATCATCAACGGAATCTGCTACCTTGGTGTCAGCGGTTTCCAGGTATTAGTATGGGCACTTGTAAATGACGCAATTGACTACCAGGAGCTTCAGACCGGGAAACGTAACGAAGGTATTGTTTACTCTGCATATACATTCTTCCGTAAGCTTGCCAATGCAGTATCAGGAAGCATGAGTAGTTTTGCTCTTGCAATCGCAGGCTTTAATGTAAACGAAGCTGTTCAGAGTGAAGCATTCTCAGGACGTCTCTGGAAGACATATACAGGATTATATGTAGCAGGATACTTATTAGCTGTACTTGTATTAAAGTTTGTATACCCTCTTACAAAAGAGAAAACAGCTGAAATGTTACAGAATTTATCAGACAAGCGAAATGCCGCAAACGCAAAATAACTTCAGAAACCGAGGTATATTACATTGACAAAACAAATTGAAATAACAAACCGCTCGGGCCATGTCTTACGCGGGATCGTGAACATTCCAGATGAAGGCACACGCTTTCCTGCCATTGTGAACGTACATGGATTTATGGGAAACAAAAGCGGTTACAAAAGTATCTATACTCACACAGCCAGATTTTTAGCAGAAAATGGATTTGCCAGTGTCCGCTTTGATTTATATGGAAATGGTGAAAGTGATGGTGAGTTCGAGGACATGACATTCACCGGTATCTTACATGATATCGAGGATATTATAAACTGGACAAAGCAGCAAGATTTCGCTGACCCCGATAAGATCATCTTATCAGGGCAGAGCATGGGCGGCTATGCAGCCGCTACCGCTGCACCTATTGTTAATCCATATGCTCTTATCCTCATGTGTCCAGGTGCCGGCATGTGGTTTGGATGTAAGGATCGTGCCAAGGCAATGGAAGCACAGGGAATCACTAAGGCAGATATCGAAGGACTTTGCTTCTCTACTTCTTTTAACCATGATTTATATCAGTATGAACCATTTTCATCCGCAGAAGGATATACAGGTCCCGTTCTTCTCGTCAGAGGAACAGCAGATGATCTGGTAGATGACGCCACCTGTCATCGATATGAAGCACTCTATCATGGCAAATGCATTTACAAAACAATCGAAGGTGCAAATCATAACTTTGCAAGCGGTTCTGCGAGAGCTGAATTAGACCGATTAATGTTAGAGTTTTTAACACCTTTGAAATAAGATACTCACTTTGAAAGGACGTGTGAACAATGAAATTATTAGAACCTATTAAAGTCGGAAACATAACATTCAAAAACCGTATTATGTTTCCTCCACTTACAACCGGATACGAAGAAAAAGATGGTTCCATCGGTGAACAGAGTTTCCATTTTTATGAGCGCCTCGCAAAAGGCGGTGTTGGATATATTGTAATTGGAGACGTTGCTCCACTTTCAACATTCTCTCCTACACCAAAGCTTTACTCACCTGAACAAGTAGAAGGATTCAAGCGACTTGCTGATGCATGTCATGAGCATGGTGCAAAGCTCGGGATCCAGTTATTCCATCCAGACTACAATGTCGCTGCATTGAACGATCTGTTCCATCAGGGAAAAATGCAGGAGGCAAGAGCTAAACTTCACCATGATATGCAGCACTTTGTAAACGAAGTAACTGCTGAAGAGCTTGATGAAATTATTAAGCATATGGAAAATTGCGCTATTTTAGCACACGAAGCTGGTGTTGACTGTATCGAGGTACACGGAGACCGTCTTGTCGGCTCTCTCTGCTCTCCTATTTTAAATCACAGAACAGATGAATATGGCGGAACCCTTGCAAATCGTACACGCTTTGCTTTAACTCTTGTAAAGCGTTTAAAAACTGTTGTTCCAGATATGGTTATTGACTATAAGCTCCCAATCGTAACACCTCTTGGAGAAAACGGACTTAGAGGAAAGGGTGGTCTTCCATTTGATGAGGCTTGCATTTTTGCAAAAGAACTAGAGGCTGCTGGTGTTGACACATTACATGTGGCTCAGGCTAACCACACCGGAAATATGGGTGATACCATTCCTGCTATGGGAACACAGCCATACGGTTTTATGGTTTCATACTCTAAAAAGATCAAGGAACTCGTATCTATTCCAGTATCCGTTGTTGGACGTATTGTAACACCAGAAGCTGCTGAGGCAGTTATTACAAATGGCTCTGCTGATATCATTGCACTCGGACGTTCACTTCTTGCAGACCCTGATTTTGCAAACAAGTGTGCCGCTGGACACTGCTGTAACGTCAGAACATGTATGATGTGTAATAAGGGATGTACAGACAATATTCAGAACCGTGCCTTCTTAAGTTGTGTATTAAATGCCGAGAATGGTTATGAAACAAGTCGTCAGATCACTCCTGCAGCTTCCTCAAAACGAGTTGCTGTTATCGGAGCCGGAATAGCAGGACTTGAAGCTGCACGTGTTGCCGCTTTAAGAGGTCATCAGGTAACTATTTTTGAGAAGTCACTCCAGATTGGTGGTCAGCTTCTTATTGCCAGCGTTCCACCTAGAAAAGAAGAAATGATGAGAAGCATTAACTACTACTATAACGTGCTTCCTGAATTATCCGTTACATTCCGTCTTGGTCAGGAATTTACTGAAAAAGATTATAATTCATTTGACGAAGTAATTGTTGCAACAGGTGCAACGAATGCAATGATCCCTGTTCCAGGCAGCGATCTTCCAACCGTTACAAGTGCGTGGGATGTTCTTGCTAAAAAAGAAATTGTCTTCGGTAATGTATCTGTGATCGGTGGTGGTCTTGTAGGTGTTGAGACTGCAGAATACCTCGCTTCACGTGGATGTAAGGTTACAATCATAGAAATGATGGATCAGATTGCCAAGGAAGAAAGCAGCACGGTTCTCCCTACTTTGATGAGCGAATTAGAACATTATCATGTTCAGATCCTGACATCTGCAAAATTATCAGAGATAAATGACCATGCTGTTATTGTGGAAAAAACAGAAGAAGATAAAACCTCGACAGCAGAGATCGCATCTGACTTCGTTGTAATGGCTGTTGGCGCAAGAAAGAACCTTCCAGAACTTTCCGCTTGTCCGCTCCCACTTCATTATATTGGGGATTGTGCCGGAGAACGTCCAAGTAATATCGACCATGCTATTAAATCAGCATACGATGCAGCATGTGAAATATAACATAGGAATTACCCCATTATCAAAAGGGGGCTGAAAAAACTCCCCTGACAGAAAAATCTCACACCACATGAAATGTGGTGTGAGATTTTTTGTCCGAAAATATATTTCACATTGCGTGAAATCTGTTCATTTTTTATTTCTATTCACTGTAATTCTTGCTCACGTACTCTTTGATCGCTTCGCTGTCCTCCGGCATTCTGCATCCAATGATGTACTCGCCCTCATTGTTCGAACAACGGATGACACAACCGGTCAGTGGTTTTCCTCCCAGTACGGCAAAATCTTTTACATCCAGCCTTACATTCTTATCCTTTAAATGTGCAAATACACTGTCGCGCACGGAGAATGCAAATCCGTTTGCACTGATATTTACCATCTTTCCGGAGTAAGATTTATCGTCTCCCTCGATCTGGATCGTACACTGGTTGTCGATCGGCATACGAGGATATTTTCTTCTGTTAAATACCTGTGGATTGGTCTCAACTGTCAGTTTGAACTGACCGCTCTCACCGCGCTTACTCTGGCTGATCGCGATATTTTCCCAACAATACAGTACATTGTCAACCACGATACGGAGCTGACAGGTTGCATGTCTGTCTCTCTTATCTACAAAACTGCTGCAGTCGTCATTCATGGATACAAAAATGTCTTTCTCCACACGGTCTACGACTTCACCGGTATAGTCGGCTTTCTTCGTTCCTTCGCCCTTAAATGCAATTGCGATCTTCATACCGTTCTTGACATCCTGCACACCCATGAATCCACCAACACCGAGTTCTTCCATCAGTTCACCGACCACGCCCTCGATCTCAAGCGCACTCTCCGCACTTGCTTCGTATTTGCTCAACATCGTCTTTGTGGTAAGTTCTGCACCGCTGATACTCTGGGTCATCACTTCCATAACCTCGCCGACCTGGTTCATGTTGTCCGTCAAGGTCTGGTTTGACGTCTCTACTTCTTTAACTGCACTGTCTACCACCTTGATATTTTCGCCAAGGCTGGTCGCATCGTTTGTGATATCCGTGACACTGCGGTTTACATTTGATACTTTTTCGATATTGACCTGGATCAGTTTGACGGTCTCTGCGATCGACTCCATCATCTTTTCGGATGTTTCTTCCAGTCTGGATAAAGCCTCCATGATGCTGTTGGAAGATGCCTGGGTTCCACTGCTTAAGTTACGGATCTCATTTGCCACAACGGCAAATCCTTTTCCGGTCTCTCCGGCTCTTGCTGCCTCGATGGAAGCGTTTAATGCCAGAAGATTTGTCTTGGAAGTGATACCTTCAATCGTGCTGGTCTCTTCTTTTACGTTCTGGAATTCTTCTTTGAAGTCCTCTAAGATACGCTCTACCTCAGTAGAAAGTGTTGCCATCTTATTGGTAGTCTCCACAACCTCTGCCAGCTCTTCTGCACTGACATTGGCATGCTCCACAGATGCACCGATCAGCTGTACCACCTGCTCCATCAGTCCTGCCACATCTTTGACCTGGGTGTCAATGACTTTGGTCATCTCCATGGAAGAAAGCGTCTTGTCATTTAATACTTCATTGTTGGTGGATAACGTCTTCATATCCTTCATAACGTTATTGGCACCGGTTCTGTTTTCATCTGCAAGCTCTCTGACAACAGTTACTCCATCTACGATGGAATTGCTTGCATCCTTAACCTGCTCTACTGTCTGAACAACACGTGCCAGATTGCTCTCGATCGAAGAGGTCAGCGCACCATCTGATTCTACCAGATGCTTGATCGCCATGTTGGTGCAGGCATAGCAGCACAATACGATTGCAAACTGCAATGCACATTCCGGGCTGGATACATACTCGATCATTCCCTTGGCAACACCTTTGTAAATGTTGCTGGAAACGAGTACAAACATGGTCAGCCACATCATGATCTTGATCAGTTTCGGATCCTTGTAAAGGATCAGGATGGATACTAACGGCATGATAAATACATAGGAACTCTCATCCAGTGAGGTCCATGCAATTACTGCAAAAAAGGTCAGATATCCAATTCCAATGATCCATTCATATTTCTCATGGTAGGATGCTTTCCATTTCAGCAATAACCGGCTGATAATATATTCCGCCCACCCTACAACGGTAAATAATACAAAATACTGGTTTGCGACCTCGCCTCTGAATACCTTGATCCCATAGTAGATCGTTGCGATCACCATCAGTATCAGCCAGACTGAACCCGCTCTTTTGTTCGCTTTTGCCCTGAAAAAGGCCTCATCATAATCCTGCATGAAGTTTTTGTCCTCTCTGTAAAATTGTTACGAAAATAATCTCTTTCCAGTGTAACATAATTCTACAAAAAACGCCATGGATTACTTATATTTTTCCATTGCTTCTTCCATCGTCATTCCGGCTGCGATTGCTTCTTTTCGCTGGTTGTTGACTGCCTGGATCTCTTTCATTCTCTCACCGGTCAGTTCATATTTTCTCATGGTAAGAAGTGTGATCGCCCATGCTGCCATCGGCACGATACAAAACAGGATGATCACCACGGTACTCATACCGGAAGAATACGGTGTATCTGCGGTCGGCAGGTTTTCAAGCCCGATCATAGAAACTGCAATACCTACAATCGTTGCCGACAGGGAAGATACCAGTTTGTCTACAAGTGAAAATAAAGTTCCCATGATACCCGGGATATATTTTCCGGAACGATAGGTTTCATAATCAGAACAGTCTGCCACCATCGGGATCGGCATATCTGCGGTCGAATAGTACGCACCATAACCGATACCAAAGAACAGGATAAATAATACCGTATATAAATTGATGCTGATCTTTCCATTGCTAAACAGGCTTAAGTTCCATGCCGGATCTCCCTGTTTCCATAAGAATAATAATACCAGTACACCGATGTAACATACCAGTGCAACGGATACATATTTCATCAGGGAAGCCTTCTGTCCCTTCTTCTGTGAAGTGCGGACAGTCAAAAGGAAGAACGGAACGGAAAATACAT
>JBNMKU010000020.1:0-31489 GCA_050874505.1 Roseburia sp. | reverse complement strand
GGGAGTGGTAACAGCAAGAAAGGATCTGGGATTTTATCATGTGGCATATCAGGTTCAGAAAAGAGATCTGATCTCTGTTATCATCCCCAATAAGGATGAAGTGGAGTCTTTAAAAAAATGTCTGGCATCCATTGAAAGATCGTCCTATCAGGATTATGAAGTCATTATCGTAGAAAATAACAGCTGCGAAGAGACGTTTTCGTATTACAAGTCCATTACAGACGAAACAAAAACCGTAGATGGCGTTACCTTAATGGAAGGGACACTAAGGGGTGGACAGAGACTTCTCATTGCAGTCTGGAGAGATGGTTTTAACTATTCAAAATTAAATAACTTCGGTGTCTCTTATGCGAAGGGTGAATATCTCATACTGCTAAATAACGATATTGAACTGATCGGAACCGGAGATTTCGAAACGATGCTTGCAACCTGCCAGAGGGATGAAGTCGGCATTGTAGGGGCAAAATTATATTATCCGGATAACACGATCCAGCATGCCGGTATCGTGGTCGGGATCGGAGGCAATGCCAGAGGGATCGCGGCAAATATGTTTACCGGACTTCCAAGAGAGCGGAGCGGATATCTGCACAAGGCATCCTTACAGATGGATTACAGTGCGGTAACAGCGGCATTTCTGATGGTAAAACGAAGCGTCTATGAGCAGGTGGGCGGATTTACGGAGGAGCTTACCGTTGCGTTCAATGATGTGGATTTCTGTCTGAAAGTGCGGAAACTGGGACTATTGGTGGTCTACCAGCCGGATGTAGAGGCATACCACTTCGAATCAAAATCACGCGGAGCGGAAGATTCGCCGGAGAAGGCAGCACGTTTCCAGAGGGAAATTGAGTATATGAGAAATCACTGGATCTCAATCTTAAAAGAGGGAGACCCATACTACAATCCGAACTTTTCTTCGGTCTATACCAATTATTCCCTCAAAGATTTTCATTAAAGGATCATGCAGGAGGAATATGAAGAAAGTCACAATCGTAATTCCAAATTACAATGGAAAGGCATTACTGGAAAATTGTATCAGAACTTTAGAAGAACAGACTTACTCTGATTTTAAAGTCCTTATTATTGACAATGGTTCCACGGATGGAAGTCTTGAAATAAAGTCGGATCAGCTTGATATGGAAATGATCGCGCTTGGCGAAAACACAGGATTTTGCAAGGCGGTCAATCTCGGCATCAAAAAGACAAAGACACCGTATGTCCTTCTTTTAAACAACGATATCGAGGCAGAGCCGCATTTCGTGGGGGAGATGGTAAAAGGGATTACTGCATCACCGGATATTTTTTCGGGCAGTGCCATGATGATCGATTTTAAAAACCGGACACTTCTCGATAATGCCGGGGATATTTATACGATCCTTGGATGGGCGAGGGCGAGAGGAAAGGGAAAAACCACAGGACTTTATGAGAAAAAAGCAGAGATCTTTTCTTCCTGCGGCGGAGCAGCCATTTTCCGGATGGAATACTTACAAAAGACGGGGCTTTTGGATGAGCATCATTTCGCTTATCTGGAGGATGTGGATCTGGGCTATCGCGCAAAGCTTTTAGGCTACCGCAACTGCTATTTCCCGGCGGCAAAGGTCTATCATGTGGGCAGTGCCACGACAGGGGCGCGCTACAATGAGAAAAAAGTTTACCTTGCGGCGCGCAATTCCATGTTCGTGATCTATAAGAACATGCCGCCGTTACAGAGAGTTATCAATTCCCCATTTTTACTGGCAGGTGTGGGGATCAAATACCTGTTTTTTGTGAAAAAGGGATTTGGGAAAAATTACAGAAACGGCATAAGAGACGGACTCAAAAAACGCAGATCATTAAAGCCGTTTTACAGCAGAAAAATCAGTACTTCCCGTTACGTCAGCGTGGAAACGGAACTGATCCGCAATACATTTCATATCTTAAAATAAGAAAATCTTAATATTTTACGAACGTTGAATTAAGAAAAAGAAGTTGTGCTTTTTGGAAAATTATTGTATCATTAATTTTATATGGTAGCTTGAAAATTGATAAAAGGATGACACTATGATAAAAGATAATCAGCAGCATTTTAACAGACTGCATGTTGTAATTGATGCGTTTGTGATTATAGTGTCCTATATATTAGCCTGGTGGTTAAAGTTCGCGAGCGGTATCTTAGACTCCAAGGGTGGTGCACTTTCTTTTCATTACTACATGAGAGCACTGCTGATCTTAGTTCCGCTGCTGTTGATACTTTACTATGCGTTCAATCTCTATACGTCAAAGCGGGTACAGGGAAGACGGCTGGAGCTGTCCAACATCGTTGCAGCCAATACAGTCGGCTTTCTGATCACATTTACGACGTTATTCTTCTTACAATCCTATGAAGAACAATTCCAGAACTTCTCGCGAGAGATGTTCTTCTATTTCTTTGCGATTAATGTTATTTTAGAGGAATGTTTCCGTCTTCTGGTGCGGCGTATTTTACGCAGTATCCGAAAGAACGGATATAATTTGAAGCATATCTTACTGGTCGGGTATTCAAGAGCAGCAGAGCAGTACATTGACCGGATACAGCAGCATCCACAGTGGGGCTATAATATAAGGGGGATATTAGATGATAATATTGCCCGTGGGACAACATACAAAGGCGTTAAAGTAATTGGAAGCGTAGGAAATCTGCTTTATATCTTACCCGAGAGTAAACTGGATGAGATTGCCATTACACTGGGGCTGGAGGAATACTATAAACTGGAAAAGATCGTGGCAGAATGTGAAAAATCAGGCGTGCACACAAAATTTATCCCAGATTATGGAAATATTATTCCGACGAGGCCATACACAGAGGATCTGTTAGGGCTTCCAGTCATAAATATCCGTTATGTTCCGTTGTCGAACACATTTAATGCGATTGTAAAACGATGTATGGATATTGTAGGATCTATTCTTTGCATTATCCTGTTTTCACCGGTCATGCTTGCAACAGCGATCGCAGTGAAGACGACTTCAAAGGGACCATTGATCTTTAAACAGGAGCGTGTGGGATTACACAACACGCCGTTTAAGATGTACAAGTTTCGGACCATGTATGTCCAGACCGAGGAAGAAGAGAAAAAAGGCTGGACACAGAAAAATGATCCGCGTATCACGAAAGTGGGACGATTTTTGCGAAAGACAAGCCTGGATGAATTTCCACAGCTTTTTAATGTATTAAAAGGGGATATGAGTTTGGTTGGTCCAAGACCGGAGCGGCCGCAGTATGTGGAGAAGTTCCGTGAGGAGATCCCCCGTTATATGATCAAACATCAGGTCAGACCCGGTATGACAGGCTGGGCGCAGGTAAATGGCTACCGCGGGGATACCTCCATACGAAAGAGGATCGAGCATGATTTGTATTATATTGAGAATTGGACACTGGGACTCGACGTTAAGATCCTGTTCCTGACGATTTTCAAAGGTTTTATAAATAAAAATGCGTATTAGGAGAAAATATTTATGAGCAAAACAGAGCAAGGAAAAACAAGGGCAGGACAGGGGAGTACAAAAAAGTCATCTGCCAGAAGAAAAAAGAAACAGCAGAAAAAAATACTGATCGTGGTCGTTGAGATCCTGGTACTGCTTATTTTGGCAGCGGTATTATTTGTTGTTGTAAAGTTTTCCAAAATCCAGAAAGATACCACATTTGATGCAGACAAGGTAGAGGTCAATGAAGGTATTTCCTCGGAGGCAAAGGAGATCATGCAGGGATATACGACGGTTGCCCTGTTTGGACTGGATAACCGTTCCAATGGAAATCTCTCCAAAGGTAACAGTGATGTTATCATTATTGCAAGCATCAACAACGATACTCACGAAGTAAAAATGGCATCTATTTACCGAGACAGCTATCTGGATATCGGCAATGGTACCTTTAAGAAATGTAATGCAGCTTATTCCGCAGGAGGTCCGGAGCAGGCGATCTCCATGTTAAACAAAAACTTGGACCTTGACATTACAGACTATGTAACTGTAGATTTCAATGCAGTTGTAGAATGTGTTGATCTGTTAGGTGGAGTTGTCATCCCGGAAGTAACCGATGAAGAGGCAGTGCTAATGTATGGTTACATGGATGAGATCAACAAACTGACAAAACACAACTCCAAGTACTTATCCAGTGGTGGAACCAACGTAACCATGGACGGCGTTCAGGCATGTGCTTATTCCCGTATCCGTTATACTGCAGGTAACGATTATAAACGTACCGAACGTCAGAGAACCGTAATTGCGGCTATGATCGAAAAGGCACAGTCCTCCAACTTAAAGACGATCAACAGTCTGATCGATGCATTGTTCGGAGACATCAAGACAAGCTATACCAATACAGATCTGATGGCACTGGCAGCACAGGTATTCAACTATAAATTGGGAGAGACAACAGGTTTCCCATTTGAAAAGAACACCAAGAAACTTGGCTCTAAGGGTGATTGCGTTATTCCTTGTGATCTGGAATCAAACGTAAAACAGCTTCATGCGTTCCTGTATGATGATAACTCTTACGAGACAACCGATACTGTGAAGAAAAACAGTGCACAGATCATCAATGATACAGGCTACCGCCAGGGAGATGGATACTAAAATGACAGTGGATGTAATCATTCCAACTTATAAACCAAGCGATACCTTTTGTCTGCTTCTGCAAAAACTGCAGGAGCAGACCTTTCTTATTCATAGGGTATTGATTTTGAATACAGAAGAGGCTTTGTGGGAAGAAGCAGTAAAAAATTATCCCATAAAAGCAGCATTAAAAAAATTACCGCACGAGATCTTTCACATCCGAAAAAATGAGTTTGACCATGGTGGAACCAGACTTTTTGGAGCAGAGCAGTCATCGGCGGATATTCTTTTGTTTATGACACAGGATGCAGTTCCGGCAAATGCGTTTTTAGTAGAGGAACTGGTGCAGGGACTTCGGGATGCCGACACAGCAGTCGCATATGCAAGGCAGCTGCCAAGAGAGGACTGTTCGGTTGTAGAACGTTATACCAGACAGTTTAATTATCCGGAGCAGAGCAGAAAAAAGGGAATGGAAGATATCGCAACGCTCGGTATCAAGACATTTTTCTGTTCGGATGTATGCGCAGCTTACAAACGAAACGTGTTCGAGTGTCTTGGCGGATTTGAAACGCCGGTGATCTTCAACGAGGACATGTTTTTTGCGGCAAAAGCGATCGATGCCGGATATTATGTTTATTACGCAGCGAGAGCAGAAGTGATCCATTCCCATAACTATACGATGGCACAGCAGTTTCACAGGAACTTTGATCTGGCGGTATCACAGCAGCAGCACCCGGAGATTTTTGAGCAGGTCAGCTCCGAAGCAGAGGGCATGAAATTAGTCCTTGGCACGGTAAAGCACCTGATCGCGGTCGGAAAGCCACACTTGATCTTCCAGCTTGGCTTCCAGTGTATCGGGAAATATGCCGGTTACCGGATGGGAAAACATTATAAGAAACTGAGTAAAAAACAGATCTTACGCTATACGATGAATCAGGATTACTGGACAGGAATTTGGAAAGATTGAAAGGTTTTTATCGGATGAAAGAGAAGAAACGGTATCTATTATTTTGGACATTGATGTTTTTGGGAGCCCTGCTTATTTTAAGTCAGGTGGGGTATTCCGATGGCGACGATGTCTTTTTTTATCAATACTCCCGCAGTATGGGGTTTTTCGAATACTTAAGCTGGCGCTATGAAACATGGGTAGGAAGAATGGCGGGAGAGGCAATGGTATACGTTGCATTTCGCAGTAATATCTGGCTCTGGCGTATCGTGGATGCCCTGATGTTAGTATTGCTTCCGGTTGGGATCATCAGACTGGCAGAAAAGACGGCAGGGGTGCACAGTGCGGATATCTGGCATGGGATCGCTTCGATTTCCGGCTATTTTCTGATGGCGGCAACCACTTTCGGCTATGCGGCGGTATGGATGAATGGTTCGATCTTTTATACCTGGTCTTTTACCTGCGGGATCTGGGCATTACAGCCGGTAGCAGATCTGGTTTTTGACGGGGAACATTTTAAGTGCAGACAGCTTTTTTATGCAATCCCCTGTGCAGTGATCGCAAGCATGTCGATCGAACAGATGGGGGCGGTGCTGTTTACCTTAGAGCTGCTTGCCGTTCTGTTTTTATACTGGAGAGACCGGAAGATTTCATGGGAACTTTGTTTACAGACTGCGGTAACGGCAGCTGCATTTGCCGTTCTGTTTTTAGCACCGGGCAATGAGCTTCGTGTGGCATCGGAGGTCACAAACTGGATGCCGCAGTATCCGTCCCTGACTTTTGGACAGCATCTGTTTATTACGGCACAGTGGCTGATTTCTTCTTTTGCAAATGAAAATAAGCTGTTCCTTGCAGGAATCTGGATGATTGGGATCTTGTTTTTGAAAGAGCGCAGAAAGGATGGATCAAATGACAGATCCGATTCTGTCTGGATGTGTTTTGCCGGTATTTTTACCGCAGCATCCTGTCTGCCGTTTCTGGGGATCACGGTTCTCTCTGATGTTGGGATGGACATCGGCGATATCATGCTTCGGATCGACCGGGTTCCGGAAATATCAGATCTGACCACACAGAATGGGATCGCACTTATTTTCTGGGGCTTGGCACTGATCTTTACCTTTGTGTACCTGTGGAAGATAACAGGATGTAAGATAACATTATTACTTGTTTATCTGGCAGGAATTGCCAGTGAAGCAATCTTATACTGTTCTCCGACCATGTATGCTTCGGGAGCCAGAGTTTATTATCTGACCGACCTGTTCTATTTATATATCATCCTGACACTTTCCATGAAATTGAAACAGGATAAGTGGAGAAAGGCATTTGAGATCGGCATGATGGGGCTTGGCATCCTGCATTTTCTGTATCAGTTTAAAACTTTTGCAATCTGGTTAAGTTAAAAGACATAAAGTTTTGATAGTTCCGTCACAAATAGAACACAAATTACCAGTAGACTGTATCTTGTGATAAGGAAATAGAACATCTGTTACAGAAGGAGAGATGAGTATTATGGATAACAACCAGTACACCAATAACAATAATAGTAACAGCACAAATAACAGCGTAAATAACAACAACAGCAACAACGACCGCTTTTATACTTATGGACAGCAGAGCAGCCAGTACCAGAACCAGAACGGTACTTACCAGAACAATGGAACTTACCAGAGTCAGGGAACCTACCAGTATGGTGGCAGCCAGAACAATGGTACCTATCAGTATCAGGGCAATGCTTACCAGAATGCACCGAGAAAAGAGCGGAGAAAGAGAGAGAGAAAGCCGGGCGGCTTTGGTACAAAAGTAGCAAAATGTGCAGCGCTGGCACTGGTCTTTGGACTGGTATCAGGAACTGTGTTTGAAGGCGTTCATTATGCTTCCGGTCAGCTTTTCCCGGAAAGCACATCAGCGCAGAGCAGCAGTGATAATAACGTTTTGACACAGAATACCGGAGACAGTAAAGTGCAGGCAACCTCCACTTCTTCCAATTATGTTGCAACGGATGTTTCTGATATTGTAGATGCCACGATGCCATCCATCGTAGCCATCACAAATGTGAGCGAAACAGAGTATCAGAACTTCTGGGGTGGAATGCCACAGACTTATGAGAGTACAAGCTGCGGTTCCGGTTTCATTGTATCCGAGGATGACAGTAACCTTTATATCGCAACTAACAATCATGTCGTAGAGGGTGCAACCAGCCTGACTGTTACTTTTAATGACGAATCAACAGTAAGTGCTGAGGTAAAGGGAACAGATCCTTCTACCGATCTTGCAGTCATCAAAGTAGATTTATCCAGCATTGAGAGTGATACCTTAAACAACATCAAAGTTGCAACGCTGGGCGACTCAGACAGCCTGCGTGTTGGTGAGGCAAGTATCGCGATCGGTAACGCATTAGGTTATGGACAGTCTGTTACAACCGGATGTATCAGTGCATTAAACAGAACTGTATCTGTATCTGACTCAGAAAGCAATACAAACTATTCTGCAGAGCTGATCCAGACAGATGCAGCTATCAACCCAGGTAACAGTGGTGGAGCCCTGTTAAATGCAAAAGGTGAAGTGATCGGTATCAACTCCGTAAAATATTCCGATACTTCCGTAGAGGGAATTGGATATGCCATTCCGATCAACACAGCAGCACCGATCATCAATGATCTGATCACAAAAGAAAAAGTAGATCAGGCAGACAGTGCTTATCTTGGAATTGCCGGAGTCGATGTTACAAGTGATGTATCACAGACATACAATATGCCGGCAGGTGTTTATGTAGCACAGGTTACAGAGGGTTCTGCAGCAGAGCAGGCAGGCATTATCAAAGGCGACATCATCACGACATTTGATGGAAAAGAAATTGGTTCCATGGAAGAGTTAAAGACAACTTTAGAGTATTACAAAGCAGGTACTACCGTAGATGTGGTCGTTCAGAGATCAACCAATGGACAGTATGCAGAGCAGACCATTTCTGTAACACTTGGTAAGAAAGCATAAGACATAAGATGAAAACTTATTGTCATTAAAAAACTGGCACAGGAAGATAAAAATTTTCCTGTGCCAGTTTTTTGTATTAATTAATGTTCCATTTTCCAGATAGCAGCGGAGTAAGGAGGAAGTTCACTTCCACCGCCAAAATCGTGCGGCGTATCTGTGATCAGTTCCTGTGCCATGCCGCAGCCGGCATCAAAGTGCGCCATAAAAGGTGCATCTTCTGCATTGATCGCAACTAAAACACGCTCGTGTTCACTTTTCCGTTCAAAGATACATTGCTTATTAGTCAGAAGAACGGAGCGGAAGCTGCCGTAATTTAGTGCTTCGGAAGACTTTTTGATCTTGGCAAGGCAGCTGATAAAGGTGGTCAGATCTGTCCATTCCGGTGCAGCAAAGCAGGCACGTAAAGCAGGATCGCCATCCTCTTTTCTTGCTTTTGCACCCCATTCACTGCCGTAGTATACACATGGAATGCCTGGCATGCCAAACATCAGGGCATAGATTAACGGCAGATGATTTTCGTTCTGAAGAAGGCTTGCGATACGGCTGACATCATGGTTGTCAACAAAGGAAAGTAAATGTTTGCCTTTGTAGAGCGTCCAGTCTTCCGGCCCGAATTGCCGCAGCAGGGAATGATTGATCTCAAACATGTTCATGCTGTTGAAACTGGAGTGAAGTCCCTTGTAACACTCATAGTTTGTAACAGAATGTAACATGGAATCATTTGCCCATTGATTATAGTCTCCATGTAAGGTCTCTCCGACCAGGAAGAAATCCGGTTTTAAACCGTCACAGAAAGAACGGAGACGTCGCAGAAAATCGTGATCCAGACAATAGGCAACATCAAGACGTAGTCCGTCAATATCAAATTCCTCGACCCAGCCTTTGATCGCAGAGAGGATATGGGATACGACCTCTTCATTTCTGAGGTTTAATTTTACAAGGTCAAAATTGCCCTCCCAGCCTTCGTACCACAGACCATCATTGTAGTTGGAATTTCCATCAAAGTTGATATAAAACCAGTCTTTGTATGGGGAGTCCCATCTCTTTTCCAAAACATCCTGAAAAGCGAAAAATCCACGGCCGACATGATTGAACACACCATCTAAGATGACTTTGATGCCCTCTTTGTGCAGATTTTTACAAACACTGGCAAAATCTTCGTTGGTACCGAGACGTGTATCGATCTTCGTGTAGTCTCTGGTGTTGTATCCATGGGTATCGGATTCAAAGACTGGAGAAAAGTAGATCGCATTGGCACCCAATTTTTTGATGTGAGGGATCCAGTCATTCACTTTTGTGATACGGTGCTCCAAAACACCATCATTTTCAAAGGGAGCTCCACAGAAACCCAGGGGATAAATCTGATAAAAAACACTTTCGTAAGCCCACATAATAAAACCCTCCTTTATGCTTCACGTTTGCTCATTTCTCTTGATTTGCCAGAGCAGGCGCGCTGTGCCGAAATGACAGCATTGCGGAAACCGTGCTGCTCTAATGAGGCAACCGCCTCAATTGTCGTGCCACCCGGCGAACAGACGGCATCTTTTAATACAGCAGGATGGGAGCCGGTTTCTAAGACCATTTTTGCAGCACCATAGACTGACTGGGCAGCAAATTTATATGCCTGTGCACGCGGCATGCCGTCTGCAACTGCTGCATCTGCCATTGCCTCGATAAACAGATAGACATAGGCAGGAGAAGAACCGGATACGCCGACTACGGCATCCATCAGGCTCTCCGGGATGAGTTCTGCCTTACCAAAACAGTTGAAGATGGAGAGGATCTCCTCTGCCTCTTCTGGTGTCACCTGTGAATTGATGCAGAGCGCACTCATTGCTTCTCCAACCAGTGCAGGCGTATTTGGCATGGCACGCACCAGCTTGATCTCTTTTCCAAAAGCACGCTCGATAGCATCGATCGGCTGACCGGCAGCGATCGAGACAACGATACAGCTGCTCTTGATGGAACCTGCGATCTGTGGGATGACCTCGGCAAATTTGTTTGGTTTTACAGCAAGAAATAAAATATCACTGCGTTCTGCAACGGTTTTATTGGAGAGCGTGGTTTCAATGGAGAACCGGGAACGTATTTTTTCAAGGGTATCAGCGGAATGGGCACTGGCGATGATCTGACTGGTCGTGACCAGTGAAGCATCCAAAATACCACCGATCATGGCACTTCCCATATTTCCGGCACCGATGAAACCGATTATCTTATCAATCATGTTCGTATGCACCTCTTTCTATAGAATGAAATATAATAATATCCTAGTTCATTTTACCTAAAACGTCAACCGATGGGAGGGGATTTGGATGGAATGGGAAGAAAAAGTTGAGGAGCAGAGAAAAAACGATAAACATAAAAAACGAGAGCACCGCGATCGCGGCACCCCCGTTTTTTATGTATGTTATTGTGAAAGTACAGACGAAAATCAGAAATCAGTTAAATTAGCAGCTCTTCTCTCTAAGAATGCGGTCATACCTTCTTTTTTGTCGTTGGTAGAGCAGGTTACACCAAAGAGGTTTGCTTCCATCTCAACGGCATTTTTGATGTCCATGTCATAACCATTGTTGATCGCTGCTTTTGCAACAGATACAGCGTAGCTTCCTTTGGAGATGATCTTTTTCGCCATAGCTTTTGCTGTGTTCATTAATTCTTCCGGAGCAACCACTTTATTTACAAGACCGATGCGGTATGCTTCTGCTGCATCGATGCTGTCGCAGGTAAAGATCATTTCTTTTGCGCGTCCCATTCCAACAAGACGTGCAAGTCTCTGTGTACCACCAAATCCAGGGATGATACCAAGACCTGTCTCTGGCTGACCGAAAGATGCGTTATCAGATGCGATACGGATATCACATGCCATAGAGATCTCACATCCACCGCCAAGAGCGAAACCGTTGACTGCTGCGATCGTTACCTGACGCATGTTCATTAATTTGAAGAAAGGAACAGATGCTCTCATACCAAAAGCTCTTGCTTCTGCTGCTGTGAAATTAACCATCTCAGCAATATCAGCACCTGCAACAAAGGATTTGAATTCATTGCCTTTTTTGTCAGGACCGCCGGTTAAGATGACAACTTTTACATCATCTCTTGCTTCAATCTCGGTTAAAGCTACGTTTAACTCGTCTAAGGTCTCGCTGTTTAAAGCGTTTAAAGCAGCAGGTCTTGAAATAGTAAGAACTGCGATCTCGTCAGCAACTTCCAGTTTTAAATTGTTAAAATCACTCATCGTTTGAAACCCTCCTGATAATTCTTTGATAAAAAATTAACAATATGTTATATTTAGAGTACTGCTTTTGCGGAAATTTGTCAATAGACATTGCAGAAAAAATGGCGTAAAAATAGTGTTGGAAGTAAAAACTTATTTACAGGAAAATCAAAACTGTGGTAACGTAGGATTTAGCATAAAAACGAAGATAGAATAAGGATAAAATAAGAAGATTATGATAGATGATTTTGGATTGGAGCGGCTTGTTTTGCCGTTATTAAACTGGTATCAGAACAATGCCAGAACACTTCCGTGGAGAGAGGATGCGACACCTTACCGGGTGTGGGTATCGGAGATCATGTTGCAGCAGACCAGAGTGGAGGCGGTGAAGCCGTATTTTGCGCGTTTCATGGATGCACTGCCGGATGTGGCGTCACTTGCGGCATGTCCCGAGGATCAATTATTAAAACTCTGGGAGGGGCTTGGTTATTATAATAGGGTAAGAAATATGCAAAAGGCAGCCATAGAGGTCATGGAGCAGTACGATGGTGTGCTTCCGGCAGACTATGAGAAACTGCTGAAATTAAAGGGGATTGGCAGTTATACGGCAGGTGCGATCGCATCGATCGCCTATGGAATCCCGGTTCCTGCCGTAGACGGAAATGTCTTTCGGGTACTCACCAGAGCAACAGCAGATGACACGGATATCATGAAGGCATCTTTCCGGAAAAAGGTGGAGTCAGAGCTTCTTGCCATGATGGAAGGACAGGCAGCGGATTTTTCCCCGGGGGCATGGAATCAGGCGTTAATGGAGCTTGGTGCGACCGTGTGTCTGCCAAACGGAGCTCCGCTCTGCGAAAAATGTCCGTGGAGGGATCTCTGTCTTGCAAAAGCAGAGGGCAGGATCGAAGAACTTCCGGTAAAATCAAGGGCAAAACCGCGAAAGATCGAGAAACGCACGGTGCTCGTCATCCGGGACGGAGATAAGGTGGCAATCCATAAACGTCCGAAGAAGGGACTTTTGGCAGGACTTTACGAACTGCCGAATGTGGAGGGAGAACTGACACAGGAAGAGGTGCTCTCTCTGGTAAAAGAGATGAAATTTGAGCCGATAAGGATACAGAAACTTGCCGATGCAAAACATATTTTTTCCCATATCGAATGGCAGATGACAGGTTATGCCATCCGTGTGGAGGAGGCAGGATTTGGTGAGCGGGAGATGGCGGACGAGAAGTTGATCTTTGTGGATTCAGAAGATGCCAGGGAACGTTACGCCATTCCGTCGGCATTTGCAGCCTATGCAGAATATATGAATATCAAACTTGGGCTGTAAATAAAAAGAGGGAGCCGATGCAGATGCACCGGCTTCATATGAAAAAGATTGTGTATGGAAAGTGAAATGATTCACTGTTTGTTGGGAGGAACCTTGCTTATCGGCTAAGCAAGGTATCTTGATTCAAGATCATTTTATGATTGAATGCAAGAAAAAAGTTTTATGAAAAATTTCTTGTTGCCTTAACTTTGATTTTAGTATATGCGGTAATTGTGACCGTGTTATGCCAAGTTTATGAGATTTTTGTAAATAAAATATGAACAAAGCAGGAGAAAAGCGGACCTTAAGAAAGTCTTAATGAAAAAATGAATTGGAATGGCGCATAAAACTGTGTATAATGGGTATTAAGCGAGGAGAAAGGAGTCGGCAGATGTACGATTGTATAGTCATTGGCGCAGGAACAGCAGGTGCCGTAACCGCCAGAATACTTGCAGAGGAAGCAGGGAAAAAGGTTCTGGTGTTAGAACGCAGAGATCATATTGGAGGGAATTGTTTTGACGAAACGGATCCGCATGGTATTTTGATCCATACCTACGGTCCGCATATTTTTCATACAGGAAAAGAAGAGGTTTTTTCGTTTTTGTCACGTTTTACCGACTGGTATTTTTTTGGACATGAGGTTGTGGCAAAGGTGGGAGAGAAACTGATCCCGGTTCCGTTTAACCTTCACACCCTGCATATGGTTTATGAGAAAGAAAAGGCAGATCGGCTCGAGCAGAAACTGACCGCCATCTATGGAGAGGGAAGCAGAGTACCGATCATGAAGCTGCGGGAGCAGGAAGATACTGATATCCGCGAGATCGCAGAGTATGTCTACCAGAACATTTTCTTAAAATATACGATGAAACAGTGGGGACAGACACCGGAGGAGATAAGCCCCGAGGTGACCGGACGTGTACCGGTTCTGATCTCTTATGACGACAGATATTTTCAGGATAAATATCAGGGTGTGCCAAAGGATGGTTTTACGCCGATGTTTGAGCGGATGTTAGACCATGAGAACATCACGGTAAAGACCGGAGTGGACTGTCAGGAAGTACTGACCTTTTCCGATACACAGATCTTTTATGAGGGAGAAGCCTTTACCGGAGATGTCATCTATACCGGAGCATTGGATGAGCTGTTTGGCTGCCGCTTTGGCAGGCTGCCATACCGGTCCCTGGATTTCCATTTTGAGCACTACGACATGGATTCGTATCAGGGACACAGCGTTGTAAATTATACGGTAAGTGAGGATTTTACGAGGATCACGGAGTTTAAGTTTCTAACCGGTCAGCAGGATACGGATGGCACCACGATCGTGAAGGAATATCCGTTTGCCTATACCGGGGCAGAAGGGGAGATCCCATATTATGCGATCTTAAATGAAGAAAATCAGAAATTATATGAGAAATACAAAAGTTTAACCGCCCAGATGAAGAATTTCCACCTGCTCGGCAGACTGGCAGAATATAAATATTACAATATCGATGCCATGACCGAAAAAGCGATGGAACTTGCCAGACAACTGATGCAGGGAACAAACAGATAGGAGAACAGACATGAAATTATTAACTTTTGCAATACCTTGTTACAATTCACAGGATTATATGGAACACTGCATCAAATCTCTGCTGCCGGGCGGGGATGATGTGGAGATCTTAGTGATTGACGACGGTTCAAAGGACAGTACGGCAGATATTGCAGATGCGTATGAAAAAAAATATCCAGGCATTGTCCGTGCTATCCATCAGGAGAACGGCGGTCACGGAGAGGCTGTCAATGCGGGCATCCGCAATGCGACAGGACTTTATTTTAAAGTTGTAGACAGCGACGACTGGGTAGACGGCGAGGCATATGAGAAGATCTTAAACAAGCTGCGTGAACTGGCAGGTGGAGACAAAACACTGGATATGATGATCTCCAATTATGTTTACGAAAAGGCAGGGGCAAAGCACAAAAAAGTCATGCACTATCCGTCTTTGCCAAAAGATCGTATCTTTACCTGGAACGAGGCAAAACTGCATAAAGGACAGTATATTTTGATGCACTCTGTTATTTATCGTACCAAACTGCTCCGCGAATGTGGACTGGTACTGCCGAAACATACTTTTTATGTGGATAACATCTATGTCTACAAGCCATTGCCAAATGTTAAGACCATGTACTATATGGATGTGGATTTTTACCGATACTATATCGGCAGGGAAGATCAGTCGGTCAATGAGAAAGTGATGATCGGCAGGATCGACCAGCAGATCAAGGTCAACAAGATCATGATAGATGAATTTGATCTGTGGAAGATCATGAACCCGAGACTGCGCCGCTATATGTTCAATTACTTAGAGATCATTACAGTGATTTCCACCGTTATGCTCATCCGTTCCGGCACAGAGGAAAATTTACTCAAGAAGCGTGAATTATGGAAATACATCAAGGACAAAGACATCCGCCTGTTCCACCATCTGCGCATGGGTATTCTTGGAAATACGATGAATCTTCCGGGAAAGGGTGGCAGAAAGATTTCTGTTGCAGCCTATAAATTATCTCAGAAAGTAGTAGGGTTCAACTAGGAGAAAGGTTTGGGGGAGACGGACATGAACGAAAACAGAAAAAGTGACAGTATCGGATTTGGAATTGCATCGCTTGTACTTGGTATCTTAGCTCTTGTATTTTTCTGTACCTGTATCAACGTTGTTGCAGGGATCTTAGCGATCGTTTTTGGTATCATCCAGTTGACACAGTATGAGAAGAAGGGGCTTGCCATCGGAGGGCTTGTGACAGGGATCATCGGCGTGCTGTTGACCATCCTTTTATATACGTCCTTATTTGTGAATTATGATCTGGGGACAAACGGCTATGAGAATGGTTCCTTTGGTGATCTTTATGATGATATCTATAATGATATTTACGATGAAGTCTATCAGGATATAGAAAACGATACGCTGTAGGAATGGGGTATTTTTCCGAAACCTCTGCATATATTTTACAGAGTGCAGAGTAAAGGAAGAACGGGATTGGAGATCGGAAAATTCTGGTATCGAAATAGAAAAAGAAATGTCAAAGGAGAGATGGCTGCGATGGCAGGGCTGATGTGTCTGGTTTTGCTCGGGCAATCCCTGTTATACAGGGAGAGCATGGAAAAGGAAACCTGCGAGACACTGTCCGAAAATCGCGAAACAGTCAAAAAAGTGGCAATTACTTTTGATGATGGCCCCAATCCCGACTATACCGAATTACTGTTAGATGGTTTAAAAGAACGTGGTGTGAGTGCCACGTTTTTTTTGTTAGGCAAGGAGGTCGAGCGGTATCCGAAGATTGTGAAAGAAATCTATCAGGATGGACATCTGATCGGTACACATTCCTATGAGCATGTCAATTTAAGTAACTTAAATGACAGTGCGGCGATCGAGCAGGTGGATAAGACGAATACGGCGATCCACGAGATCACCGGAGAGTACCCGGAGTATATCCGTCCTCCGTTTGGGTGCTGGAAATGTAATCTCGATTATGAGACGAAAATGATCGAGGTATTGTGGGACGTTGATCCGCTCGACTGGAAAACGAGCAATTCGGATGTGATCGCAAAGCGCGTCATTGACAAGGTAAAAGAGGATGATATCATCCTGCTTCACGATGCATCCGAATCATCGGTAAAAGCCGCCTTTAAGATCATTGATGAACTGGAACGGGAGGGGTATACATTTGTGACGGTGGAAGAGATTTTGTTTGATTAACACTTGCCTTGCGAAAAATACCTTATTATAATGAGAAAAAGGCTTTTGCGTGGTTTATTCATTTATCACAGTAAAGTGCCACATTTATCTGGAAATAAATGCAGATTGCCCAAAATAATTTTGGGGCTTGTAAAATCAGAGGGTTTCATGTATGGTATTAGAAGATATGAAATTTTTAAGTTGCAATCTGTCATATTTCTGGAAAAAGAAAGGAAAAAGATAGGAAGAATGTTCTGAAAATGCAGGATTTGAATTTGAAAAATTCAAAATGTTCAAATGTGCGCCACAGACGGACAGAACAGCTTCCGAAAAGACAGGATTTCATATGGATTTATTTGAGTATATGAGAGAGCAGAATAAGGAGACTGAGTCTCCGCTTGCCTCCAGAATGAGACCGACCACTTTAGACGAGGTAGTCGGGCAGCAGCATATCATAGGAAAAGACAAGCTGCTATACCGTGCGATCAAGGCAGATAAGCTGAGTTCCATCCTATTGTATGGCCCGCCGGGAACCGGAAAGACGACACTGGCAAAAGTGATCGCGCATACGACCAGCGCAGATTTTCTGCAGATCAATGCAACCTCAGCCGGGAAAAAAGATATGGAAGAGGTCATCACACAGGCAAAAAACAATCAGGGCATGTATGGCAAAAAGACCATTCTCTTCATCGATGAGATCCACCGTTTCAACAAAGGGCAGCAGGATTATTTACTCCCCTTTGTAGAGGATGGCACGATCATCCTGATCGGTGCAACGACAGAGAACCCGTACTTTGAGGTCAACGGCGCCCTGCTGTCACGTTCCATTATCTTTGAGTTAAAGAGCCTGTCAAAAGAAGATATCAAAACACTTCTTCTTCGTGCAGTAAATGACAGCGAAAAGGGAATGGCAGCATATGATGCAGTCATTGATGACGATGCGCTTGAGTTTCTTGCCGATATTTCAAATGGAGATGCGAGAGCAGCATTAACGGCGATTGAGCTTGGTATCTTAACGACAGAGCGAAGTGAGGATGGCAGGATCCACATTACCTTAGAGGTGGCAAGTGAGTGTATCCAGAGAAGAGTGGTCAGATATGACAAATCCGGTGACAATCACTATGATACGGTATCAGCGTTTATCAAGAGTATGCGTGGGTCCGACCCGGATGCGGCGGTCTATTATCTGGCACGGATGCTTTATGCCGGAGAGGATATCAAATTTATTGCAAGAAGAGTGATGATCTGTGCCGCAGAGGATGTCAGCAATGCAGATCCGATGGCATTAGTGGTAGCAACATCCGCCGCGCAGGCAGTTGAGCGCATTGGTATGCCGGAGGCGCGGATCATACTGGCACAGGCAGTGACCTATGTGGCGAGTGCACCAAAGAGCAATTCGGCGATCTGCGCCATTGATGATGCAATGGAGACCGTAAAGAATACGATGACAGCTCCGGTGCCGGTGCATTTACAGGATGCACATTATAAGTCATCCGGGAAATTAGGTCATGGTGTGGGCTATCTGTATGCACATAGTTATCCAAATCATTATGTAGAGCAGCAATACCTGCCGGATGGTCTGACAGACAAAAAGTTTTATGTGCCGTCAGAAAACGGCTATGAAAAGCAAATTCGGGAGTATTTCCGTAAAATAAAAGGAACAGAAAACAAGGAGGATTAATTTCATGCAGTCTTATCAGGAAATGAGCAAAGAGGAATTATTAAAAGAGAAACAGACCCTGGAAGCAGAGTACAAGAAATTCCAGCAGAGAGGTCTGAAACTGGATATGTCCAGAGGAAAGCCATCCCAGGAGCAGTTAGATATCTCCATGGGTCTTATGGATGTTTTAGCTTCTTACGTGGATCTTACCTGCGAAGATGGGACAGACTGTAGAAATTACGGTGTGTTAGATGGTATCCAGGAGGCAAAGGTTTTACTGGGTGATATGATGGAGTGCAATCCGGACAACATCATCATCTATGGAAATTCCAGCTTAAATATCATGTATGATACCATTTCCCGTTCCATGACACATGGTGTGATGGGAAGTACTCCATGGTGCAAATTGGATAAAGTAAAATTCTTATGCCCGGTTCCGGGATATGACAGACATTTTGCAATTACAGAGCATTTTGGTATCGAGATGATCAATGTGCCGATGCTTTCCACCGGTCCTGATATGGATATGGTAGAGGATTTAGTCAGCAAAGATGAGAGCATTAAAGGTATCTGGTGTGTGCCAAAATACTCTAATCCACAGGGTATCACTTATTCTGATGAGACCGTGCGCCGTTTTGCAAGATTAAAGCCTGCAGCAAAAGATTTCCGTATCTACTGGGATAACGCATACTGCGTACATCATCTCTATGATATGGATCAGGATCATCTGATCGAGATCTTAGCCGAGTGTAAACGTGCCGGCAATCCGGATATGGTTTATAAATTTGCATCAACCAGTAAGATCACATTCCCGGGTTCCGGAGTGGCTGCGATCGCAACTTCACCAAACAACCTTGAGGATATCAAAAAACAGTTAAAAGTGCAGACCATCGGTTATGATAAGGTAAATCAGCTCCGTCATGTGCGTTATTTTAAAGACAGCCATGGTATTGAGGAACACATGAAGAAACATGCGGCTTCTCTCCGTCCAAAATTCGAGATGATCCTGAACATGTTTGAGACCGAGTTAAAAGACCTTGGAGTAGGAAGCTGGTACAGCCCGAAGGGGGGATATTTCATTACTTATGAGACGCTGGAGGGATGTGCAAAGAGTGTGGTTGCCAAAGCGAAAAAAGCAGGTGTTGTACTGACACCGGCAGGAGCACCATTCCCATACGGAAAAGACCCGAAAGATTCTGTTATCCGTATCGCACCGTCTTACCCAAGTCTGGAGGATCTGACAACTGCAACCGAGATTTTCGTTGTATGTGTAAAATTAGCAAGCATTGAGAAGATCCTGGAGACAAAATAGAATTGAAATGATCAGAAAGAGAGCGTAAATGGAGAGGAAATCCAAAACGGTCTCTTTCTTGTTGCACAGGACTAAAGTTAGTGGTAAAATTTTCAGATAAGGATAAGTTGGGGAGGGTACGCATTACGAAAGATAAAAGACATAAGATATGGAAAAAGATCATGAAATTCAGCAGTAAAAATTTAGGAATGAAAAAGTTCATCATCGTACTGTTTGCATTGCTCGGCCTAGCAGTTACCGTTTTGCACAGCTCTTATGTCAATGTAGATGAGATGGAGGCACAGTTACAGCAGAACCTTGCGGATGTGGCAGGACAGAATGCGGTAACACTGCGTACCAAAGTGTTTGCAGATTATAAGCTGATCCGTTCGCTTTCCAGGGAACTTACCGATGCGACCACAGCAAATATTGACGGTAAGCTGGCGTATTTTAAAATGTTTCTGGATGATTACGAGCTGAAACGTTTTGCATTCTGTTTCCCGGATGGTACAACCTATTCGACAGATGGGGATGTGATCAGTCTTAATTACCGCGATTTCTATAAAAAAGGAATGGAAGGAAAATGTTTTATTACAGGTGTCTTGCAGGACGCAATCAGTGCAGAGCATACTCCGGTCAATGTAATGACACTTCCGATCATGAATGACTCTGGAAGTGTGACTGGTGTTTTTGGTCTGACTTATGACTCTGAGGTATTTAACCAGTCCTTACAGATCGACTGTTTTGACGGACAGGGATATAGCTGTGCAGTCAACGCGGATGGTGAGATCATGGCGGTCATGGGAGATGGTAAGTTAGAATTGTCCCATAATATTTTCTCGGATATGTTAAAAGCGGATTCTGGCAATGAGGATGCGGCCAGCAGATTAAGAGAGCAGATGAAGAAAAAAACAGAGGGCAGTGGTGTCATTTATCTCTCGGAAAAGAACTATTATTACTGCGTGCCGGTCGATCTGATGGATGGAAGCGTAACCTGGTACATTCTTACAATCGTTCCATCTGCGGTGCTTGAGCAGAGGGTTCTGCCGATTCAGGCAAACCAGTATGTTACAAGTTTACTGGTGGGTATTTTTATTTTGATCGGTGCTGCACTGGTAATTCTGTTTTCACAGGAGCAGCAGAGAAAGATGACCCGATTTGCGTATGAAGATCCGCTCACAAAAGGTCCTAATTTTGCCAAATTCAGTATGAATATGGAACGCAGGCACAACCGTGAAGGTTATCTGGTCATTATGGATATCACGAATTTTAACAATATCACGATCGCAGCTGGAAAAAATGCGGGGGAGACTATGCTCAGGGAGACCTGGAAACTCATCAGTCATTCATTGCGCGGGGAAGAGATGGCAGCGCATGTCAGGGATGACATCTTCCTGTTGTTTTTGTCGGCTCCGGATGGAAAAAGGCTGTTAGAGCGGCTGGAGCAGGTTTCTGATCAGGTCAGTGAAAAAGCGAAAAATCTGCAGGTCTATGGTGTTCATGCAGGGTATGGGATTTACCGTGTGCAGGGAACAGAGACATTTGAGGATGCCTACAGCAAGGTCAAGATCGCAAGAGGATATGTGACCGATAAGCCGGAGCAGTATTATGCGTTTTATGATGAGGTCAACCGCGTGAAATTGCAGCAGGAGAAACAGTTGGAGGAACATTTCCCGACCTCGCTGGAAAAGGGTGAATTTGAAGTCTGGTATCAGCCAAAATACAGTGCGGATGATGGTACAGTTGTGGGCAGTGAAGCATTGGTGCGATGGCGTAAAGAAAACGGAGAGATGATCTCACCGGGCAAATTTATCCCATTGTTTGAAAAGAACGGTATGATCATGAAACTGGACGAATATATGTTCCGCAGTGTATGTAAACAGCAGAAACAGTGGCTGGATGAAAACAAAAAGATCTATCCGGTTTCTATTAACATCAGCAGGGCTTCCCTCTATTATGCAGATGTACTGCAGCGCTACAGTGAGATCATACGCGAGTACAATATCGATTCGAAATACATTCAGCTGGAAGTAACAGAGACAGTTATGGAGGGCAAGACAGATATCTGCGAGCTGCTAAACCAGTTCCGCCAGATGGGGATCGAGATCTTGATGGACGATTTTGGTACCGGATATTCTTCTCTTGCAACTTTAAGCACACAGTGCTTTGACACTTTAAAGCTGGATAAGAGTCTGATCGACCATATCGGGGATAAGGATGGAGAGACATTGCTTTATCATGTCATCCGGATGGGACAGCAGCTTGGACTTCATATTACCGCGGAAGGTGTGGAACAGCAGAGACAGGTTGAATTTTTGCAGCGGTTGAAATGTGATGATATTCAGGGATTCTATTTTTCAAAGCCGCTGCCTACAGCAGACTTTGAAGCGATGCTGGAGCAACTTTAAACGGGAGAAAGAGTTTAAAACACATGGAACAGAAACAACAGATGGTAAGGTTGAATGCAGGGGAATATATAAGAAGAAAGCTGGATGAAACAATGACAGAAGTGATTGAAAAGCAGCTGATTCTTATTATTGCACCGTCTGGATATGGTAAAACAACCTTTGTAAGACAGTATTTTTCCAAACGACCAGCGTTATTTCATATCTGGTTTCCTCTGCAGCGGGATGAGACAGATGAAAACTGGATGTGGCGCCGCATGTGCCAGAAAGCCAGTGAATACAGTACAGAGATTTTTGAAAGGATTTCACAGGTAGAACTGCCGGAGTCGGAACAGGAAATTTCCTATGTGATCAAAATCTTAAACAGATATATGACACGACCGGTATACCTGATTGTGGATGATTACCAGGAGTGCGGAAGCGCACTCCTGAACCGTTTATTGGAGGCAGTTGTAAAAGATGCGGCCTGGCTGCATATTATACTGATCTCAAGGACATATCCGGACATTCCGTATGAGGAGATGTTTTTGAAGGGGTATGGAGTGACTTTGAATCAGCGTAATCTTACGCTGAGTAAGGAAGAGACGGCAGAGATATTTAAAGAGAACCAGATCGTACTTGAGGATACGGAACTTGCACAGCTGTATGAGTATACGGACGGCTGGATCAGTGCAGTGTATCTTTCGCTGTACGAATATAAGAAACGCGGAGGTTTTGGATGCTTCCTTGGTGTAAATCATCTGCTAAAGACTGCAATATTTGATAAGCTTTCACCGGCAATGAAAGAGTTTTATATGAAAGTCTCTCTGTTTGACTGGTTTGACAGAAACGGTGCAGCATATGTGACGGAACAGGAAATTTCAGAGGGTATGTTACAGGAGAGCCAGGAGCAGTTCGGCTTTCTTTATTTTGATTCAAAAACGAATTCTTACCAGATGCATACACTGCTTCGTACAGTAGCAGAGGCAGAACTTGGCAGATCAGAAATTGATGTGACGCGTCTGTATCATCGTGCCGGAGAGTGGTGTGAAAAGAGGGGAACTGCCATCACAGCAGTCCGGTATTATCGGAAAGCAAAGGACTGGGAGAAAATTGCACAGCTATATGCAGGAGAACATGGAAAGAGCATGATAGAACAGGCACCAGAGTTGTTTGAGGAGATACTGGATGCGATATTGCCTGATATCTGGAAAGATAACCTGATGGCATTGATCTATTATCTATATTATCTGGCAATGAAAGAGCGGGCACAAAAGGTACGTCCATTGTATGAACAGACTGTAGAAAAGATAGCAGGCAGTAAGAGGTGGAGTGCAGATCCTAATATACAGGGTGAAATGCAGATCATTCAGGCTGCATTGCAGTTTAATGATCTTGGAAAAATGAATGGATCGTTGCGGAAAGCATGCAGTTTTCTGGGATATCAGACCTCGGCAATTCTTGGTGATTCACTTCTGACTTATGGCACTGTGTGTATGACTGCGTTATATTGCAAGGAGAGCGGACAGCTGTCAGAGGTGATCGCACAGGAAAAAGAATATGCAAAATATTATATGCAGCTTACCAGAGGAGGACAGGAAGGCTGGGATGATTTTTTTGATGCAGAATATGCACTTCTGACGGGTAAAATTGATAAAGCATATCAGTTGGCCAGGCAGGTGTGTGAGCAGAATGCAATACGCAAACAGACCTGTATTGTGATCAGTTGTTATTATATCATGCTGCGCTGCCTGTTATACCGGGGAGAACGGACTGCATTTGAGAAAAAGATGCGGGAGATGAACGAACAGTTGGAGACAGTGACGAATCCCATTCTGGTTGCGGATATGGAACTTGCCAGAGGGTATTTATACGCCTGTCTTGGAGAAAGGGAAAAGATGCCCGACTGGCTTCGGGATTTTAAACTGGAAAACTGCAGCAGGACAATACGGAACATCCGCGGTGGCTGTATGACATATGGAAGACTTCTCTGCGCAGAAAAAAATTGGGGCATGTTGGATCTGGTGGCAGATCAGATGATCGTTCCCTATGAGACAACGGTACATATCCAGTCCTTGACGGTGGGATATCTTTACAAAGCAATTGCAAAATATTATCTGGGACAGGAAAAGATAGCGGTAGAATATTTAAAAAAGGCAATCTCTCTTGCAAAACCGGACGAAGTCCGTGTTTCATTCTGGGAGAATGGAAAAGAATTAGAGCCGATCATGAAACAAATGGGAGAAGATCCATTTATAGGATCAGTGATGCCTTATGTAAAACAATTCGAAAAAGGAAGAAATGTATTCCGAAATGAGAAGACAGAGGAAAAGCCGATACTGACAGAACGTGAAGCGGAACTGATGGAATATGTAAAAGAGGGCTATCGAAATGTTCAGATTGCAGAGCAGATGCATATTGCACAGGTTACCGTGGAGAAGAACCTAACCAGTATTTATCGGAAGCTGCAGGTGAAAAATCGTACGGCAGCAATCAAAAAGTTAAAAGAGATGGAGGAATTATAAAAAAGTAGGGTTTTCCATAATAGAAAAAAAGAACCATATCTGTGTATAATACAGTCCGTAGAAAGGGCTATTGGTGAGCGATATGATAAAAATGGAAAAGGTATCCTTTTTAGAAAATTTTCAGTTGGAAATCCTGCTGACAGATGGCAGGATATGTTCTTATGATCTGAGACCAAAGCTGAAAACAGTCCGGTTTTACGATCTGGACACATGGGACGCTTTTTCTTCCGGTTTCCTGAAAAGGGGCTTGTTCATATGCTGGAACAATGGTGTAGAGTTGTCGATTGATGAAATCCTTTTAGACGGAAAAACAGATAAGGAGATTTTGGGATGAACAAATTTAAGGAAAAACTGAAGAATTATTCCATTAAAAAGAAAATGAAGGTATCATTTGGTCTTATTTCTGTGATGTCTGGTATCATTGCCCTGGTTTTGATTATCGGAATGCAGGTAATTTCAAGTAACATTAAGACGATATTTGAAGGACCTATGACAAACATCAGTGATGTGGGTGACGTAAAGTATGCGTTGACTGATCTGCAGAGAGCAATTAACCGCATTCTTGCAGAGGGAAGCGAAAAACTTGCCGAGAATTTTGACGACTTTAAGAAAGTGGAAGAGGAAGACGTTAATATGGTACTGACTGCGGTCGAGTCAATGGACGCACGTTTTAAGACAGAGGCAGGACGGGCAAAGTTACAGGAATTAGAGGACAAGATTGACGAGGGAGAGAAGGTCAGACCACAGGTCATAGAATTGATGCAGAATGGAAAGTTTGATGAAGCATATGACTTAAATTACAATACCTACCTCCCAATCGTAAATGAGATCAAAGCATTGACACAGGAACTGGAAGAACTCGTATATAGCAATGGGCAACAGGTATATGCAACCTCAAAGGCAGTCAGTATAACAATGATCGCAGTCGGAATAGCACTTACTGCGGTATTACTTGCAATCGCGGTATATATTACAAGGGCAATGACCGAAATCCTGACACAGCCGGTAAAAGAGATGGAGGAAGCTTCAAAACTGATGTATCAGGGCGATATGTCAGCAGGAAAGCTGATCACTTATGAATCAGAGGACGAACTTGGAACGATGGCAGAGTCCATGAGAGGAACGATGAAAAACCTGGATGCATATGTAACTGAGATTTCAGATACGCTCAGAGAGATTGCAAAGGGAGATCTTACAAAAGATTCCGATGAGATCACAGACTTTTTAGGAGATTTTGTAAGTATTAAGGAGTCGTTTGTATACATCTTAAAGCATTTTAATACAACATTAAACAATATTCAGGAGACATCCTCTCAGGTAGAAGCCGGTTCTGCAGAAATTTCAAAGGCAGCGATGGATCTTTCCACCGGAACAACAGAGCAGGCGAGTGCAGTAGAAGAATTAACAGCGACAGTTGAAACGATCGCATCCCTGGCGGATAAGAGTGCAACACAGACCCAGGAGGCTTATGATAATATTTCAGAAGCAGTGAAAAATGCAGAGAGTGAACGCGAGAAGATGAACAACCTGACTGCGGAAATGAAAAACATTATTGAAATTTCCAAACAGATCGAGGAGATCACCTCTGCAATTGAGGATATTGCATCACAGACAAGTCTTCTGGCACTGAATGCGTCGATCGAGGCGGCAAGAGCAGGGGAAGCAGGAAGAGGATTTGCGGTTGTGGCAGAGCAGATTGGAAAACTTGCAGCAGACAGTTCTAATTCGGCAGTGAATACAAGAGAGCTGATCGTAAAAACAATGGAAGAAATCAATAAAGGAAATGCCATAACCGAATCGGTTGCGGTTGCATTTGAGAATACAATAGCGGAAATGCAAAACTTTGCTGAGGTCGCAAGATCAACCAATGAGTCAGCAAGAAGTCAGGCAGATGCGTTATCCCAGATTGAGGCTGGAATTGAGCAGATTTCAGGAGTAACACAGAATACAGCTGCATCAACACAGGAAAGTTCTGCAATCAGTGAGCAGCTTGCGGAGCGGGCTGCAGAGCTGGATCAGTTAGTAAAAAAATTCAAATTATACTCTGCGTAAAGAAAAAGAGGACAGGATAAAGATCCCGTCCTCTTTTAAAATGCTGTTTAGTTGGTTTCTGTAGTATCTGTCGTGCTGTCAGAAGTTCCGTTTTTCCATTTGTCAAATTTCTCTAAGACTGCATCATAGGTGCGTTTTGAGATATCCGGAAGCTCATCGCCCCAGGTCTTGGTTGCTTCTTTGAAGCCTTTTTTGAAAGCATCCAATAATAAGTCTGCCTTGTCCGGATCATTGCCGGAGAGAGCTTTTGCAAAATCAAGAATACGCTCGGAGGTCTGTTCTACACCCCAGTAGCCATCCTCTGCGATATCAGCCTCGGCCTGTGCCTTGGTCTCTGCATCTACGGTAAAATCGCCCTTGGCAAGGAATTTCCACATGTCATCTGCGGTTCCGATCGCGATCCCCTGTTTGGTCATCATCTTTTCAACCAGAGAGCGAAGCTGGGAAGTACGTTCCTCTGCATCGGCTTTTAATTTGGCAACGAGTGCAGTGTCAGTCTTTTTTGTTACACCGGAAGTCTTGGTATCGGTTGATTTCTCATAGATCACGCCGGTGTTTTTTGCAGCGGTATCCTTGGATGTAGTACCGGAAGCGGCTGCGCTTGTCTCTTTTTTATATGTTTTGGTCTCGTAATTGTTCGTTGTTGTTCCTGTGATAGAATTTACTCCCATAATGTTTCCTCCATTCCATTGGTAATAAATTGTTCTGCATCCCTGCTTTACTAATGATTATATCGGCTTTTTGAGAAAAATACTTTATATATAGAATTGACCTTTCCGGGGGAAAATGCTAATATTTATATTGTATACAAAATACAGTACGGGCGTGGAGTAAGTATGAAAGAGATAGCGGTAAAAGCACTTGCAAAAATAAATCTGGGATTAGACGTGGTAAGAAAAAGAGAGGATGGCTACCATGAGGTAAAGATGGTCATGCAGACCATCCATCTGTTTGACCGTCTGGAGATGAAAAAGACACAGGCAGATGAGATTACCATGACGACCAATCTGGCTTTTTTGCCGACCAATGAGAATAATCTGGTCTACAAAGCTGCAAAACTATTAAAAGATGAATTTGCCATCAAAGACGGCATCCATGTCAGGCTTCATAAACATATTCCGGTTGCAGCCGGGATGGCGGGCGGAAGTACGGATGCAGCAGCGGTGTTATACGGGATGAACCGCATGTTTGAACTGGGACTTACCAGAGAAGAACTGATGCAGCGCGGTGTAAAGATCGGAGCGGATGTTCCGTATTGCATCATGAGAGGAACGGCTTTAGCAGAGGGGATCGGCGAAAGGCTGACCGCACTGCCACCGATGGTAAAATGTCCGGTTCTGATCGCAAAGCCCCAGATCAGTGTATCGACAAAGTTTGTCTATGAAAATCTGAAATTAAACGAGGGTATCGTACATCCTGACATTGATACGCTGGTCTCAGATATTGAGGCGAAAGATCTGCCAGGGATCGCAGCAGACATGGGTAATATCTTAGAGACGGTTACCATTCCCAATTATCCGGTGATCGCACAGATCAAGGATCTGATGAAAGAGCAGGGAGCCTTAAATGCGATGATGAGCGGAAGTGGACCGACGGTATTTGGACTGTTTGACACAGAAGAGACGGCGGTACGCGCTTATGAAAAGATGCGTGAGTCCGGTCTGGCAAAACAGGTCTATCTGACCAGTATTTATAACAATGCAAGATAATGTTACGATGAGAGGTTCAGACGACAGGGAGGAAAAGATGGAGGAAACAAAGACAGAGGATTTAACGCTGAATATGAACGCGTATCTTCCGTTAAGGGATGTGGTTTTTCATACGTTGCGCGAAGCAATCTTAAGGGGTGAATTAAAGCCGGGAGAGCGTTTGATGGAGTTGCAGCTTGCTGCGAAATTAGGCGTCAGCCGTACCCCGATCCGTGAGGCAATCCGGATGTTAGAGCAGGAGGGGCTTGCTGTTACCATTCCAAGAAAAGGTGCGGAAGTTGCCAAGATGACGGAAAAGGATATGGAGGATGTCCTTCAGGTCAGAGAGGCACTGGACGAGCTTGCTGCTTCGATCGCGTGCGAGGAAATGACAGAAGAGCAGCTGGATGAGTTAAAGACGACGATGCGCGAGTTTGAGGAATTTACAAAGACCGGAAATGTTAAAAAGATCGCGGAAGCGGATGTGAAGTTTCATGATATCATTTATCATGCTACCGGCAATCCAAAGCTTGTCAATATACTGAACAATCTGCGGGAGCAGATGTACCGCTACCGGATCGAATATTTAAAAGATGAGAAGAATTATCCGATCCTGATCCGGGAACATAACGATATCGTAGAGGGGCTGATGGCAAAGGATAAAGGAAAAGTAACTGCGGCAATGCACCGCCATGTGGAGAATCAGGTGGTTGCAGTCAAAGAGATCATCCGTGAGCAGGAATAACTGCGTATAAAAAAAGGAAAATAGTAGAAACTAGAAGAGGATAGGCATTTTGTCTATCCTCTTTTTTCATATGCAAAGCAAGGAGGAACGGGATGGGAGAACAAACAAAGACAAAGATCACACCATGCTTAAGTGAGAACATAGCGCATATGGAGGAATTATTTTCCGTATGCGATGACATAAAAAAGAAACAGATGAATCTGGGAAAGAATGGGGATGTGCCCTGTTACCTGACCTTTATCGAGGTATCTGTGGACATGGGAACCTCCGCACTCAGCGAGGTGCTAAAATATCTCCGCACGTTAGAGAAGGAGGAAATCTATGACGTACTTTCACAGAATGCACTTGGCATTTCCGATGCTACCTTTTTTTCCACGATCGAGGAAGCAGCAGATGGACTTCTGACCGGAGAGACGATCCTGTTTGTCGACGGGTTCGCGCAGGCAGTCAAGATACCGGATGACGGATACCCGAGGATGAGTCTGAGCGAGGCGGATTCGGAAAAGGTCATCCGCGGTTCCAATGAAGGATTTTCGGATTCGGTCAAGCAGAACGCAGCCCTGATCCGAAAGCGGGTGCGCTCGCCCAAAGTCAAGGTCAAACAGCTAAAGACAGGAACCCGTTCGAATACCAATGTCTATCTGGTCTATATGGACGATCTGGTTTATCCGGGACTGCTAAAAGAGATTGAGCGCAGGATGGATGGCTTTGAGATTGATGGCGTGTTAGACAGCGGTGTCATTGAACAGCTCACAGAGGAAAAGTGGTATTCGCCTTTTCCACAGTTTCAGACGACCGAGCGGCCGGACCGGGCGGCAATGTCGATTTTGGAGGGGAGAGTCATTCTGCTTGTGGATAACTCGCCGGTCGCACTGATCCTGCCGACTGATTATAACTCGTTTATCCGGACAAGTGATGATTATTACAACCGGTTTGAGATCGCGAGCTTTGGAAGGATGCTCCGCTATGTGGCATCATTTTTTGCAATGACACTTCCGGGGCTCTATCTTGCTGTGACAAATTTTCACACACAGATCCTGCCGACCACGCTGCTACTGTCTTTTGCCGATGCCAGAAGAGGGGTACCGTTTCCGGCAGTCATTGAAGTGCTGATCATGGAGATCTCGTTTGAGCTGCTGCGGGAAGCGGGGGTGCGGCTGCCCGGTGCGATGGGAAATACGATAGGAATTGTAGGCGGTCTTATCATCGGACAGGCGGCGGTCGAAGCAAATCTGGTCAGTCCGATCGTTGTGATCATCATATCGTTTACGGCACTGTGTTCGTTTGCCATACCAAATGAGGAATTTGCTACGGCATTCCGGGTACTCAAATTCTTTTTTATCGCTCTGTGCGCATGGCTGGGCTTCTTTGGAATGTTAGCAGGACTGCTTGCCGTGCTCATTCATTTATCGCATTTAAAGAGCTTTGGCATCCCGTATCTGATGCCATTTGTGGGGGCAGACTTAAACGATTATGAGGATGAGAGGGATGCGTTATACAGACAGCCCTTACGGAAACTGCTGTGGCGTCCGGTCTATGCGAAACGGAAGAAACGGAGAAAACTCCGATGGAAGTCATAGGTTATGCCAGGATGAAAAGAGGGAAAGAGAGATGTTTTCAGAGAATCAAAAAATATCAGAGCGGCAGATTTTCCGTCTGCTGACATTTGATCTGTTGGGGCTTAGCACGTTACTGATACCGTCTGTGTTAGCGCAGACCGCCGGACGGGATGGTGTGTTTGCCATTGTGCTTGGAACGCTGTTTGGGTGCCTGTTTTTAAAGGTACTATCCGGTGTGATGAAAGATATGGGCGGAAATGATTTTGCAGGATATTTAGAGCAGAAATGCGGGGGCGTGTTCGGGCGGATCATCCAGATGGGGTATTTCTTCTATCTGTTGCTGCTCGCAGGCTATACGGCATACCTGTTTACGGCGGTCATATTGCGCCATTTACTGAGGGAAGAGACTTTTTATCTTGTTCTTTTTGTCATCGTCCTTCTGACCGCATACGGGCTCATCAGCGGCATTGAGGGACGTGCCAGGATCTATGAGCTTTTGTTCTGGTTTTTACTGATCCCATTGTTTTTGATGATCGTCTGCACCTGGGATGAGGTTGACACGGATTACTGGACTCCAATCGTTACGACGGAATGGAGTGGACTGCTTCTGGGAGGCTATGCGTTCTTTTCCTGTCTGGCTCTTTTGTTTCTGGTGTTATTTTTGGTGCCGTATGGGAAAAGCAATGCACAGATCATATCTGGCGGCAAACTTTCCCTTATTCTGGTGGCAGGCATCCATCTGATCCTATATCTGGTATTGCTTGGCATATTCGGAGGAAATGCTCTTGCCGGGATGGAGGATGCGGTCATTACGCTGATGAGCACGGTAAAGGTATCAGG
>JBNMKU010000019.1:0-32179 GCA_050874505.1 Roseburia sp. | reverse complement strand
TTAAATGAAGGGAGACGGACACAGGAGCTGATCGTTTCCAATCTGGGAGACCGGGCGATCCAGGTCGGCTCACATTACCATTTCTTTGAAGTGAATAAGGCACTCAAATTTGACCGGGAGAAAGCATTTGGGATGCACTTAGACATTCCGGCAGGAACTGCCGTGAGGTTTGAACCGGGGGAAGAGAAAAAGGTAACGGTCGTAGAATACGCAGGAGACCGCATTATGAGAGGATTCAACGGTCTTACGAATGGACCGGCGGAACAGGAAGAAGTAAAAGAGGCAGCAATCCGGCGGGCGGTAGAAAAAGGCTTTATATAGGAGGAAAATGGATATGGCGTACAGAATGAAAAAAGAGGAATATGTAAATATTTACGGACCGACGACCGGCGATAAAGTACATCTTGCCGATACCGGATTAGTCATAGAGATCGAGAAAGATTATGCCGAGGGGCATTATGGAGATGAAGTCATTGCGGGAGGCGGAAAATCCTGCCGGGATGGAATGGGACAAAAACCGGGCATTACGGCACAGGAAGGCGGACTGGATCTCGTCATTACCAACATGATCTTTTTAGACCCGGTGCTTGGAGTGATAAAAGGAGATATGGGCATCAAGGACGGAAAGATCGTCGGAGTCGGAAAAGCGGGAAATCCCGATACCATGGACATTACACCGGGACTTGTCATCTGCCCGGAGACAGAGATCATAACCGGAGACCCAGGCTGGATCGCGACGGCAGGAGGCATTGATGTGCATGTGCATTTCGAGTCGCCGCATCAGGCGTGGGAGGCACTCAGCAACGGACTTACCACGATGATAGGCGGAGGCTGCGGTGCGAAGACACTCAGCATTGAAGCACCGGGACCTTTTAATCTCAAAAATATGATTGAGTCCTTTGAGACTGTTCCGGTCAATATCGGACAGCTTGCCAGAGGAAATTCCTGTGAGCCGGAGGCAATCCGGAACCAGGCGAAGAGCGGAGCAATCGGAATGAAGATCCATGAGGACTGGGCGGCAACCCCGGAAGTCATCAATACCTGTCTTTCGGTTGCGGATGAAATGGATTTCTCGGTACAGATCCATACAGACACATTAAATGAATCCGGATTTGTGGAGAGCACCATCGGAGCGATCGGAGGAAGGACCATGCACGCATACCATACCGAGGGAGCCGGAGGAGGACATGCCCCGGATATCATCAAGATCTGTGGCGAGCCAAATATCCTGCCGTCCTCTACCAATCCGACGAACCCGTATACGGTCAATACGGTGGATGAACATCTGGATATGATCTTCGTGGCGCATCATTTAAACCCGGATGTGCCGGAGGACGTTGCGTTTGCAGATTCCAGAATCCGAAAGGAGACCATAGCGGCAGAGGATGTCCTGCATGATCTTGGCGCAATCAGCATGATCGGTTCGGATTCCCAGGGAATGGGACGTGTCGGGGAGTCGGTCATCCGTACCTGGCAGCTTGCATCAAAGATGAAACAGCAGAGAGGACCATTGCCGGAGGAAACCGGAGACAACGACAATCAGAGAGTACTCCGTTATCTTGCAAAATATACGATCAACCCGGCGATCACCTTTGGAATTGATGAGTATGTGGGTTCCCTACAGCCGGGGCGGATCGCAGATATCGTGATCTGGAAGAGCGAGTTTTTCGGGACAAAGCCGGAAATGGTATTAAAATCGGGATTTCTCGCATGGGCTCCCTGTGGAGATGCCAATGCTTCGGTGGCATGGGGCGAGCCGCTTATCTATAAAGCGCAGTATGGTGGCTTTGGTTCCTGCTGTAATACATTATCGAAAGTATTTGTCACAAAGGCAGCAATTGCGGATGGGCTGGCAGAAAAATTAAAGATATCCGGACAAAAGCTGTTGCCGGTCAAAAATACCCGCACCATAGGGAAAAAAGATATGGTCAGAAACAGCTACTGCCCGAAGATCGAGGTAGACCCGGAGACGTATGAAGTATACGCCGATGGGGAGCTGATGACATGCGAACCGGTAGAAGTGGTGCCGCTTGGACAGAAATATTATTTCCGTTAAAGTGAACTGTAAAATAACAAGGGGATGGAGGAGAAACAGATGGTGATTGAAAAGATTGCAGGAAAAGAAAAAGAACTGGATCTGACCGGAAAAAGGCTTCACACAGTGGAATTTACAGAGGAAGAGATGGCAAAAGGCCACCAGAGATTTTGTACTGGAGATGGCTATGAGGCAGCGATATCGTTAGAAGCAGATCAAAGACTGGAAGATGGCGATGTCTTATATGCGGGAGAAGAGGATGTTATTCTGGTGCGTGCGGCAGAAGAAGACGTCCTCACCATCAGACCGGAAGGCGTAAGGAGCTGGGGCAAGACCTGTTACAATATTGGAAACATGCACAAAAAGGCATATTTCTGTGGGGAAGAGATCCTCGTCCCCTATGATGCCATTTTAGAACAGATCCTGGTAAAACTGGGTGTGAGTTATGGAAGAGAAAAGAGGCGGATCGTAGGTGAAAGAGCAAACATATCAGCAAGAGAACATGCACATGCACACGAACACCATCACCACGGATAGTCTGCTGTTACTGTTTCAGGTGATGGGCAGCACCTACCCGGTGGGTGGATTTTCGCATTCCTTTGGTCTGGAAACCTATATCTGCAGGGGAGAAATAAAAACGGTAGCAGAACTAAAGGAATACCTCATCTGGACCTTAAAGCAGAACTACAGACATTTTGAGGGAGAAGCCTTCTGCCTTGCCTATGAAGCAGGGCAAAGGGGTGACTGGGAAGTGTGGATGAGGCTCGACCGTGAAAACACAGCGATGCGGCTGTCAAAAGAAAACCGGCAGGCATCCCTAAAGATGGGACAGGCATTCCTCCGGACGGCAAAGGAGGTCTTTGGCGAAGGAGAGATGGCAGAGTGTCACAGGCAGGCGAGAGCAGATAAAACATTGGGGAACTACTGTGTGGCAGCAGGGTATTGGGCAGGCGTTTTTCAGATCCCGTTACGTGAGGCGTTGCAGGCATTTTTATTTAATGGCATCAACAATCTGGTGCAGGTAGGGATCAAGATCATTCCGCTTGGACAGTCCGAGAGTCAGAATATGCTTTATTCGGTTTATCCACAGATCCTGGAAGTGACAGAGCAGCTTTCAGGCGAAGAAACCCATGAGGTCATCAATTTTATTCCGGCACAGGACATTGCATCCATGCAGCATGAGAGACTTTATTCCAGATTGTATATGTCCTGAAGAATGGAGGTAACTTATGAAAAAGACAATAAAAATCGGTGTTGGTGGTCCGGTTGGTTCCGGAAAAACTGCACTGATCGAAAAATTATGTAAACGATTGTCCGATACTTACAGCATCGGTGTCGTGACAAATGATATCTATACGAAGGAAGACCAGAAGATACTGACCAGAGCCAACGCGCTGCCGCCAGAGCGGATCATCGGTGTTGAGACAGGCGGATGCCCACATACGGCAGTCCGGGAGGACATTTCCATGAATCTGGATGCAGTGGAGGAACTGCTGGAGCGGTTTCCGGATATTGAGCTTATTTTTATCGAGAGCGGAGGCGATAATCTGGCGGCAACGTTCAGTCCGGAACTGGTGGATGGGCTGATCTTTGTCATCGATGTGGGCGAGGGAGAAAAGATCCCGCGAAAAGGCGGTCCCGGTATCACACAGTCAGAACTTCTGGTGATCAATAAGATCGATATTGCGCCGTATGTCCACAGTGACCTTCGCGTCATGGAAGAGGATACGAAACGGATGCGTGGAGAAAAGCCGTATGTATTTACCAATTTGTATGATGGAACCGGATTAGACCGTATCATTGCATGGATAAAAAAGGACATGCTCTTTGAAGATTTAAAATAAAAGGCTGGTGATGGGCGTATGGAGTACAACGGAGAAATTTGGCTTGAAATCGGAAAAAAAGAGGGTGGCGGACAGGAGAGCTATATTGAAAAACAGTTTTATAAACTGCCGCTGCAGGTGATGACACCTTTTTATCAGGATCAGGATGGTACGGTATTTCTGTATCTGCTAAATCCGAGTGGAGGCGTGCTGGATTATGACAATTTTAAAATAGAGGTCACAGTAAAAAATGGAGCAAAGGCATGGATCGGCACACCGTCTGCGACCAAGATCTATAAGAGGCGGGATGAAAACGCCCCGGTCGCACGCCAGAAGAATCTGTTTCATCTGGAACAGGGAAGTGTGTTAGAGTATTGCCCGGACGAGATCATTCCCTATGCCGATTCGATGTTTTCGCAGGAAAACCACTTTTACCTGAGCGAAGATTCGACACTGCTCACCTGGGATATCCTGTCGGCGGGGCGGGCGTTGCGCGGCGAGGTGTTCCAGTTTGAGCGGTACGCATCACAGACTTTTCTGTATGTAGAGGAAAAACCGCTTGTTGTGGATAAAATGGTGATCGATCCGCAGGAGACGGACATCCGGAATCTGCAGTGTATGAGAGGCTATGTGTATGCCGCTACGGTTTATGCTTATGCCGGGGCGTGCAATGAAACACTTGCGGAACGACTGGCAGAGGAAGCAGAAAGGTATGAGGATGGAATATTGGGTGTCAGTCTGGTAACGGAGAAACTTCTTATTATAAAGATACTGGGAAATCATGCGTACGCAGTATTTGAAGAGATGCACAGGGTCTGGGATATCCTGCGTAAGAATATAATGGGAAAAGAAGCGGTGCGGATCCGCAAATTTTAAAATCATAGAAGGTACGCTTCGAAAACATCCTATGATCATGAACAAAAAATACCGGAATTCCAATGAATGGAATTCCGGTATTTTTGCTCGCTTTTTAAGTACACAAGGATTATTCCTCGCTGATTGCTCCTGTAGGACAAACGCCTGCGCATGTTCCGCAGCTAACGCAAGAACCAGCGTCGATAACGAACTGAGAGTCTCCCTGAGAAATTGCTCCTACTGGACACTCTGGCTCACATGTACCACAGCTAACGCAAGAATCAGAAATTACGAATGCCATTTGTATTCCCTCCTTAATTAAAATAGAATCAAGACTCACTATCACAGAGATAGTGTTGCTACCGCTTCGATAGCTTTTAATTATTTTAATACAAAAGAATCGGTATTACAAGTCAAAATGGCAAAAATCCGTGTGCAAAAATCAGTACAAAGAAATCTAAAATGTTGAAAAATGGTAAAGCGTTTTGGAGCGGAACGCATCTCCCGGATGCAGCACGATACTTGGAAAATTCTCATGGTTAATAGCATCTGGGAAGTACTGTGTTTCCAGACATACACTGGTTCCACTGTCGTAGATGACCCCGCCTTTGCCCGGCTGTTCGATCGGCTGGCGCGGGATGTAAAGCTGCATGCCCGGCATATCGGTAAAACAGGTCATGCGGATGCCGCTTTCCTTTGACTGCAATACGGCTGCCTCGCGTAAGCCTGTACCGTTAATGATAAAATTGTGGTCATAAGTACCGAATTTATGGTATTGTTCATAATCGGAATGCATGAATTTTCCGATGGTGTGCATGGTGCGGAAATCAAAAGGCGTACCATCGACCGGAAGGAAAACACCGGTAGGAGCCTGCGAATCGTCCAGCTCTGTGATCATATCCGCATCAATAAAAAGTTCGTGAGAAAAGACATCTCCGCTTCCTGCGCCATTTAAATTGAAATAACCGTGATTGGTCACATTCAGCAGTGTGTCTGCATCGGTAGATGCTTCATAGAGGATTGAAAGCTCGTTGTCCTCGGACCAGCTGTAGGTAACGGTCAGTGTCAGATTGCCAGGATACCCTTCTTCTCCGTCGGCGGACTGCATGGTCAGACATAATTTATCATCTTTGATCTTAGCATCCCACGGCTTGGAGGCATATCCGACGATACCGCCGTGCAGATGGTTGGTGCCGCAGTTTACGGCAAGCTGATATTGTTTTCCATTTAAAGTAAATTTACCGTCTTTGATCCGGTTTGCAACACGTCCGACCACAGCACCGAGGCTGGACTGGTCATTTTCGTAACCATCAATGGTGTCAAGACCCAGACAGACATCAGTCATGCTCTCATTGCGATCCGGAACGACGATCTTTACAAGGCGGCAGCCGTAATCGATGATTTCGACGTAAGCACCGCTGTTATTTTCCATATGATATAAATGAATATTTTCTCCTGTGTTCGTGGTACCAAAATCAGATTTTGTAATTTTCATGGAATCCCCTTTCCTGTTTAAGAAAATATTGCAGTACCTATAATTATGCCACATTTAGAAAAACATGGCAAGTGTGTTGCCTATTTCGGGGTTTTGTGAGATAATTACTCCGTATAAAGTTTGTTTGAGGGGAAATGAACATGCAGACAAAGACAGTAAAAATAGACAGTAACAATATAGACCAAAATGCAATGGCAGAGGCTGCCGAGATCATCAGACAGGGCGGTCTTGTAGCATTTCCTACGGAAACCGTATACGGACTTGGCGCGGACGCACTAAGACCGGAGGCTTCCAAAAAGATTTACGAAGCAAAAGGCAGACCGTCAGACAACCCACTGATCGTGCATATCTGCGAGTTTGAGCAGCTGGTATCGATCGCAAAGGAAGTACCAGAGGAAGCCAAAATACTTGCGGATGCGTTCTGGCCGGGACCGCTTACCATGATCGTCTGGAAAAACGACCGCGTTCCATATGCCACAACAGGCGGCATGGATACCGTTGCGATCCGCATGCCAAATCATCCGGTCGCATTATCCCTGATCCGGGAGAGCGGATGTATGATCGCAGCACCGAGTGCCAATACATCGGGAAGACCGAGCCCGACGTTAGCAGTACATGTAGAGGAAGACCTTTCCGGAAAGATATCCATGATCTTAGACGGGGGTGCGGTAGGCATCGGTATTGAGTCCACGATCATCGACCTGAGTGAAGAGGTACCGATGATCTTACGTCCGGGTTACATCACAAAAGAGATGCTTGAGGATGTATTAGGAAAAGAAGTAAAAATCGATCCCGGGATCATCGCATCGACTTCCGATAAGAAGCCCAAAGCACCGGGTATGAAATACAAACATTATGCACCAAAGGCAGATCTGGTATTGGTGGAGGGAAAAGAGGCTGCCGTGGTCGCAAAGATCAATGAACTTGTGCAGGAAAAACAGGCACAGGGAATCAAAGTCGGCGTAATAGCGACAGACGAGACAAAAGGAAGCTATCAGGCAGACTATGTGGTAAGTATCGGTTCGAGAACCGATGAAGATGGCATTGCAAGACATCTTTACCAGATATTGAGGGAGTTTGACGAGTGGGAAGTAGGAGCGATCTATTCCGAGAGCTTTTCCACCCCGCGGATCGGACAGGCTATCATGAACCGTCTGATGAAAGCAGCAGGACATCAGGTTTTGACGGTTTAAGAATGGAGACAGGCATGAAACGATACAACAGAGTAGTATTTGCTGCGGAGAGCGGTACCTGCCGCGCGCCGATGGCAATGGGGATTTTAAAGGAGTATGCGTTAAAATATCCGGTTGAAGTAGAGGCGAGGGGACTTGTGGTATTATTTCCCGAGCCATTGAACCAGAAAGCAGAAGCTGTTATGATAAGCAATGGGATCAACATGGAATCATACATGTCAAAACAGCTGACAGAGGAGGATTTCACGGAGGACACCCTGGTGCTCGTAATGGAGCAGGTGCAGCGTGAAAAAATACTGGAAAAGTATGAAAACGCCGATCCGGACAATGTGCAGGTGCTGACAGAACTTGTCGGTGACGAATTGGAAATCTTAGATCCGTATGGCGGCACCTTGCAGTCCTATGGATTATGTTACGAGACGATGCGAAAAAGCATCAAAAAACTTGCCGCTTTATTAAATGAAGCAGAGCAGGAAGAAAGAGAGGAAGAACACACATGGGAAAAATAGTGGTTATGGATCACCCATTGATCCAGCATAAAATCGGTATCATGAGAAGAGAGGATACCGGCTCTAAGGATTTCAGGACCTTAGTCAGCGAGGTTGCAATGTTGATGTGTTATGAGGCAACCAGAGATCTAAAGCTTGCAGATGTTGAGATCGAAACACCGATCTGCAAAGCAACCGTAAAAGAATTAAAAGGAAAGAAACTTGCCGTTGTACCGATCTTGCGTGCCGGACTTGGTATGGTAGACGGTATGCTTGCAATGATACCGGCTGCAAAAGTTGGACATATCGGACTCTACAGAGATCCTGAGACCTTAGAGCCGGTCGAGTATTACTGTAAACTGCCGGAGGACTGCGCAAACAGAGAAGTCTTTGTCGTAGATCCGATGCTTGCAACCGGCGGTTCTTCCGCAGCAGCGATCCACATGTTAAAAGAAAAAGGTGTGAAAAATATCCGCCTGATGTGCATCATTGCAGCACCGGAAGGAGTAAAAAAGATGCAGGAAGAGCATCCTGATGTAGACGTTTATATCGGCGCATTGGACGATCATCTGAATGAGCACGGCTATATCGTTCCGGGACTTGGTGATGCCGGAGATCGTATTTTCGGCACGAAATAATGACAGCAGGAGGGAAAAGTATGAGCGGCAAGAGAAAAGGCTATATCAGCTGGGATGAATACTTTATGGGAGTTGCCACATTATCCGGAATGCGCTCAAAAGATCCAAACACGCAGGTGGGAGCCTGCATCGTAAGTCCGGATCATAAAATACTTTCCATGGGTTATAACGGTTTCCCGATCGGCTGTTCCGATGATGAATTTCCGTGGGAGCGGGAGGGAGATCCGTTAGAAAATAAATATTTTTATACTACGCACAGTGAGCTGAACGCAATTTTAAATTACCGCGGAGGCAGCCTGGACGGAGCAACCATGTATGTGACCCTGTTCCCGTGCAATGAATGTGCGAAAGCGATCATACAGTCAGGCATCCGTCGTCTGGTCTATGACAGTGACAAATATGACGGTACTCCGGCAGTGACGGCATCAAAACGGATGCTGCGTGCAGCAGGGGTTGAACTTGAGCAATATGTTCACACAAATCGAAAAATAGAGATGGAATTATAGTCGAAAAATGTTATAATAGAAAGGGTATCGCAGTGGGAAAAAACCAGAAAATATTTCAATGTCTGACCCTGATTCTACAGTTCGGATTAAATATGATCGTTCCGATCTTCATGTGTACCATGCTTGGAGTCTGGCTGGGCAGGAAATACGGGATACCAGTGATTACAGTTCCCCTGTTTATCGTGGGAGCACTTGCCGGTTTTACCAATATCTTTAAAATGGCAAAAAAAATCTATGGACAGGGCGGTAGCGAAGATGTTAAGAAGAATAAATAACGCATTGCCGGGACTTGTTTTGGGAATTCTGGTATATGGATGCGTCGTGGAACTGCTCGGCGTATGGTTTGTGACAGACAAGCTGCATTATACGACGGGACTTATCATCGGGATCGCACTTGCCTGTGGGATGGCGATCAATATCGCCATTGTATTAGAAGATTCGGTTCAGATCTACGGGGAGTCACACGCGAAGGCGAAGATCATCGCAAAATCCGTACTGCGCTATGTAGTCGTGGTCATCGTTTTCTTCCTTATGATGAAATGGAATCTGGGTAATCTGATTACCGCATTTATCGGTGTGTTGGGCTTAAAGGTATCTGCATACCTACAGCCTTTCATTCATAAAGCAATAGCAAAACTACAAGAGGGAGATGAAGTGTCCTCAGATAAGGAAACAAATCACTCTACTTGAAGGAGGTGAAATTGTGAGTAACGCAATTTTGATGTCATCCAGTGCAGATAACATTGACTTTATGATACATGGGATCTTTTCCTATGAATTGTTCGGTCAGACGCTCTGGATCACAACATCGCATGTCTGCATACTCATCGTTATGCTGGTGCTGCTGGTATTTGCCATCGTAGCAAACCGCAAGATGAAGCATGCGACACAGATTCCGGATGGTTTTCAGAATGTGCTAGAGCTTATCGTTGAGAAACTCGACGGAGTTGTCATGGGAACCATGGGAAAAGTAGCCGGACCGAAGTTCGTGAATTACATCAGCACGATCTTCATTTTTATTCTTATGAGTAATATATCCGGTTTGTTTGGTTTAAGACCGCCAACAGCCGATTACGGCACGACACTAGCACTTGGTCTTATCACATTCTTCCTGATCCACATCACACAGTTTAAAAACATACCGATGAAGCAGATCTGGAAAGACATGTGTTCGCCATTACCACCTTGGCTGCCGATCTGGTTTCCGATCAACCTGATCAGTGAGATCGCAGTTCCGGTATCATTGTCACTGCGTCTGTTCGCAAACGTATTGTCAGGAACCGTTATGATGGCATTGGTTTATGGATTGCTCAGCAAGATAGCAATTATCTGGCCGGCAGCACTCCACGCATACTTCGATTTGTTCTCAGGAGCAATCCAGACGTATGTATTCTGTATGCTGACGATGACCTACATCGCACAGAATTATGATACAGAGTAAAAGTCTTATTTCACCAGAGGAGTGGAAAGACAGAGAAAATTGCCGCAGAAGCCGGCAGAATTTTAGGAGGATCTTTATATGAATATTACAGGACACGATTTAATTATGGCATGTTCAGCAATCGGTGCAGGTTTAGCAGTTATCGCTGGTATCGGACCTGGTATTGGTCAGGGTATTGCAGCAGGTCATGGTGCAGCAGCAGTAGGACGTAACCCGGGAGCAAAGGGAGACATCATGTCTACCATGTTACTTGGACAGGCAGTTGCCGAGACAACAGGTCTTTATGGACTTCTTATCGCGATGCTTTTACTGTTCGTACAGCCTTTAGCTTAAGGAAAAGAAATACGCAAAAATAAAAAACTGCGAAAGGAGGCCAAACCTTGGAGGAAATGACAAGACTGTTTAATCTGGATGCGCAGCTTTTACAGGATACCATATTGTTAGCAATCGCGGTATTTTTCCTGTTCCTGGCACTGTCTTATCTGCTTTTGAATCCTGTTCGTAACATGTTAAAGAGCAGACAGGAAGGCATTGCCAATGATATTAAATCTGCCGAAGATGATAAAAAAGATGCAGCAGCATTAAAAGCAGAGTACGAAGCGAAGCTGAAAGATATCGACAAAGAAGCAGAACAGATTTTAAGCGAAGCCCGCAAGAAGGCGCAGACAAATGCGTCCCGTATTGAAGGTGAAGCCAAGGAAGAGGCTGCTCGTATCATCCATGCTGCTAACGAAGAAGCAGAGCTTTCCAAGAAGCGTGCAATGGATGAGGTAAAACAGGAGATGATTACGGTTGCGTCCATGATGGCAGCGAAAGTAGTTGCGGCAAATATCGATGCAACTGTACAGGATGCGCTGGTAGAAGAGACATTGAAAGAAATGGGTGATTCGACATGGCAAAACTAGTATCAAAAACATATGGGGATGCCTTGTTTGAAGTTGCTTTAGAGCAGAATCGTTTAGAGGAATATAAAGAAGAAGCTGTTGCAGTCAGAAAAGCAATGGAAGAAAATCCGGATCTGCTCAAACTGATGACGCATCCGAAAATCGTAAAAGAAGAAAAAATCAAGATCATCGAAGAGATCTTTGCAGGAAAAGTTTCCGCAGAACTGGTCGGATTGCTCCGCATGATCGTGGACAAGGGCCATTTTTTGGAGGCAGACGCAGTATTAGAGTATTTTATTGACGCAGTCAAAGAATACGAAAATATCGGAACTGCTTATGTGACCAGTGCCATGGAATTATCTGAGGCACAGAAAGCGGCAGTGGAGAAACGTCTGTTAGAGACGACCAAATATGTGAAATTCGAAATGCACTACGCAGTAGATGCAGCACTGATCGGCGGAATGGTGATCCGCATCGGTGACAGAGTTGTAGATTCCAGTGTCAGAACCAAATTATACGATCTGACCAGGGAATTATCAAAAATACAGTTGAAAGCAGGTGAATGCGCTTCATGAATTTAAAACCAGAAGAAATAAGTTCCGTAATCAAAGAACAGATTAAACGATATGCAGCGCAGTTAGAAGTAGCTGACGTTGGTACTGTTATCCAGGTAGCAGATGGTATCGCTCGTATTCACGGTCTTGACAACGCTATGCAGGGCGAACTTTTAGAGTTTCCAGGTGAAGTATACGGAATGGTATTAAACCTCGAGGAAGATAATGTTGGTGCCGTATTATTAGGTTCCCAGAGAAATATCAACGAGGGTGATACCGTAAAGACAACCGGACGAGTTGTTGAGGTTCCGGTTGGAGATGCCATGTTAGGCAGAGTTGTCAATGCGTTAGGTCAGCCAATCGATGGAAAAGGACCTATCGAGACCGATAAATATCGTCAGATCGAGCGTGTTGCATCCGGTGTTATCTCCAGAAAATCTGTAGATACACCATTGCAGACCGGTATCAAGGCAATCGATTCCATGGTTCCGATCGGACGTGGACAGCGTGAGCTGATCATCGGTGACAGACAGACCGGTAAAACTGCCATTGCGATTGATACGATCATCAATCAGAAAGGGCAGAATGTAAAATGTATTTATGTTGCGATCGGGCAGAAGGCTTCAACCGTTGCCTCTATCGTAAAAACATTAGAAGAGTTTGGCGCAATGTCTTACACCACAGTTGTTGCATCAACAGCCAGTGAGCTTGCACCATTACAGTATATTGCACCGTACGCAGGATGTGCGATCGGTGAGGAATGGATGGAGAACGGACAGGATGTTCTCGTTGTATACGATGATTTAAGTAAGCATGCAGCGGCATACCGTACACTCTCCCTGCTCCTTAAGAGACCACCAGGACGTGAGGCATATCCGGGAGATGTATTCTATCTGCACTCCAGATTGTTAGAGCGTGCAGCCCGTCTTTCTGATAAGTTAGGCGGAGGTTCCTTAACCGCTCTTCCGATCATCGAGACACAGGCAGGAGACGTTTCCGCGTATATCCCTACCAATGTTATTTCCATCACAGATGGTCAGATCTATCTGGAAACAGAGATGTTCAACTCCGGTTTCCGTCCGGCGATCAACGCAGGTCTTTCCGTATCACGAGTAGGTGGTTCTGCGCAGATCAAGGCAATGAAAAAGATCGCAGCACCGATCCGTGTAGAGTTAGCACAGTATCGTGAGTTGGCAGCGTTCTCCCAGTTCGGTTCTGAGCTGGATGCAGATACAACGGAGAAGTTAGCACAGGGTGAAAGAATCCGTGAGATGTTAAAACAGCCACAGTATCAGCCAATGCCAGTTGAAAAACAGGTTATGATCATCTACGCTGCAACAAAGAAATATCTGATCGATATTCCGGTTGCTGATATCTTAGCGTTTGAAAAAGCACTCTTTGAGTATGTGGATACCAAATATCCGGAGATTCCGGAAGCAATCCGCACAGAGAAAGTGATGAGCGAGGAAATCGAAGCAAAACTCATTCAGGCGATCGAAGAATGTAAAAAAGCGCAGGGATTTGTAAAAGAAGCTACAAAATAAATGGTAGAAAGGCGGTGTGCAGATTATGGCCTCAATGAGGGACATAAAGAGAAGAAAAGGCAGCATACAGAGTACGCAGCAGATTACCAAAGCCATGAAGCTTGTTTCTACCGTAAAATTGCAGAAAGCCAAAAACAGGGCGGAGCAGACCACTCCATATTCTGATTATATGTATCGGACTGTTACGTCTATGCTGGCAAAGTCCGGTGGGATCGACCATCCTTACCTGAAAAAGAATGACGCGACCAGGAAAGCAGTCGTAGTCATTACGTCAAACCGTGGACTTGCCGGAGGCTATAACTCAAACATTACCAAACTGGTGCTCGGAAGCGAAGATTTCTCCGCAGAAGATGCAGAGATCTACGCGATCGGTGCAAAAGGACGGGAAGCGTTAGAGCATAGAGGCTACAGCATCAAAGAAGATGCCTCTTCCATCATAGAATCCCCATCGTATGAAGATGCGGCTGTTCTTTGTAAAAGGATATTAGACGCATATACGGCAGGAGAGATCAGTGAGATCTATCTGGCATATACTCACTTCAAAAATACAGTGAGCCATGAGCCGACCCTGATGAAACTCCTTCCGGTAGAGATCAATGAGGATGAAGTGCAGGAAGCCGAGGCAGGAGCCAACGTGCTGATGAACTATGAGCCAAACGAAGAGGAAGCACTCGACATGATCATTCCGAAATATGTTACGAGTCTGTTCTATGGTGCGCTTGTAGAGGCAGTGGCAAGTGAAAATGGTGCGAGAATGCAGGCAATGGATTCTGCGACCAGCAATGCAGAGGACATGATCAGTGATCTGACACTGAAATACAACAGAGCACGTCAGGGCTCTATTACACAGGAGCTGACAGAGATCATAGCAGGTGCATCTGCGATCTCCTAGATAAGCAGACCGAGTATCCGGCAAATGTCGCTGCTTGTGCTTGCACAAAGGCAGCGGCATTACCGGATATGAGGGTGCAACGAGAACGAGAAAACGCGAAGCGTTGTCGAGTGCCGTTGCACGCGGGATGATTATCTAGGAGCACTAAAAATAACAATATAAGGAGAAATAAGCGATGGCAAATAATATTGGTAAAATTACCCAGATTATCGGTGCCGTGCTGGACATTAAGTTCACAGAAGGTAATCTGCCAGAGATCAATGATGCTATCAAAGTTCCGCTCAAAGATGGAAAAGGCGAACTGGTAGTAGAAGTATCTCAGCATCTGGGTGATGATACGGTAAGATGTATCGCCATGGGACCTACGGACGGACTTGTGCGTGGAATGGATGCAGTAGCAACCGGATCTGCAATTTCTGTACCAGTAGGTGAAAATACATTGGGACGTATGTTCAATGTATTAGGAAACCCGATTGACGAAATAGACCCACCGGCAGGAGTAGAGTACTGGCCAATTCACAGACCAGCTCCGGCATTTGAGGAGCAGGCTACTTCTCAGGAAATGTTAGAGACAGGTATCAAGGTCGTTGACCTTCTGTGTCCATACCAGAAAGGTGGTAAGATCGGATTATTCGGAGGAGCCGGTGTAGGTAAGACCGTATTAATCCAGGAGCTGATCCACAACATTGCAACAGAGCATGGTGGATATTCCGTATTCACAGGAGTAGGAGAGCGTACCCGTGAAGGAAACGACCTTTACTACGAAATGAAAGAATCCGGAGTTATTGATAAGACTACCATGGTGTTCGGACAGATGAACGAGCCACCAGGAGCCCGTATGAGAGTTGCTCTGACCGGACTTACGATGGCAGAGTATTTCCGTGATAAAGGTGGAAAGGATGTGCTGTTATTCATTGACAACATTTTCCGTTTCACACAGGCAGGTTCTGAGGTGTCCGCACTTTTAGGACGTATGCCATCAGCCGTTGGTTATCAGCCAACCTTACAGACAGAGATGGGTGCTCTTCAGGAGCGAATCACTTCAACCAAGAATGGTTCCATTACATCTGTACAGGCAGTCTATGTGCCGGCGGACGACTTAACAGACCCGGCTCCGGCAACCACATTCGCACATCTGGATGCAACGACCGTATTGGAGCGTTCCATTGCAGAGCTTGGTATTTACCCGGCAGTAGATCCACTTGGATCTACCTCACGTATCTTAGACCCACGTATCGTAGGAAAAGAGCACTTTGAGGTTGCCCGTGGTGTACAGGAGATCTTACAGAAATACAAAGAGTTACAGGATATCATTGCAATCCTTGGTATGGACGAGTTATCCGAGGCAGACAAGCTGGTTGTAAACCGTGCAAGAAAGGTACAGAGATTCTTATCTCAGCCATTCTTCGTAGCAACACAGTTTACCGGTCTGGAAGGTAAATATGTTCCGATCGCAGAGACGATCCGTGGCTTTAAAGAGATTCTGGAAGGTAAACATGATGATGTGCCGGAAAGCTACTTCTTAAATGCTGGTACGATTGATGATGTTCGTGCAAAAATGAAATAAAAAAGCACGTGCGGTATGAGCAGATTGGGAGGATGCATATGGCAGATGAAAGCAAGATTTTTAAAGTAGAGATTATCACTCCTGACCGTATCTTTTATACGGGAGAGGGCGATATGATCGAATTTACCACAGCATCCGGTGAGCTGGGTGTCTACAAAAAGCACATTCCGCTCACCACTGTCCTCGCTCCGGGGATTGTAAAGATCCATAAAGAGGGGGAAGAGGATGTAGTTGCAGCGGTTCATTCCGGATTTGCAGAGATTTTACCGGACAAGGTAACACTTCTGGCAGAGATTGCGGAGTGGCCAGATGAGATTGACAAGGGAAGAGCGGAAGCAGCGTTAAAGCGTGCGGAAGAGCGGCTTGCCAATAAGACAGAGGCGATCGATGTAAAACGTGCAGAGTTTGCCCTGCGAAAAGCACTGGTAAGAATTGATATTGCAAAATAATAAAAAGAAGCTGTCGCAATGAGCGGCAGCTTTTTTCTATTCCGCTATCAGGCAATGGATGGACGGTAGATTGTATCATTTGCATCGTCAGCGGCAGCTTCCTCATGCAGTCTGTTGTATTCGTCGATAAAACCATCCATTTTGCCAGCCTCAACGGTGAGGTCTTCAATGATCTGATTAACGGTCTTAAAGCGTTCCGCATTATCGGAGCACATGGCATTGGTTTCCTCTGCGGAAGCACTGATCTCCTCGCTGGTGGAGGAAAGGGTGTTGGTGCTGTCCACAAGCGTGGTGTTGGAATCCTTTAAAAGCTTGGTCTTTTCGCCCATGGCTGCGGCATTGTGTTTCAGATCGGAAAGACCGGAGCGGATGGAACTGAAGTTATCCTCAATATCATGGATCATGGTTACCTGCGTGCTGATCTTTTCCATGACCACATCCATGGAACTGATCGTATCGGAGGCATTGTTATTCAGTTTCGTAATGATCTCTTCAATATTTTCCGTGGACTGTTTGGTCTGCTCGGAAAGGATACGGATCTCTTCAGCGACAACGGCAAAGCCCTTTCCGGCATCTCCGGCGCGTGCGGCTTCGATCGAAGCATTTAGGGCGAGCAGATTGGTCTGGGAAGAGATCTGCTGGATAATGCCGATGATCTTCTGCATATCCTTCGTGTGCGTGTGCAGGGCTGCCATGTTGTCTTTGACCATGGTATTTTCCTGCTCGATCTGTTCAGTCTGAGCCACGATATCGGCGACAAGCTGCTGACCGGATTTGACGTTTTTACTGTTCTCACGAGAGATCGTTTCTAAGGTGTCTGCGATATCAACAGTATCAGAGATGACATCCTGGATCTGTCCGGTCATGGATGCCTGTTCCTGGATATTTCCTACGGTAGATTCCATGCTGACAGCAATATCGCTCATAGCCTGGCTGACACAGTTTGTGGATTCTGACATTTCTTCGATCAATGCATGAATGTTCTGCGAGGAAGAGTTGACGGATTTACCGACTGCAAGGATGGATTCCATCATTTCTTCCTGTTTCTTTTGTTGCGCCTCTAATTCAGAAACTTCCTCTTCGTTGTGCAAAACAGCGACTTTGGCGGCAAGACAGATAGCAATGTTGATGATAAAGGACGTTGACCAGAGCAGAAAAATTGCATTTTTTTCGGACTGGGTGTTGCATCCTAATACAAAGACAGAGTAAAAAGAGTTTAAGGTAACAAAAGTTGTATTAAGGATGGAAGCCCGGATCTCAAATTTCAGATCAAAATACATCAACATACTGATCAGAACCGGGATCAAAAAGAGATTGTAGCCGACCGATCTTGCGGAAAGACATACGACCTCAAAAATAACAAAATAAGAAGAAAGAGCGATGTGCCGGTATTTCACAGAAATCGGATCGTGGATGTAACACGCGATGCAGAGCACCGCCGGGACTAAGATCATGGTGGCAATGATCAAAATCCGTTTTACTCCCGTACCACCCTGCGACATACTGGAAAAGAACAGAAGGATTAAATAAAGAGATAAAATGGAAATGGTAACAGTGGTAGCATAATTGGCGCGTTTTAAGGAACGCTCCTGTAAGGTATATTCTTTTGTGTTCATGTAAAAACCTCCCTTGGATATAAAATAAAACCGACCCCTGATTGCTATCTTTAACATAAACGTTGGAGCAGGTCTAAGGTCAAGAGAAAAGTTATACAATTTGAAATAAAATTTAAAAAAAAGGATAAAATGAACGAAAATAGAAAAATATTCAGAAAATTATAGTACCTATGTTACAGAAAAATACTAGGAAAGAAGTGGAACATAGACTTCGTAGTAGTTGTAGATCACTTCACCATCCCCGTGCACACTGTAAACATAAAAAGCATATGCCTCATCGGCACAGGTAAGATGCTGCTCTTTTGCGTAATCATAAATCAGGGAAAGATCCCACGAAGGTGGAAAATCGCAGTCAAATGCAAAGACACTGTAGATACATGGCCTGCTTTCCTGAACTGGAAAGAGATGCTTGGAATCTTTGGAGGGAGAGAGCTCCATCATAGGTTCCTGTACCATAAAACGCAGATTGGTTGTATGATAAAAGGCAGCGTTTTCCTGTGATAAGACGTAGCAGAAGTTCCCGAAAGAAAAAGATGGGGAACGGAAGATCTCTTTTAACTGAAGGTAGAGCAGATCATAAAAAGGCTGCTCATACAGGATGTAGCTGGAAGGCAGCGGACGGGTCGTGCAGACACCGACACTTGCTGCGAGTCTGGTCAGATGCTGCTGCATAAAAGAAAGCTTCTTGATCTCATGCTGGAGTTTACGGATCTTTGATTCACGATTTTCAATAAAGGTGGTAAACTGCTGGCACACGTCTTCTAATGACGGGGAAGACAGGATCTCCTTGATCTCGGAAATGCTGACGTTAAGCTGCCGGTAAAGATAAATTCCCATGATACGGTGGATCTGTTCGGCATTATAATAGCGGTAGCCATTTGACGGGTCGCGAAGAGGGCAGACGAGCCCCTCCTTTTCATAGAGACGGATGGTGTCAGTGCTGATATTAAGCAAAGTTGCAACTTCGTGAATGGTATGTCGAACTATCATAACAGATCCTCGCTTCGTGCCTTTTTAAAAAGTATAGCGAATCTGAGAAGAATTTTCAACGAGGAATACGGACAAAAACGATGAAAATCCACCCTGTGTATGCTATACTGAAAGCAGGTACAGATTGGTGATAGAAACACATAAAACCAGGAGAAAATGGATGATATTATACTTTGTACGCCACGGCGAAACAGAATGGAATGTCAGGAAAAAAATACAGGGGGCAACGGATATTCCGTTAAATGAACACGGTCGTAAGCAGGCACAGGAACTGGCAGCATACTTAAAAAAAGAGCAGGAGGCAGGCAGATTCTCAGCGGGATGCGTGTATACCTCGCCGCAGCGCAGGGCGGCACAGACTGCGCAGGCGGTCGCGGATGCGCTTTTGATCCCCTGTGTTCCACTGGACGGGATCCGGGAGATGAAGATGGGTGACTGGGAAGGGTTAAACTGGCGGACGGTCAAGCGGAGATACAGGGAAAGCTACGAGAGCTGGAATGCAGACAGGCGTTATGTCAGGACACCGAACGGAGAGAGTTATAATGATCTGTTAAAGCGTACTTTTGATGCGATCGGTGAGATCCTGGACCGGGAGCAGGAGAGGGAAAATGTGCTGGTGGTCAGTCACAGTGCCGTTTTGATGGCGGTGCGGTGTTATCTTGATGGCTATTCTTTTGAAGAAGACAACATGGTCGGGAAATATAAAACAAAAAATACGGAGGTCGTTGCCATACAGGCGGAGGATCTTATAGATGCCAGAAAGCGGTTTTATGACGAACTGGCAGAATAACAGGCAGAAACGGATATGAAATTGTAAGATAGTTACAATTTTGTATCCGTTTTTTTGTGAATGATTTTGACTGAATTTGATTGACTGTGAATGATTTTGAACCTATAATAAAAACAACAAAGATGAATGATTTTGACAGAACGTGACCGAAAATGGAGGATAAAGATATGCTGACAGAGGAAAGATTTTCAAAGATTTTATCCATACTAGAAGATATGGGAAGTGTGACCGTACAACAGCTTATGACAGAACTGGATGCGTCAGAATCCACCATACGAAGAGATCTGACAGCATTGGATGCCAGAGGTCAGCTCATCAAAGTGCATGGTGGTGCAATTATGAAGAACACCGTGTTCAGCACTATGGATGATGAAGTCGTACATCGAAAAGAACGCAACAAGGAAGAAAAGGAAGCGATCGCCATTTATGCAGCGGGACTGATCGCGCCGGGTGATTTCGTTTATATTGATGCAGGAACCACAACGGAGCGCATGATCGATTATATCGCAAACAAGCAGGCGATTTATGTTACCAACGCCATCACACATGCAAAAAAACTTGCTGAAAAAGGATGTACAGTCTATATTCTTGGCGGAGAGTTCAAAGCGGTAACAGAGGCTATTGTAGGAGAAGAAGCAGTCGCAACCTTAGAAAAATACAATTTTACCAAAGGGTTCTGGGGAGCAAATGGAGTCAGCTTACAGCGCGGATTTTCCACACCGGAGCTTAAGGAGGCAATGGTAAAACGCAAATCAATGGAAAACTGCAAGGAACGTTTTGTTCTGGCAGACCAGAGCAAATTCAATCAGATTTCCAGCGTGACCTTCGGAGAGTTCGAAAGTGCCTCCGTGATAACGACAGGAGCGATACATCCTGCATTTGCAAAATGTAAAAATATCATTCAGGTTTAACGAGCGAAGAAAGGAGAAAAAAGGTGATTTACACAGTAACATTTAATCCATCATTAGACTACATTGTAACTGTTCCGGGATTTACCTGTGGCAGAGTCAACCGGACCAGAGAGGAAAAGATCTTCCCGGGAGGAAAGGGGATCAACGTTTCCATGGTACTTAAGAATCTGGGCTATGAAAATACAGCACTTGGATTTTATGCCGGATTTACCGGAAACGAATTACAGAGACTGGTAGAAGAGAAAGGCATCTGTGCCGACTTCATCCCGGTTGCAGAGGGCATGAGCCGCATCAACGTAAAGATCCGTGGCGACGAAGAGAGTGAGATCAACGGACAGGGACCGGCTATTTTAGACAGCGATATCAAAAAGCTGTATGAGAAGTTAGAAAAATTAGAGGATGGCGACATTTTAGTTATGGCAGGAAGCATACCGGATGTGATGCCACAGACCATTTATATGGATATCATGAAATACCTTGCAGACCGGAATTTAAAAATCGTTGTGGATGCGACAAAGGATCTGCTGGTCAATGTATTACAGTATCATCCATTTTTAATAAAGCCAAACAATCACGAACTGGGTGAGATCTTTGGCGTGACACTCAAAGAAAAATCAGAAGTGATCCAGTACGCAAAGAAACTTCAGGAGATGGGAGCGGTAAACGTGCTGATCTCCATGGCAGGAGACGGAGCGGTCTTAGTCGCGGAAGACGGTAGCGTATACGAATCGGAAGCACCAAAAGGAAAGGTTGTAAATTCCGTAGGTGCCGGGGACTCCATGGTAGCAGGATTTTTGGCAGGCTATCTGCAGAGCGGCAGTTATCAAGATGCGTTCCATATGGGCGTATGCACAGGAAGCGCGTCCGCGTTTTCGGAAGAACTGGCAACAAAGGCTGAGGTAGAACAGTTACTGAAGTCGTTTGCATAAAAAGCATGAAAGAAAAAGGAGACAGGAGGAAAGGGTATGAGAATCAGAGATTTGCTCTCCAAGGAGAGCATTGAGCTGCAGGGAGCAGCGACTGGAAAGGAAGATGTGCTCAACCAGATGGTAGCACTGATGGCAAAAAGCGGTAAGATCAAAGATGTAGAGACCTATCGTAAGGGTGTTTTTGCAAGAGAAGAAGAAGGGACGACAGGAATTGGTGAGGGAATTGCCATTCCACACTGCAAGTCAGATGCGGTAGCAAAACCGGGACTGGCAGCAATGGTAGTAAAAGACGGAGTCGATTTTGACGCGCTGGATGGCGGCAAGGTCAACCTGATCTTTTTGATCGCAGCACCAGATACCGAGGACAATGTGCATCTGGATGTACTCAGCAGATTATCTGTTCTGCTGATGGATGAAAACTTTACTGCATCCTTAAAGAATGCCAAAACGGTAGATGAATTTTTAAGTGTCATCGATGCGGCAGAGGCAGAAAAAGAGGACACCAAAGAAACAAAGGCAGAGACTGCAGCCGGGGGAAAATATATCCTGGCAGTAACCGGATGTCCAACCGGTATCGCACATACTTACATGGCAGCAGAGAGCCTCGAGAAAAAGGCAAAAGAGTTAGGCTGCGAGATCAAAGTGGAGACAAGAGGAAGCGGTGGAGCCAAAAATGTGCTTACCCAGGATGAGATCAACCGTGCAGATGCGATCATCGTTGCAGCAGATACCCAGGTGCCGATGAGCCGCTTCGACGGAAAGCCGGTCATCGAGTGTAAAGTAGCAGACGGTATCAGCAAAGCAGAAGAGCTGATCACAAGAGCAATGAACGGAAAAGCTGCAATCTATCGCGCAGGAAGCAAAAAAGAAGCAGAGGATGACACGGAAACAGAGAAGGACAGCATCGGACACCAGATTTACAAACACCTGATGAATGGTGTATCCCATATGTTACCATTCGTTGTTGGTGGAGGTATCCTGATCGCGATCGCATTCCTGATCGATGGACTTTCCGTTGATCTGAACTCACTTCCATTGGATGAGAGAAGCAACTTCGGTACGATCACACCATTGGCAGCAACCTTTAAATCCATCGGTGGTACCGCATTTGGATTTATGCTTGCAATCTTAGCCGGATATATCGCAATGAGTATCGCAGACCGTCCTGGTCTTGCCGTTGGTATTGTCGGCGGAGCCATTGCAGCAAACGGAACTTCCGGTTTCCTTGGAGCACTGGTAGCAGGTTTCGTAGCAGGTTACTTAGTACTTGGCTTAAAGAAAGTTTGTTCCAAACTTCCAGACAGCCTGGAAGGGATTAAACCGGTATTGTTATATCCGTTGATCGGTATTTTCCTGATCGGTATTATCATGATGTATATCGTTGAGCCACCGATCGGAGCACTGAACACAATGATCAACGAAGGCTTAAAGGGATTAGGCGGAACAAGCGTTATCTTCTTAGGCGCATTACTTGGCGGAATGATGTCTGTTGATATGGGTGGCCCGGTCAACAAAGCAGCTTATGTATTTGGTGTGGCATCGATCGCAGCAGGAAACTATAACATTATGGCAGCCGTTATGGTCGGAGGAATGGTTCCACCACTTGCCATCGCACTTGCAACACTTTTCTTCAAAAACAAATTTACAGAGTCAGAGAGAAAAGCAGGACCAACCAACTTTATCATGGGCTTATCCTTCATCACAGAGGGAGCGATCCCATTTGCAGCATCCGATCCACTCCGTGTATTACCGGCATGTATCGCAGGTTCTGCAGTAGCCGGAGCATTATCCATGGCATTTGACTGTACTTTAATGGCACCACACGGCGGAATCTTCGTATTCTTAACTGTTGGCCATCCACTGTTATATCTGGTATCATTAGCAGTAGGTTCTGTGATATCCTGTGTATTATTAGGAGTACTAAAAAAAGAAGTAAAATAAAGAAAGGGAGAACAAAATGAAAGAATTCACATATGTAATTACGGACAAAGAAGGCATCCATGCAAGACCGGCAGGAGCACTGGTAAAAGAGGCAGCAGCATTTCCATGCAGTGTTACGATCGCAAAAGGAGACAAAGAAGTTGATGCAAAACGTATCTTTGGCGTGATGGGACTCGGTGCAAAATGTGGAGAAGAGATCACTGTTCGTACAGATGGAGAGAAAGAAGACGAAGCGATTGCAGCATTAGAAGCGTTTTTAAAGAGCAATCTGTAAAAGAACCCATATCATAAGCATTGCAGAAACGAGGGAAAATTATGGTATTAGAAGGAAAAAGCGTATTTGGCGGAATTGCGATTGGAAAATTATCAGTATATGGTAAAAAAGATCACACAGTATGCCGTAGTAAAGTAACCGATACGGCAGCAGAGGAACAGCGGTTTTTAGATGCAAAAGAAGAGGCGAAACGACAGCTTGCCGGCTTCTACGAAAAAGCATTAAAAGAAGTGGGCGAAGTCAATGCAGCTATTTTTGAAATTCATCAGATGATGCTCGATGATCCGGATTATCTGGAATCCGTCAGCAATATCATAAAGACGCAGGAGGTCAACGCAGAATTTGCGGTAGCCTCCACTGGCGACAACTTTTCCCAGATGTTTGCTGCAATGGATGATGATTACATGAGAGAGCGGGCGGCGGATGTAAAGGATATTTCAAACCGGGTCATTTCCATTTTGCAGGGAAATGTCATGGGAGATATGACAGGGGATGAACCGGTGATCCTCTTGGCAGATGACTTAGCACCAAGTGAGACGGTACAGCTGGATAAGTCCAAGGTGCTGTCATTTGTGACAAGACACGGTTCTACCAATTCCCATACTGCCATCCTTGCCCGCACCATGAACATACCGGCACTGATCGGTGTGGATTTCAAAGAGCAGATCGAAGAAAACGGTGTAACGAGTCCGGTTGATGGAGCAATGGGGATCGTAGACGGATACCAGGGCATTTTCTACATCAACCCGGATGAGGAAACTTTAGAAAAATACCGCCGCTTAAAAGAAGAGGACGAACAGAAAAAACGTCTGCTTCAGGAATTAAAGGGCAAAGAAAATGTGACGGTTGACGGCAGAAAGATCAATCTGTATGCCAACATCGGAGGTGTTTCCGACGTGGCAGCAGCACTTGCCAATGATGCAGGCGGTATCGGACTGTTCCGCAGTGAGTTTCTGTATCTGGAGTCAGAGGATTATCCGACCGAGGAAGCGCAGTTTAGTGCATACAAGACCGTAGCGGAAAATATGGCAGGCAAGAAAGTGATTATCCGTACACTTGACATCGGAGCAGACAAACAGGTAGATTATTTCCATCTGGATAAAGAGGAAAACCCGGCAATGGGTTACCGCGCGATCCGTATCTGTCTGGACAGACAGGATATCTTTAAGACCCAGTTAAGGGCAATCTACCGCGCCAGCTATTATGGAACACTTTCAATCATGTTCCCGATGATCACCTCTGTTGCAGAGGTAAGAAAGATCAAGGAGATCGTGGCGGAAGTAAAGGAAGAACTTGACCGTGACGGACTTCCGTACAAAGATGTGGAGCTCGGTATTATGATCGAGACACCGGCAGCGGTTATGATCAGTGACCTGCTTGCAAAAGAGGTCGATTTCTTCTCGATCGGAACAAACGACCTGACCCAGTATACGCTTGCGATCGACAGGCAGAACCCGAAACTGGATGCGTTTTATGATGCACATCACGAGGCAATCTTACGCATGTTAAAGATGGTCGTTGACAACGGACACAAGGAAGGATGCTGGGTAGGTATCTGCGGAGAATTAGGTGCAGACACCGAACTGACGGAAACATTCTTAAAGATGGGATTTGACGAACTTTCCGTATCCCCATCCATGATATTAAGAGTGCGCGATCAGATCAGAAAAACAGACTTAAGATAAGAAATTGCAAGAGGATAAAAAACGTCAGTGTAACTGGCGTTTTTTTCGGTTATACTATAATTAAAATATGGATTACAAAATGTGTGTGCGGAGTGTCCGCCGCATGGCGACGCGTTTCGGGGGGGAACGAAACTGTCTGCCATGTGGCGAACATCTCCACATCAACTTTGTCTAACCTTTAAAAGACAGCAGGTCATCATCGGCATGTAAAAATCCGTTCGTAGAAACTTCCGCACCCGAGATCTGAGTGACAAATCTTGCAGAAACGGTTGTGCAAACTTAGAAAAACGGTTTGCAAAAATAAGGATGAGAAAATTGGGATTGCATGATCTGTGTCTGAGCGGATCGTGATAAGATTATTTTGTGATCAAGTTTATAATATAGGAAGAAGAGGAAGAAAAATGAGCCAGTATTTATTGTTGAAACAGGGAACCATCCACAATGCCATAGACGAAGAACCTTTTGTTGCAGATATTCTTGCAGAGGACGGCAAGATCAAAAAGATCGCACCGGTGTTGGAGGGCAAGATCGTCAATGAAGCGGAAGTGATCGATGCGACCGGGATCGATATTTATCCGGGCTTTGTGGATGCACACTGCCATCTGGGACTGGATGGCTACGCAGTCGGATTCGCAGGACAGGATTTTAATGAGCTGGGCGATCCGGTGACACCGCAGCTTTCCGCAATCGATGCCATCAACCCGCAGGATGAGACCTTTGCAATGGCAAGAGAGGGCGGCGTGACCTGCGTTTCCACAGGCCCGGGCAGCTCAAACATCATAGGCGGAACGTTCTGTGTCATCAAAACCTACGGAAAACGCGTCGATGATATGGTAGTAAAAGAAAAGTCAGCCATGAAGATCGCATTTGGCGAGAACCCGAAAAACTGCTATAAGGACAAAGGCGTTTATTCGAGAATGTCGGTCGCAGCGAAGCTCAGGGAGGTGCTGCATCAGACCATGATCTATGACCAGAAATTAAAGGCAGCCGGTTATCCGGATCAGATCGATTATTCCAAACTTCCTGCCTATGATGCCAAACTTGAGGCAATGCTTCCGGTGATCCACGGGGAACTGCCATTAAAAGCGCATGCCCATCGTGCGGATGATATCTATACGGCGATCCGGATCGCAAAAGAATTTGGACTGGAACTGCGCATTGACCACACGACGGACGGCGCACTGATCGCAGATGACCTTGCAAAAGAGGGATTTCCAGTTGCAGTTGGACCTTCCTTTGGGCATGCAACCAAATATGAATTGAAAAATAAAGGTTTCCACACCCCTGCCGTTTTAGAGAAAGCGGGCTGTCAGGTATCGATCATCACAGATTCGCCGGTGATCGAAGAAAGACATCTGGCACTTTGCGCGGGACGTGCCATTTACAGCGGCATGAGTGAGTTTGGCGCATTGCAGGCGATCACCATTCACGCGGCAAAACATATCGGTGCGGAGGACAGGGTCGGAAGCATCGAAGAGGGAAAAGATGCGGATTTTGTACTGATAAAGGGAACTCCGTTTGCGATCGATTCGCGGATCTTGTATACGATCATTGACGGAACCATTGTATATCAGAGTGTGTAGGGCAATGATAACGAAGGATCTCCTGCCGGAAAAAGGGCGGGAGATTTTTTTTATAGGAAATTTCTAAAAAAATTGATTTTTTTGAAACTTTCTGACCGGTGTGAGGGTCTAATCTATAGAAAACAGGAAAAGGAGGGAAAACGAGAGTGATACAAATGGGAAACAGAAAAAAAGAAAAGATCATAGAAGAACTGCTCCTGTCCAATTACGATCAGTATTACCGGCTGGCATACAGCTATGTACATAATGATGCAGATGCCGGAGACATCGTACAAAACGGAGCGTATAAGGCGATCAAAAACAGTAAAGGTCTGCAAAAGGAAGAATACGCATCGACCTGGCTGTACCGGATCATGTTAAATGAGATCTTCCGTTTCTGCGGTCAGAAGAAAACCGAGGAACTTCCGGCGGATGGGGAGGAGCCGCAGACCGAGGACCGTTATGAGGATATCGATCTGAAGCGGGCACTGTCCGAACTGCCGGACGAAGAGCGGGTGATCGTGGAATTAAAATATTTTGAAGATATGAAACTGGACGATATCGCGGCAATCCTTGATGAAAATGTCAATACAGTAAAAACCAGATTGTACCGGAGTTTAAAAAAGCTGCGCATCCGACTTGAAGAAGAATGGGTATTTTCTTAAAAAGAGCGGATAGAAAGGAGCGTCTTATGGAAAACAGAGAAGAAAAATTGAATCAGATGAAACAGGAGTATCAAAACCATCATATGTCAGAAGAGCAGGTGAATGAGATGAAAAAGAAAATAGAACAGGCAAAACAGGAAAACAGAAGAGAGAGAAACCGCCATGTGTGGGGAAAAGTAGCAGCAGCGGCAGCGGGAGTGGCGATCATTCTTACCGTTCTGCCAAATACTTCAGCAAATGTAGCGTATGCCATGAGCAGAGTGCCATTTTTATCCAAATGGATCGAGGTCGTAACGTTCCGGGATTATCAGTATGATGACAACCACAATACGGCAGACATCACGGTGCCGGAATTATCGGTCGCTACCGAAGTGGCAGGGGAGACGGAGACTGTAGACAAAGACGTGCAGGAGCAGACAAAAAAGACGACAGACGAGATCAATGCCGAAATAAAAAGCATCACAGACAAACTGATCGCAGAATTTGAAGAGAACAAGAAAAATGAAGAAGGCTATCAGAACATGACCGTGAAATCCGAAGTGATCGCCACGACAGACCAGTATTTTACCTTAAAATTAATGTGTTACCAGGCAGCCGGCAGCGGTGCGGAATGGGATTATTACTATACGATAGACCTTGCAACCGGACAGAGACTGAGTTTATCCGATCTCTTTCAAGAGGGAAGTGATTATGTTTCCGTAATCAGCGAAAATATCAAAGAACAGATGAAAGAACAGATGGCGGCAGATGAGAATGTGATCTACTGGCTGGATTCTGATATGCCGGAATGGGATTTTAAAGAGATCACAGATGAGACCGGATTTTACTTAAATGACAAGGGCGAAGTAGTCATCAGTTTCAACGAGGGAGATGTTGCTCCGATGTATATGGGATGCGTGGAATTTGTCATCCCGGATGAAGTACTGGCAGAGATTCGAAAATAAAAAGTGTGAAAATTGATTTCTTGTGTTAAGATAGTAGTAATCAGGAAAAACAGGAGAGAAATCAATGAGGATATTAGTTACCAATGACGATGGAATAAAGGCAGAGGGGATCAGACGGTTAGCAGAGGTGGCAAAGCGGTTTGGCGAGGTCTGGGTCGTTGCACCCGAGACACAGTGCAGTGCCATGTCGCACCGGCTGACCGTCCACACCCCGTTTACTGTAAGAGCGGCAGAATTTCCGGTAGCCGGAGTGAGATCCTATCAGGTGGGTGGAACTCCGGCAGACTGCATCAAGGCAGCTGTGCTTGAACTGATGCCGGAGAAACCGGATCTGGTCTTTTCAGGTATCAATTATGGCTACAACGCAGGAGCCGATATCCTTTATTCCGGGACAGTTGGTGCCTGTATGGAAGCATTGACACAGGGCATTCCTTCGATCGCATTTTCTTATCAGGCAAATGACATTTACGATACTGTAGATGCCTACATTGAAAAAATTGCAGAAAAGCTGCTTGGGGAGCAGATCGCTGCAAATGAGATCTGGAATGTCAATTTTCCGGGCATCCGGACAGAGGACTGCAAAGGCATCAAATGGGACTGCACTCCTGCAAAACATGCGTTTTACCTGGATCATTATCTGAGAGAAGAACTCGAAGATGGCGGATTTACGTTAAAGGCAGACGGAATACCGGCAACAGAGGCAAAACCGGGAACGGATATCGCGGCATTGCTGGATGGTTATATTTCCGTAGGGAAGATTAAAAACACGATCTTATAAGGTAGGAGTGCGGAGGAGAAGATGAGTGCACAGGACAAAACGGAACAGGTATTAAGAGATATCCATCTGATGTTTGCAAACAGTCAGGAATATCCGGCGGATAAAACCAAGGTGATCGTGGAGAAGAAGACGATCATTGAACTGCTGAAACGGCTGAATGCCTGCATCTATGAGCTGACGGATGAGTATGAGATGACACAGCGCGGGCGGGATAAGGCGGAGCGCGATGCGAAAAAATCATGTGAAGCGATCGTGAAGGACGCAAACCGCAAGGCAGAGGATGTCTATGCGGCATCTGTTATTTATACGGATGAGGCATTGCACCGGGTGCAGGATATTATGCAGGAGACGATGGATTCGGTCAAAGACCTGTTTGACAAGATGAGTGAAGATCTGCTTGCCGAAAAGAGAAATGTTTATAGAAACCAGTCCGAATTAAAGGGGCATTTACAGGATCTGGTGGATACGGACAAATATTTAAAACTGATCGAAGATTCCAACAAGATGATCGAAAAGGAAAAACAAAGAGAGCGCAAGGATGCGGGGGCACTTTCTTATACGGCACCGGCGATCAAACCGGAGATTAAGATCAATCCCGAATATTTTGAGCGGGCAGGGATCCCGATGGATGCCGAAGAGTTCGGTGCAGATGATGCACCGGCGTGGGAAGAGACAAAAAGCAATGTGACACCGGAGATCACGGTTAATCTTGATGCAGAATATTTCAAATGGAAGCAGGGCGAGAGCGGTGTTCCACAGGAAGAAAAGAAACACGGATTATTTTCAAAAAAGGATCATAGATAAGGCAGCATAAGATAGGAGAGAAATATGCAGACAATTCTGGTATGTGATGATGACAGGGAAATCGTAGAGGCAATAGAGATCTATCTGCAGCAGGAGGGCTATCATATTTTAAAGGCATATGACGGCGAGGAGGCACTCGAGATATTAAAGGAAAATGAGGTGCACCTTCTGATCATGGATGTGATGATGCCGCGGCTTGACGGGATCCGGGCAACCTTAAAGATCCGGGAAGAGAGCAGTATTCCGATCATCATTTTGTCTGCAAAGACAGAGGATGCGGATAAGATACTCGGGCTTAACATCGGAGCGGACGATTATGTGGAGAAACCGTTTAATCCGCTGGAACTGGTGGCAAGAGTCAAATCCCAGTTAAGACGTTATACACAGCTTGGCAACGCGGCGGCAGACAACAGTGAATGTGTTTATACGGTAGGTGGTCTGTCCATCAATGATGATCTCAAAGAAGTGACCGTAGATGGAGAGGTCGTCAGGATGACACCGATCGAATACAATATCCTGTTGCTTTTAGTCAAAAATCAGGGAAAAGTATTTTCCATCAACCAGATTTACGAGAGCATCTGGAATGAGGATGCGATCGGAGCGGATAATACCGTGGCAGTACATATCCGCCATATCCGGGAGAAGATCGAGATCAATCCAAAGGAACCACGCTATTTAAAAGTAGTCTGGGGCGTAGGTTATAAGATCGAGAAGAACTAATCCACAGGGAGGTTTGGAATGGAAACGAAATCATATTCCTATGGAACAAAACTGGCAGGGATCCTGTTTCATCTGTTTTTCTCCGTCATCTTTACGGTCGCAGTATTTCTGCTGGCACTGATGATCGAGAAAAATATTTTTTCGATCACCGATATCGGAACGGAAAACTTTTTAAATTCGGGCTATTATACAAAGTGCATGGAACAAAAATGCAGTGATCTAAGCGAATATATCCGCCTTCTGCAAAAAGGGGAAAACCGGAATGCGGAGGAGGAACGCTTATATTTACAATATACGAACAAATTCAAGCAGGAGGATTCAAACTTCTGCTTTTGGTATAAGCAGAATGGGATCTGGTATACCAATCAGCCTGACACGAAAACGGGGCAGAGCTTTGACACGCAGACCATTTTAATGGAAGCAAAGACGATGGGCGATTATCTGCTTTATGACATGGAAGAAAAAGAATTTGGCACGGATATCAAGGGCCTGGACAACTACTTTTTCAACAGTTATGGAAATCAGATGTATTGGCCGCTAGAGAATGTTGTGCTCGTCATTGGCGTGGATACCCAGCTTTCTGCCGGGGATGATCTGCATGATGCCAAAGTCGAATATCAGAGACTGCATCCATGGATCAAGGTAAGTATTGCCGGAGCGCTGATCAGTCTGATGGGATGGATCTTAAGTCTGGTATATCTGACTCTTGCCACCGGACACAGACAGGGCGAGGAAGCAATCCATCTTAATTTTATCGACCGGATCAAGACAGAAATCCTGTTCGTGGTGTTTATCGGAGCAATCAGTGAATTGTTGTTTTTAATGGGGCGTATGGGTGGTCAGACCTGGAACGTATCCGGGCTTTTAGTTGCCTCCGGCACGGTCAGCCTGATGATCGACGCGCTGTTTTTGGTCTTTTATTTAAGTATGGTACGCAGAATGAAAGCCGAGGTAATGTGGAAAAATAGTGTTACCTGCTGGCTGATGGAGGGCTTTGGAAAAACGTTCCGCGAGAGAACGGTCACAATCCAGGTATTGATCTTATTTGTTATCCATATGCTGGTGTGCTTTATACTGGCAGTGGGGGCATTTTATTTCAGACAGCCGGTCTGCCTGATCCTGTTACTTATTTTTTCCGGTATGGAGGCATATCTGTTTTTGCGCCGGACTGTGGAACATGACCAGATCTATCAGGCGGTAGAAAGG